>JAFRWN010000102.1 GCA_017437965.1 Lachnospiraceae bacterium
GGCTTTGTGTTTGACGGTCAGGCTTTGGATACAGCAAGCTTGTATTACGATTCAAAAGGCGGTAAAGATAAATATACTTTTGCCGGGTTTTATCTTAACTGTGTGATGGAAAAGTCAGATTGTTTGGATAGCTTTACTAATCGCAATTGCTCGGTGGATTTTGAAAAGATTGAGAATGTGGACAAAGTCATTTCCCCTAAGACTGCTTTGAAAATATTATATGCGTGATAATACGGGGGGGCAATTATGATGCCCATGAAAACACGGTTTTTGTTGATGCTGTGACGGGAAGTGTGTTCTTTTGTAATTTAACAAGTCCCGCACCGGGTTAAAGAAAAATCGAGGAGTTCACACCATGATAATTGAAGTAAAAACCTGAACCATTGAGATGGAAAAGGTTGTGATTTCAGAATTGTATGCATAAAAATTGTTAAAAGCGCAATGGTTGAAAAAAAGAAAAAATAACAGTTGAATAACCCTTCATAAAATGGTAACATATATATAATATCGTTTTATGGAGGGTTTGCTTATGGATGGCGTTAAACTTACCAAGCTGATGGACAGACTCGGGCTTGTGAATGTGACACCCGAGGTCGATATTTCGGAGCGTATCATCACCAGTCCGAATGTCAACAGGCCTGCATTGCAGCTTGCCGGGTTTTTTGAAAATTTTGACAAGAACCGTATTCAGCTGATCGGTAATGTTGAATATTCATATATGTATGATAAAATGACCAGCGAGGAGAGGCACGTATGCTTCGGAAACCTGATGGGCTATGAGGTTCCGGCAATCGTGTTCTGCCGAGGGCTTGAGGTGAGCCCGGGCTTTAAACAGCTTGCTATTAATAATAATGTTCCCGTGCTTTCAACGGACATGGATACCTGCTCTTTGATAGCTGCAATGGTGCGTGTACTGAAGGAAGAGCTTGCTCCGACGATTTCAATCCACGGTGTTCTGGTTGAGATTTTCGGTGAGGGCGTTTTGATCACGGGTGAGAGCGGAATCGGTAAATCCGAGTCGGCTCTTGAAATTATCAGACGAGGACATCGTCTCGTTTCGGATGATGTGGTTGAACTCAGAAAGATTTCGGATGATACGATCATCGGACGCGCGCCTGACATTACAAGGCATCTTATCGAGCTTCGCGGTATCGGTATCATCGATGTCAAGACATTGTTCGGTGTTCAGAGCGTAAAGGAGAAGCAGGAGGTAAATCTTGTTATCCAGCTTGAAGACTGGGTGAAGGACAAGGAGTATGACAGGCTCGGACTTGAGGATAAGTATACCGAGTTCCTTGGAATCAAGATTCCCGTACATAATATCCCTATCCGTCCCGGACGTAACCTTGCGATCATCTGCGAGGCTGCAGCAATCAACCACAGGCAGAAGAAGATGGGATATAATGCGGCTCAGGAATTATATAAACGCGTAACAGAAAATTTAATGAAGTAGGGCACGAGGAGGGGCCCACACGAAGTGTGGGAGGAGTCCTGGTGCCAGTCGGTCCGCGCGACGCTTGGCGCGGTAAATTCAAAGAAACACCGAATGAAATGAGGTGTTTCCACATTAGGAGGAAATAAATAAAATGAAACAGTATGTATTCGGTATCGATATCGGTGGAACAAGTATAAAGTGCGGTCTTTTCACTGCTGAGGGTGAGCTTCTTGACAAGTGGGAGATAATGACCGACAGAACCAATGGCGGCGAGAATGTGCCTAAGGATATTGCAAAGGCAATAGCTGCAAAGATGAAGGATAAATTTATCGAGAAGGACAGTGTTCTCGGTGTGGGTGTCGGAATTCCCGGACCGGTTCTTGAGGACGGAACAGTTCTTCAGTGCCCGAACCTCGGATGGGGCAGAATGAATGCGGCTCAGGTAATGAGCGACCTTACCGGTCTTAAGATAAAGGCAGGAAACGATGCGAATGTTGCAGCTCTCGGCGAGATGTGGAAGGGCGGCGGCAAGGGCTGCAAGAACATGGTAATGATCACACTCGGTACAGGTGTCGGCGGCGGAGTAATCCTTGACGGAAACATACTCTGCGGCGTTAACGGTGCTGCTGCCGAGATCGGACATATGATAGTAAATCCCGAGGAAGAGGATATCTGCGGTTGTGGCGGCCATGGCCATCTTGAGCAGTATGCTTCCGCAACAGGTATTGTAAGAATGGCAAAGAAAGCTCTCGCAAAGGGCGACAAGAAGAGCTCGCTTGCAAGTTTTGAGAAGCTTTCCGCAAAGAATATTTTTGATGAGGCAAAGAAGGGCGACGCTCTTGCACTTGAGCTTGTCGATACTTTAGGAAACTATCTTGCATATGCACTGACCCATGTTTCAGCGGTTGTTGACCCTGAGGTATATGTAGTGGGCGGAGGCGTCAGCCGTGCAGGTGAAATCCTTATCAATGCAATCAGGAAGCATTATAACAACAACATCATGAAGGCTTTGCAGAACAAGGAATTCAGGCTTGCCGAGCTTGGCAATGATGCCGGAATCTACGGCGCTGCAAGAATGCTGATCGGAAGCAAATAATCCGGAGGAAGATTTGGATAAGTCTGTGTTTAAAGAACTTGAAAGCCTGCTTCCCGATGGAGCGGTACTCTATGATGAGCCGATGAGCGCCCATACGTCTTTTAGGATCGGAGGTCCGGCAGATGTGTTTGTGACTGCAAAGGAGCCAGAGGCAATAAAGGCTGTGCTCGCATTCGGAAGAAAAGCGGACATTCCGGTAACCGTGATCGGAAACGGCAGCAATCTCCTTGTAAGTGATAAGGGTGTGGAAGGCATCGTTCTTTCGATAAAGGGTGCGGGAACGGAGCTTCCGGCACCGATATATGCAGATGATGAAAAGGCAGTGTTTGAGGTATCTGCGGGCATGAGCCTGTCGGCTTTTTCGAAGGCATGTGCCAAGGCAGGATACACAGGAACCGAAACTCTCGCGGGAATACCCGGAAGTGTCGGAGGCGGTATTGCGATGAACGCGGGAGCCTACGGCGGCGAGATAAAGGATGTTCTTAAATCCGCAAGGGTGCTTGATAAGGATCTGAATGAAAAGGTACTTACAAATGCTGAACTTGAGCTTGGCTACAGAAGGAGCAGGGTGCTTTCGGAAGGACTAATCGTGCTTTCGGCAGAGTTTGAGCTAAAGCGCGGAAATGCGGAAGAGTCCCTTGCAAAGATTTCGGAGCTTAACAAGAAGAGGAAGGACAAGCAGCCTCTCGAGCTTCCGTCCGGAGGTTCGACCTTCAAAAGACCCGAAGGATATTTTGCGGGCAAGCTTATCGAGGATGCGGGACTAAGAGGCTTCAGATTCGGAAATGCGGCTGTCAGTGAAAAGCACTGTGGCTTTGTGGTCAATCTCGGAGGCGCGACCTGTGCCGAGGTACTGACGCTGATGGATGAGGTTAAGAAAAAGGTTTTTGAGAATTCCGGAGTAGGTTTGGAACCGGAGCTTCGCATGATCGGAAGGAAATAATATGTCATTTTCGACGGACGTAAAGAGTGAGCTGGCGGGCATTTCTCCCCAGAAAAAGGATGCCGCCGCCGAACTCTGTGCCATTTTTTCGGCAAAAGAACTAAAAAAAGACCCCGAAAATGCCGGTTTACTGTGCTTACAAGACGAAAATTTTTTACTTGTTAAAAAAGTCTTTACAATTCTGAAAAAAAGTTTTAATATAAGAATGTCGGTTTTCGTGAGGAATGTACGGAAACGCAACAAGGTGATTTACGGATTGGAATTATGTGGAATATGGGATGAAAAGAAACTGAATGAGAAATTACAGTTTCGCAAAACTCCTTCTTCAATGGCAGCGTATCTTCGCGGTGCATTCATTGCCTGCGGAAGTGTGAACGATCCTAAACGTTCCTACCATCTTGAATTTCTCCTCCGTAATGAAAAAGATGCAGAGAAAATCTCCGAAATGATTTCCTGGCTCGGCTATGAAAGCCGGAGTACGAAAAGAAAGGGAGAGACCGTAGTCTACATCAAGGACAGTTCGGTAATATCTGAGATGCTTGCGGTAATGGGTGCCGGAGTTTCGATGATGAACTATGAGAACGAGCGTGCGATGAATGAAACGCGCGGTGTTATCAACCGAAGAGTTAATTGCGAATTGGGTAATCTCCGCAAGAGTACCGAGGCAGGGCAGAAACAGCTGTCGTGCATCGAGATCATCAGGGATCACATGGGGCTGGATAATCTCCCTGATGGTTTAAAGGAAATTGCAGAGCTGAGGATTAATAACCCTGAGGCGTCGCTTCAGGAATTGGGTGAAATGATGGACCCGCCGCTTGGAAGGTCGGGGGTTAATCACAGGTTGCAGAAACTGTTGGGTATTGCGGAAAATATTACTGTACATTTGGAGGAAATGTGATGGTATCAAAGGATGTTCAAATCAACTTTCGTACAGGAAGTGACGCAAGACCGATTGCCCTGATTGTTCAGGAGGCAAGTAAGTATGACAGCAAAATCTACCTTGAAACAGACAATAAAAGGGTAAATGTGAAGAGTATCATGGGCATGATGAGCCTTGTCCTTAAGAACGGAAACAAGGTCAGCATCAGTGCAGATGGTCCCGATGAGGAAACAGCAATCGAAAATATTGCAAAGAAAATGAGCAGATAGAACCATGCTCAGCATAAAAACGGACATGACCACCGGAGCTTTTGGCTCCGGTGATTTTTTTTCTTGTATTAAGGCCGGGAGTTGTGGTATAATGGACTTCAAATAGACATAGATTCGGCGGTACTTTATGGAAGAGAAAAACTACAGGGATATTTCAAATTACAAAGAAGAGTATGATGAAAAAATCCGTCAGGAAATCGAGATAAGAAAGCTCCGCAGAGAGCAGCTGCAAAAGCACAGGGTAAAGATCACAAGATGTAATCTTCTGATAGCATGTGAGCTTGTGACCCTGGTTGTGCTTATTATTGCTTTGATACTGATAATGACTGTTTAGGAGCTTTTCATGGATTTCACACACCTTCATGTCCACACGGGTTACAGCCTTCTGGACGGTTCCGGTAAAATTTCAGACATGGTAAACCGTGCAAAAGAGCTTGGGTTTAAAAACCTGGCAATTACCGACCACGGAGTAATGTACGGTGTCATAGATTTCTATGATGCTTGTCTTAGTGCGGGCATAAAGCCTGTTATAGGCTGCGAAGTCTATGTCGCTCCTGGATCACGTTTTGAAAAGGAAGGTGCAGTAAGCGACGACAGATACTACCATCTCATACTTCTTGCCGAGAATAACGAGGGCTACCGCAACCTCATGAAAATAGTGAGCAAGGGCTTTACCGAGGGTTTTTATTATAAGCCGAGGATCGACCATGAGCTCCTTGAAAAATACCATGAAGGAATAATCGCTCTCAGTGCCTGCCTTGCAGGTGAAATACCGCAGAATATAGTTAAAGGCTTCTATGAGGAGGCTAAGGAAACGGCGCTCTGGTATAATAAGGTTTTTGGCGAGGGCAACTTTTTCCTCGAGCTTCAGGACCATGGAATAGCCGAGCAGAAGATAGTAAACCAGGCACTTTTAAAGCTTCATAACGAGACCGGAATTTCTCTTGTGGCAACAAACGATGTCCACTATGTATATGAGGAGGACTGGGAGGCCCATGATGTGCTGCTCTGCATACAGACCCAGCGTAAGGTCTCGGATGAAAACCGCATGAGGTATGCGAAGGGTAAGTTCTATCTTAAATCCGCAGAAGAAATGTATGAGCTTTTTCCTTATGCGAAGGAGGCTCTTGAAAATACCGAAAGAATTGCAGAGCGCTGCAATGTGGAAATAGAGTTCGGCAATTATAAGCTGCCGAAATTTGACGTGCCGGAGGGCAGGGCTGCCGATGAGTATCTTAACGAGCTCTGCATGAAGGGACTTAAAAAGCGTTATCCGGATAACTGGCAGGAAAATCTTGAAAGAATGGAATACGAGCTCGGCGTAATAAAGAAGATGGGCTTTGTGGACTATTTCCTGATAGTTTCCGACTTTATAAGATATGCAAAGGACAATGACATTCCGGTCGGACCCGGACGTGGTTCGGCTGCCGGAAGCCTTGTTTCATATTGTCTTGAGATCACGGAGCTTGATCCGATAAGGTACCAGCTGCTGTTTGAGCGCTTCCTTAATCCGGAGCGTGTGACGATGCCCGATATCGACGTTGACTTCTGTTATGCAAGACGGCAGGAGGTCATCGATTATGTTGTCAGAAAATATGGTACCGCAAACGTTGTTCAGATCGTTACTTTTGGTACGCTTGCGGCACGCGGTGTGATCCGTGACGTCGGGCGTGCGATGGACCTGCCGTATTCTAAGTGTGATACTATAGCTAAGATGATTCCGCAGGAACTTAATATCACTATTGACAAGGCGATAGAGGAAAATGCCGAGCTTCGCGAACTGATCGAAAGCGACCCGGAGGTAAAGGAGCTTGTCAAAATCAGCAAGCGCCTTGAGGGACTTCCGAGGCATACCTCGATCCATGCTGCGGGCGTTGTAATCTCGAATGCTCCGGCTGAGGAATATGTTCCGTTGCAGAAGAGTGCGGACGACATCATTACAACACAATACACAATGGTTGCAATCGAGCGCCTCGGACTTCTGAAGATGGACTTTCTCGGGCTTCGAAACCTGACCGTCATCAAGGATGTCGAAAACATGGTAAGAAAGAGAGTGCCTGAGTTTGCGGTCAACAATATTTCCTATGATGATGCGGCAGTTTATGAACTGATCTCTTCGGGAAAAACCTCGGGAATCTTCCAGCTTGAGAGCGCCGGCATGAGCTCGTTCATGAAGGAGCTTGCCCCGGGCTGCATGGAGGATGTCATTGCGGGTATCTCGCTTTACAGACCCGGACCGATGGATTTCATTCCGAAATATATTAAGGGAAAGAACAACAGAAACGAAATTGAATATGACTGCAAGGAGCTTGTTCCGATACTTGAGCCGACCTATGGCTGTATCGTTTATCAGGAGCAGGTAATGCAGATAGTGCGCGAGCTGGCGGGCTATACCTACGGCCAGAGCGACAACCTCCGCCGTGCCATGTCCAAGAAAAAGGATTATGTGATGAAGGCGGAGAGGCAGAGCTTTGTATATGGCGATCCTGAGCGGGGAATACCGGGCTGTGCGGCCAGGGGAATTTCCGAGGATGTAGCCAATAAGATATATGACGAAATGGTGGATTTCGCGAAGTATGCCTTCAACAAATCCCATGCTGCCTGCTATGCGGTGCTTGCATACCAGACAGCCTATCTGAAAAAGTATTATCCGGTTGAATTCATGGCGGCTCTTCTTACGTCCGTCATTGAAAATACAGGCAAGCTGATCTCCTATATTCAGGAAGCAAAGCAGATGGGAATAAAGGTGCTGCCTCCGGACATAAATGTCGGCCGTTCGGAGTTTTCGGTCGAGGACGGAAAGATTTACTATGGACTGGTTGCGATCAAGGGTCTCGGAAGACCGGTAATTGCATCGATAGTAAATGAGCGCGAGAAGAACGGTCCCTACCGTGACATAAAGGATTTCTGCGAGCGGACCTATGATACCGAGGTCGGCAAGAGAACAATAGAAAACCTGATAAAAGCAGGAGCCTTTGACTCACTTCCGGGCAACAGGCGGCAGCTTATGCAGCTTTATCCCGATATAGTCGAGAATATCGCACGTGACAGGAAGAAAAGCCTGACAGGGCAGATGAATCTTTTCGACCTTCTCGGAGAGAGCGATGCGGGAGCTGACAATGTGGTGACATATCCGGATCTTGATGAATATGAAAAAGCGCAGCTTCTGTTCTTCGAAAAGGAAGTGCTCGGCATGTATGTCAGCGGTCATCCTCTCGAGCAGTACGAGGAGGAAATGAATGCAAATACCAGCTGCAAGGCCGTGGATTTTGTGCTGAACGAGGAAACGGGTCTTCCCGAACTTGAAGGCGACAAGCTTGTGATACTCGGAGGAATGGTGACAGCAAAGACCATGAAGACCACGAAGCATAACGAAATGATGTGCTTCTTTACCCTTGAAGATGTTACGGGTTCGGTCGAGGTGATAGCTTTCCCTAAAACCTATGAAAGATACCGTTCGTTGATTTTCGAGGATGCTAAAATATATGTACGTGGCAGGGTGAGCGTCGAGGATGATAAAAATGCGAAGCTGATATGCCAGGATGTGGTTTCGTTTGACGAGATACCCGGTGAGCTCTGGATCAAATATCCGGATATCAATGCGGCGAAGAGAGACGAAGCTTCTTTGAACGAATATATTGTAAGGACGCCCGGACTCAGTAAAATTGTTATTTACTGCGAGGCTGAGAAGGCACTTAAGAAAATGCCGGATAGGATAAGGGTAGGAGTGACAGATCTTAGCCTTTCCGAGCTTAAGGGCAAATATGGTGAAAAAAATGTTTCGGTGAAGAAATCTGATCTCCGGAAAATTTGGAATATATGATGTGAGGTAAGTGACATGGCTTATATGAAGAAAAAGACTAATGAAGCAATGACGGTCGGAGTGCTGACAAGCGGCGGCGATGCTCCGGGAATGAATGCTGCGGTAAGAGCGGTTGTACGCTGCGGTATTGTTGCAGGCTTTCAGGTCAAGGGTATCAGACGTGGCTATACGGGCCTGCTTGAAGAGGATATCTTTGATATGAACGCAAGAAGCGTTGCGGATATCATACAGAAGGGCGGCACGATACTTTATACTGCAAGATGCCCCGAGATGATGAGACCTGAGGGTCAGGAAAAGGCAGCCTTCATCCTTAAGAAGCACGGAATCGATGCACTTGTAGTTATCGGCGGCGACGGTTCATACCGTGGTGCGCTTGCACTTTCGAGGGAAGGTATCAATGTAGTCGGAATTCCGGGTACCATCGACCTTGACATAGCATGTACGGACTATACCATCGGTTTTGACACTGCGCTCAACACCGCAATGGAAGCAATCGATAAGGTAAGGGATACCTCAGCTTCACATGAGCGTTGCTCGATCATTGAGGTTATGGGACGTAAGGCTGGACATATTGCACTCTGGTCAGGTATTGCGACCGGTGCAGAGGAGGTACTTGTTACCGAGCGTTATGACTATGACGAGCAGAAGATAATCGACAACATAATCGAGAAGAAAAAGCTTGGAAAGAAACTGCATATCATCATCAATGCAGAAGGTATCGGTGATTCGAACGGTATGGCAAAGCGTATCGAGGCTGCAACCGGACTTGAGACCAGGGCAACCATCATCGGTTACATGCAGCGAGGCGGTTCACCTACCTGCCGTGACCGTGTAATGGCATCGGCTATGGGTGCAAAAGCAATCGAGATACTTGCAGAGGGCAAGACCAAGAGGATAGTTGCATGGAAGAACGGCGTTTTCTGTGATTATGATATCGAGGAAGCTCTTGAAATGCAGAAGGATCTTAACGACGATCTCTGGGAGATCAGCAGAAAGCTCTGCCGTTAGGATTTGGTTGACAAGATGATAAAGTACGAATTTGACATAAAAATGAAAACCGAGGACATGTTCGCTTTCATGTTAAGGCAGCAGTACGGCGGAGTGAGAGGCATAGCTTTTCTTTTTGTGGACTTTGCTCTTATTCTGAACCTTGTCTGGAAGTGGGGAGACCTTAGCACAGCTACAAGGCTTATCATGCTGATAGTGGTAATAGTGCTTACGGTGATCGAGCCTGCCCAGCTTTTTATGAAGGCGACTGCCCAGGTGAAATACTCCGAGAGGCTTCAGGGCACAAACCATTATGTGCTGACGAAGGACGGAATCACTATTTCCCAGGGCGAGCAGAGTTTAGGCTTTAAATGGGGACACATATATAAATATGTGAACTCGAAGAAAAGGGTGTATGTTTACACTTCGAGGGCGTCAGCTTTTGTAATCCCTAAGGATGCCATCGGTGACGAGCCTCTGGATTACCTGATTTCGATGCTCAAGGAGCACAAGGATATGTTTTTGTCACTCGGCTCGGATACGATCGAGGTTAATGGTGTGGCGGCCGGTGAGCTTGAGAAAATGGCAGAAGGCCCTGAGAAGGCGGAACTGGCTGAAGACGAGCAAAACGGAATAACTGAAGAGAAAGATAAGGAGGCCCGGGATGAGTGAGGCTCTGAATATGGAATCCTTCTCGGCAAAGGATACCTTTGAATTCGGAAGGATGCTCGGAGAAAAGCTTACGGCCGGAACCATCATCTGCCTTTCGGGAGACCTCGGTACCGGAAAGACCGTATTTACAAAGGGTCTTGCCAAGGGACTTGGAATTACCGAGCCGGTTGTATCCCCTACATTTACAATAGTTCAGGAGTATAAAGAGGGAAGAATCCCTCTTTATCATTTTGATACCTATCGTATCGATGATCCGGAGGAAATGTATGAGGTCGGGCTGGATGACTATCTTTTCGGTGACGGGATATGTGTCATCGAGTGGGCAGAGACGATTGAGGAGCTGCTGCCGGAAGGCTGCTATAAGCTTACGATAGAAAAGGTACCCGAGAAGGGGACGGACTACAGGAAGATAATTTTCGGAAAGAGATAAGACCCCGGTAATACTAGATAAAAGGTTTAAAAAATATGAAAATTCTAAGTATAGACGGCTCGGGCAACACTGCGAGCGTAGCTGTGGCGGAGGAGGACAAAATCCTTGCCGAGTATACCGTCAACCATAAAAAAACTCATTCCCAGACCCTGCTACCGATGGTGAAGACCGTGCTTGATATGCTGGGGCTATCAGTGGATGACATGGACTATATTGCCGTGTCAAACGGACCGGGCTCGTTTACGGGACTTAGGATCTGTGCGGCGACCGCAAAAGGTCTCGGACTTGCTGCGGAAAAGCCGATGGTGGGAGTTAAAACACTGGAGGCCCTTGCCTATAATTATGAGGGCGCCGACTGCCTTGTTTGTCCGATGATGGATGCAAGAAGAAGTCAGGTTTATACTGGCATATATGCCTTTGAAAAAACGTCGGAGACCGAAAACTCCGACGGATTCAGACTTGCTGTCATCGAAGACCAGCAGGCTGTTCCGGTAGAGGAAATACTTGAAAAGGTAAACGCTCAGGGAAAAAAGGTCGTTTTCTTAGGAGACGGTGTGCCGGTTTATAAAGATAAGATTGCAGGGCTTGTAACCGTGCCTTATACTCTTGCACCTGCGGGCCATGATCTTCAGTCTGCAGCAGCACTGTCAAGGGCAGCTTTTGCATATATAAAAGACGGAAAAACCGTTTCCGCAACTGAGCTTGTTCCGGACTATTTAAGAATGTCCCAGGCTGAAAGGGAGAAGCTTGAGCGTGGAGAGAAGATAACGGCGGACTGAAGTATGGGAGAGAATACGGATTATATTTTCGAGCCGCTTTCCGAAACTGATGTTGACGAGGTGGAAAGAATAGAAAAGGAAAGCTTTTCTGAAGCCTGGAGCAGGGATGCGTTTACGGATGCTATCGGAAACGAGTTCCATAGAATCTTCTGCCTGAAAAGAAAAGGCGAAGGTGAAAATGAGCTTCTCGGTTATATCGGCTGGGCGGTGGTTTACGGCGAGGCCGAGATTACAAACGTGGCGATTGATAAGAAGTTCCGCGGGCATGGCTATGGAAATGTGCTGATGGAAAAAGCCATTGCGGTAATTGAAAAGGAAGATAATAAAAATGTTTTTTTGGAGGTCCGGGCGGGAAACAAGCCTGCGATCGGGCTGTATGATAAATTCGGATTCAAGGAAATCGGAGTAAGAAAAAATTTCTACCGTTTTCCGACAGAGGACGCCCTTGTGATGATGAAAACCATAGGGGAATGATAAAAAGAGTGAGGAAATACTGATGTTGGATGTTTGTCTGCTCGGTACGGGCGGAATGATGCCGCTGCCGAAAAGGTGGCTGACAGCCTGTTATACGCGCTTTAACGGAAGTGCGCTTTTGATAGATTGCGGCGAGGGAACCCAGATTGCAATGCGCGAGGCCGGAATATCCTGCCACGATATCGATGTGATTGCGATCACGCATTTTCATGGGGACCATATCAGCGGTCTGACCGGAATGCTTCTCTCTATGGGAAATGCCGACAGGACAGAGCCTGTCACAATGGTTGGTCCCAAGGGACTTGAAAATGTGGTGAATAAGCTCCGCGTCATCGCACCCGAGCTTCCGTTTGAACTTAAATATCTTGAAATTGACGGGCCCGAGGCAGAATTTGAACTTTATGGTTATACGCTTAAAGCATTTAAGGTGCAGCATAATATTACCTGCTACGGCTACACCCAGAGCATACGCCGTGCGGGAAGGTTCATGCCTGAAAAGGCAAAGGAAAACAATGTTCCGATGAAGGTCTGGAGCAGGCTGCAGAAGGGCATGGAGGTCGAGTTCGAAGGAAAGCTTTATACCCAGGACATGATACTTGGTCCCGAGCGAAAGGGAATCAAGCTTTGCTACTGCACTGATTCAAGACCGGTTGCAAGAATTGCCGAAAACGCTAAGGGCTCCGACCTGTTCATATGCGAGGGCATGTACGGCGAGCCCGGAATGGAAGAAAAGGCAAAAGAGCACAGGCACATGACCTTCAAGGAGGCGGCAGGGCTTGCGAAGGAGGCGGAAGTCTCAGAGCTCTGGCTTACCCATTTTTCACCCTCCCTTATCAGGCCGAAGGACTACGAGGGCGAGGCAAAAAAGATTTTTGAAAACGTGATAATACCGAAGGACGGAAGAAGTACGGTCATCAGATTCCCGGAGGATGAATGATGCGGCTTCAATGGTACAAAGAATGAAACCGGTTTATATACTTGCAATTGAAAGCTCATGCGATGAGACGGCGGCATCGGTCGTGCGTAACGGCCGCGAGGTACTAAGCAATGTAATTTCCTCGCAGATCGCACTCCACACGCTCTATGGCGGTGTGGTTCCCGAGATCGCATCGCGTAAGCATATTGAAAAAATAAATCCCGTGATACTTGAGGCACTGTCGGAGGCGAAGATGAGCCTTGACGAGATGGATGCGGTTGCGGTTACCTATGGCCCCGGGCTTGTGGGGTCTCTGCTTGTCGGTCTTTCTGCGGCAAAGGCTATTGCATATGCGAAGGACAAGCCGCTGATAGGCGTGCATCATATCGAGGGCCATGTTTCAGCAAACTATATTTCGCATCCCGATCTTGAACCGCCGTTTTTAAGCCTGATTGTTTCGGGCGGCCACAGCCATATTGTGCTTGTGAAGGATTACGGTGTCTATGAAATCATCGGGCGTACCCATGATGATGCGGCGGGTGAAGCTTTTGACAAGGTGGCGCGCGCGATAGGGCTTGGTTATCCGGGAGGTCCGAAGATCGATAAGCTGGCAAGGGAGGGAAATCCCCATGCCATTGCTTTTCCGAGGGCACATATCGAGGACTGCCCTTATGATTATTCGTTTTCGGGCGTAAAATCCGCTGTGCTTAACTACCTGAACCAGTGCGAGATGAAGGGCGAGGAGGTTAACCGTGCTGATGTTGCGGCATCGTTCCAGGAGGCTGTGGTTGATGCGCTTTGCGGCAAGGCAGTTGCTGCGGCAAATGCCTTCGGATATGACAAGATTGCCCTGGCAGGAGGCGTTGCGTGCAATTCGGCACTCAGGCAGAAGATGGAAGAAATGTGTGCTGCGGCGAAGATTAAACTCTACTATCCGGAGCCCATACTCTGTACGGACAACGCGGCAATGATAGGTGCGGCGGGCTATTATGAATATATGAAGGGAAGAAGGGACGGCCTGGACTTAAATGCCGTGCCCAATCTCAGAATAGGCGAAAGGTAAAATGAAGAAAGATCATTTGGTTGCCATTGTCCTATCTGCAGGCAAGGGCCTTCGGATGGGCGGTGACATCCCGAAACAATATATGGACCTTAACGGAAAGCCTGTTCTTTACTACTCTCTTCGGGCCTTTGAGGACAGCATGGCGGACGAAGTTGTGCTGGTCTGCGGTGCCGGGGACGAGGAATATGTAAAGAGCGAAATCGTTGAAAAGTATGGTTTTGAAAAGGTTAGGAAGATAGTTTCCGGCGGAAAGGAAAGATATAATTCGGTATATAACGGGCTTGAGGCATGTGAAGATCTACCGGAAGAATCGTCCTATAAGGAGCAGACCTATGTTTTTATCCACGACGGAGCAAGGCCTTTAGTTACGCCGGAGATGATATCAAAACTTTATGAAGAGGTAAAGGCGAAAAAAGCCGTTATCGCAGCCTGCCATGCAAAGGATACGATCAAGGTTGCAGACACCTCGGGGCTTGTAAAGGAAACTCCCGACCGCAGAACTCTCTGGCAGGTGCAGACTCCGCAGGTGTTTGAGTATGAACTGATAAAAAATGCCTATGAAAAAATGATCGCAGCAAATGACAATACTGTTACGGACGATGCCATGGCGGTAGAAAAATACAGCGATGTGGAAGTATATCTTTGCGATACCGGATCCGGCAACATAAAAATAACAACTGCCGAGGATATGGTGATCGCGGAGGCACTTCTTAAAAATGTGGAATGTTGAACAGGAGAAAAAGAAAAATGAAAATTAAGAAATTACTGGTAATTGCTTTGGCTGCGATTATGATAGCCGGCTGCGGCAAGGACAGCGCAAAAGACAGCGGAAAGAGCAGTTCGTCGGGGAAGACCTCGACATCCTCCTCTGTTGATTCGGGTTCTTCGTCTGAAAACGAAAGCAATGCAGCTAAGGATTCCGAGAGCAGCGCAAAGGACGATGAAAGCAGCTCGAAAAAAGACGACGAAAGCAGCGTAAAGGACGATTCCGAGAGCAGCGCAGAACCTGATGAAAGCAGCAGTGATGAGAACAGTACCGATGAAAGCAGTTCGGAACCCGACGGCGGAGAAACCGATCCTACGGATATAACAGGCGAGCCTATGCCTACTCCCAAACCTGAACCGGTTGGGTTTGAAACCAGCGAGGCCTTTTTCAAAAACTGGAAGGCACTGATGAAAAAATATTATACCTATGAAAAGCTGATGTATTTCTTTGACGGTGACGAAGAAAAGATGGACGAAATATCAGCGGAAGCGGCCGAAGATGTCTTTAGGCTTATAAATGCTAACGAACTGAAGGCAGCCTGTGAATTTATGAAGAAAGCCGGCTTGTTTGATGGAAGCGAAGATGATTTTGTCGCATTAATAAAGAAAGATCTGGCAAAAGATGCCAAGGAAAGCCTTAAATATGCAACGGAATATCTGCTGGTCGAGGATGAGGCCATGTCTGCAATGACACTTAATGAAGTGTTTACCACCTGGGAATTTCCGGAGAAGGCTTTTCATGAATGGAACCTTGACGAGTTTTTCGAGGAATATAGTGAAAACGAAATATCACAGGTGCTTAAAGAACTCGGGCTTGAGGGTGTGATCGAAACCGACGGTCTGGAGCTACTTCCCGAAGATTCGGATGACAAGAGCATAGGCTTTGATTTTGTCGATGACGATATTGCAATTGCTAAATATGACGGAAAATGGTATTTTTCGGTTTTCGCGATATAAGACAAATTGTCACGGTTACGGCAAATAATAAAAAAAACAGTTGACAAGTGCTTACTTTTATGATATTTTAAGTAAGCACGTTTGGAGAGGTATCGAAGTGGTCATAACGAGGCGGTCTTGAAAACCGTTTGTCCGCAAGGGCGCGTGGGTTCGAATCCCACCCTCTCCGCTTCAGCCGGCTAAAGAGTCGGCTGTTTTAAATTTAATAGTGTGTTTTGTTCAGGCTCACGTATTTGGAGAAGTACCCAAGAGGCTGAAGGGACACCCCTGGAAAGGGTGCAGGTCGTTAATAGCGGCGCGAGGGTTCAAATCCCTCCTTCTCCGTAGAAAATCCTCTGTCACATGGCAGAGGATTTTTTTGTGGAATTTTATCAATAATAGTCCAAAAATACTTTGCATGGATAAAAGTATTATGATATAATACTGAATTAGGTGGATCTTTGATCTAAAAAAACTAATTTTTGGAGGTTTATATGGGACTTATATTAACAACACTCGCTAATGCGGGCCAGACAGTGCTTGGCGGCGTAGGCGGAGCAGCTCTCGGAAGTGCAATGTCAGTACTTGCAGATTCTTGGCTTGAATTTTACAGCTGTGATTCGATTCCTGATGAAGTGCTTGTAGTAAGAGCAAAGAGACAGATGGGCAAGGGCCAGAACTTCAAGGGCAATGACAAGGTCATCACTGACGGTTCAGGTATCGTTGTTCAGGAAGGCCAGGCAGCAATCCTTGTTGATCAGGGTATGGTTGTCGAGGTTGCAACCGAGCCCGGTATCTATAAATATGAAACCGGAACATCACCCAGTATTTTCTCAAGCTCACTCGGTGCAGGTCTTAAGAACACATTCAAGGAAATGTGGGATCGTATCAAACATGGCGGAGAAGCTGCAAAGGATCAGAGAATCTACTATGTAAATACCAAGGAATTGATGAACAACAGATTTGGTTCAGCTAATCCTATTCCTTTCAGACTTACTTATCCCGAGCTCGGAAGAAGCTTTACCGTAGAAGTAAGATGCAACGGTCAGTATTCATTCAGAATTACCGATCCCGTTCTTTTCTATGCAAACGTATGCGGCAATGTTGCCAATGAATATCTGAAGGAGACCATTCTTCCTCAGTTGAAGAGCGAGTTCATCGATGCACTCACTCCTGCATTCGCAACCTTCTCTGCTCAGGGTATCAGATATGATGAGCTTCCTGCAAAGCAGAAAGAAGCTAAGGAAGCACTTTCCCAGGAACTTGATCCCGAGTGGAAGCAGAAGAGAGGTATCTCAATTGAGAAAGTTGCTTTCAATCCTCTTACCGTTTCGGAAGCCGACAAGGCTCGTATCCAGGATTTCGAAGACAGAGCATGGAACCGCGATCCGAGAAATGCCATCGGTACCCTTGTGGAAGGTCAGCATGATTCTATGATCGACGCTGCAAACAACGCAAATGGTGCAATGAACGGAATTTTTGCAACCAATATGATGCAGAATGCCGGAAATTCAAATCTTCAGCAGCTTTTCAATATGGCTAACCAGCAGGATTATCAGCAGCAGCAGATGCAGATGCAGCAACAGCAGATGATGCAACAGCAGCAGATGCAGCAGCAGGCAGCACCCGCACCTGCAGCACCCGCAGCAGATAGCTGGAAATGTGAGTGCGGGGCAGTGAATACTGGCAAGTTCTGTACTGAGTGCGGAAAGACCAAACCCGCACCGGCAGCAGCTGACGGCTGGACCTGTTCATGCGGTGCCGTAAACAAGGGTAAGTTCTGCATGGAATGCGGTAAGCCGAAGCCCGCAGGCGCACCTCTCTATAAGTGCGACAAGTGCGGATGGGAACCCGAGGATCCCAAGAATCCTCCTAAGTTCTGCCCTCAGTGCGGCGATCCTTTTGATGATTCGGATATCGTAAAATAATACTTTCTGTGAGGTAAGATTATGACCGACATGGTTGAATATAAATGTCTGGCGTGTGGCGGTAAGCTGGAGTTTGACAGTGCATCGCAGAAGATGAAATGTCCTTTCTGTGATTCCATGTTTGATATCTCAGAACTGACCGATGCCCATGCAACCCAGTCAGACGGAACTGCCGAATGGGCAGCAAACGCCATGCAGGGACATGGTGACGAGATGGCCGGCATGAACATATATAAGTGCCAGTCATGCGGTGGTGAGATCATTGTTGATGCAACCACCTCTGCGTCCAGCTGTCCTTACTGCGACAATCCGGTTGTCATGACCGGAGCATTTACCGGAGGACATAAGCCCGACATTGTCATTCCTTTCAAGCTTGACAAAAAAGCTGCAAAGAATGCATTTGTCGGCCATTTCAAGGGCAAGAGGTTCCTGCCGAAAGCTTTCAAGAGCGACAACCGAATTGACGAGATCAAGGGTGTGTATGTTCCCGTCTGGCTTTTTGATGCCGAAATCTCCGCAAATTTCACATATACAGGTGAAAAGGAGAAAAAGTGGAGCGACGAGGACTATGAATATACCGAAACTTCCTATTATAATGTGGAAAGAGCGGGTGACATAGCGTTCACCAATGTTCCTGTTGATGGTTCGACCAAGATGGACGACAAGATGTTTGAGTCCATCGAGCCTTTTGATATCAGTCAGGCAGTGGATTTCAATCCTGCATACCTTTCGGGTTATCTCGCTGATAAATATGACGTGACTTCCGATGAAAGCGTGGGACGTGTCGACGAAAGAATGGAGGCAAGTACCGAGCAGAGATTCAGAAACACGGTCAAGGGCTACAACTCTGTCAGCACCGACAGTAAGAATATTCATTTCAACAACCATAAAGTACGCTATGCGCTTTATCCCGTATGGCTTCTGAATATTTCATGGGAAGGCAAGAAATTCCATTTCGGAATGAACGGCCAGTCCGGCAGATTTGTCGGAAACCTTCCTATAGATAAAAAGATAGCTTTCGGATATTTTGGCGGAATCATGGCTGCGGTTACGGCAGTAAGCATGCTGCTGATGACCATATTCTGACGGAGGTGCTCATATGAAAAAAACGATAAAGACAGCTTTGCTTATAATGTCGATACTTTGTATGACAGCAGCACCTGCGCTTGCTGCAGGCATATTCCTTACGGAAGATAGTGCCGAAAGCAGCGAGAGCCCGGTAAAGAACCTGATCATTTCACTTCTTATCGGCGCCGTTGTTGCCGGAATTGTTGTTGGTGTTATGGCATCCAAACACAAAAGTGTCAGATGGAAGAACAATGCTTCAGACTATGAAAAAGAAGGAAGCTTCGATCTCCAGATAAAAGAGGATATCTACAGCCATACAACTACGGACAAGCGTCGTAAGAGCAAATAGTTTAAAGCATTAAAGCAAAATCAAAGCACTGCTTTATCCCATAGAGTAATAACGGGATAGAGTAGTGCTTTTTTATCTGCTGTAAATACAAGATATAGTGGTTGAGAATTAGACGAAAAAAAAGCCGAAAAAAGTTTAAAAAAACTTGAAAAAAGGTGTTGACTTTGCCCTTTCTTTGTGGTATATTAAGCAAGTCGCCCGATAAAAGCGGCAAAAAAGAAGCTTCTTAAAGCTTCACCGAAACTTGAAAACAAAATAGTGAAACAAC
>JAFRWN010000103.1 GCA_017437965.1 Lachnospiraceae bacterium
CAATGCCTACCTCTTTTTCTTCACCGTCCCGATAAAGAACCGCGGTGTTCGGTGCAAGCCTCATCAGGCCTTTTAATGCATCGGTAGTCCTTCCTTTAGACATGGACTCGAGCATTTTACCGACGGTGATAAGGGTGGGTATCATTGCTGCCGATTCAAAATACAGGTTCATCCCGTATTTCATTACCGTGTCTGTCTCGCCATTACCCTGGGCAAGTATCATAATGAACAATTCAACCAGCGAATATCCGAATGAAGCACCGGAACCGAGCGCGACAAGTGTGTCCATGTTGGGGTGTCCCGAAAAAAGCGATTTGAAACCATTGGTAAAAAATTTCTCGTTTATTATCATTATGACAATAGCCAGAAGCATTTCAAAAACGCCGAGAAATACGTGATTGTCAAAAGCCTCAGGTGCGGGAAAGTCCCACATCATATGCCCCATTGAGAAATACATCAGCACTAAAAGGACGATAACTGATTTAATCAGACGTTTCTTAAGTTTTGGTGTTTCGGTATCTTTGAGAATATCGTCATCGACTTTTGAATTTTTTACCGATGCACCCTTTTTTGAAGCACCGTAGCCTGCTTTTTCAACAGCCTTAATTATATCATTTTCCGATGCGGTACCCTCAACCCCCATCGAATTCGTGAGAAGGCTGACCGCACAGCTTTTAACTCCCGGAACGGCCGATACCGCCTTTTCTACTCTTGCACTGCAGGCCGCACAGCTCATTCCGGTCACATTATATTGTTCCATATAAGCTCCTTCCAAAAAGCTTTGTAATGCCTTATTTCATGATCTTCTGCAATGTAGCTACAAGCTCATCAATAACTTCATCTTTTCCTGCACGTATGTCATTTACGACGCAGCTTTTCATGTGTGAAGCAAGCAGTTCCTTGTTGAAGCTGTTCAGCGCGCAGTTTATCGCCGATACCTGTGTTAATATGTCGGGACAATAAGCATCATTTTCAAGCATCTTTTCAACGCCGCGTACCTGGCCTTCTATTCTTTTAAGACGGTTTAAAAGTGATTTTAATTCTTCTTCGCTGCGTTTTTTCTTACGCTCACAGCAGCATGCTTTTTCTTCCATAGATAACGCTCCTTTGCATACCCCCTTAGGGTATCTTTTAAACGTATTATATACTCCCCAGGGGTATTTGTCAAGGAGTTTTATCTTACTTTTTAGCCATAACCGTAATCCATGGTTTACTATCATGATGATCCGATTTTACTTTTGAAAAGCCTGCTTTTATGAGCGCCGTCTCGATCTCCTCTACCGTGTGGCATTTCATACCTTCAATGATTTTTTCATATTTAAGGCTTGTCTTGTCGGTTCCGTCGGATTCGTTAACTATCATGAACACTCCGCCCGGTTTAAGCACTTTTACAACTTCCGAGAAGCATTTTTCAAGCCCCGGCCAGAAATAAATGGTTTCAAATGCAGTGGCAAGATCAAACATTTCTTCCGGGAGTGTCAATGCAGATACATCACCATGCTCTACCACGCATCTTCCATTCTTTATCTCCTCCTCATTGTATACACTAGCCTTCTGTACGGACACTTCGGAATAATCTATTGCAGTAAGCCTTGCGTCGGGATATTTTTTCATTAGCTCCCCGGCGTTTCTTCCACCTCCGCAGCCGATGTCGATTATTTCTTTCGGTGCAATTGTTTTTAAATGTGAAATTCCCCAGTCCGCCATTTTTGCATGACCGCCGTTCATTCCGTTCACCATCATCTTTCCAAGGAATCCCTCAGGTTTCCTTGTCTGACTAACAAATTTTTTAAATAGACCCATGATTTCCTCCTCCATACATCAGATTATAAAGTTAGCTTTCGCTAACTAATGTGCATTATAGCACATGAATAATTCTATTTCAAGGCACATAGTTATATATTCCAACATAAATTTCAGAAAAAACATCATTTTCGGTATTGACATTTTTGCTCTGCAAGAATATAATAACGGCAGTTAGCAATTGCTAA
>JAFRWN010000104.1 GCA_017437965.1 Lachnospiraceae bacterium
ATGGGCATCTTTGCAGTTTCAAGATACTTAAGAGCCGCATCCGGATTGTCAAAGGTTTCATAGGCTGCCGAAGGAATATTGTATTTCTTCATCAGATCCTTTGAAAAAGCCTTCGAGCCTTCGATTATCGCTGCCTTTGCCTCGGGTCCGAACGCACGGAGCCCGGCTGCCTTGAAAGCATCCACCGCACCGGCAACCAAGGGATCGTCCGGAGCGACAACAGTCAGATCGATTTCCTTTTCTTTAGCAAAGTTAACGAGCTTATCAAACTCCATAACCTTGATGTCAACGCACTCAGCAAGTGCGGCAATTCCCGCATTTCCGGGAGCACAGTATATTTTTGTAACCTGGGGGCTCTGTGAAAGCTTATAAACTATCGCATGCTCTCTTCCGCCACCACCGACAACGAGTACCTTCATATTAATCCTCTTTCTCTACGTAATAATTACCATATGAATTCTTCTTTACCCTGCCATGCGCGAGCGCATTGACAACCTCCGGAAGTATTCTCCACTCTGCCTCTTCCATAACTCTTTTCTGAAGAACCTCAGGAGTATCTCCGGGCAGGATTTTAACCGCCTTCTGCATAATGATCGGGCCTGTATCGGTTCCCGTATCAACAAAATGAACGGTAGCTCCTGTTACCTTCACACCGCGCTCAAGTACCTTTTCATGAACCTTGAGTCCGTAGAAACCGTCTCCGCAGAAGGAAGGAATCAGTGAAGGATGTATATTGATTATCTTGTTCGGATAAAGAGTTACAAGCTTTTCCGGAATGATCGTCAGATAACCTGCAAGCACGATAAGATCCGGCTCAAAGCCTTTTATCGTCTTTATCAGCGCATCATCCCTCTCCTCTTTGGTATCAAAATCCTTTCTGCACACAACGGCTGTCGGGATACCTGCAAGATGTGCCCTTTCAAGTGCATAGGCTTCATGGTTGCTTGCTATCACACCAACAAGCGCGGTATCAGTGATACGTTCGGTTTTTATTGCGTCAATGATGGCCTGCATATTAGTACCGCCGCCACTGACAAGAGTAACTATCTTAAACATAATTTATCTCCGCCTGATTTCTATGGACAAGCTTACTCTATCGTAATGCCCTTTTCTCCGTCAATGATGCTTCCGCAGGTAAATGACTTGTAGCCTGCTGCATTAATGATTTCAATTGCCTTAGCAGCCTCCGATGCATCGATTGCAAGCATCATGCCGACACCCATGTTGTAGGTGTTGTACATCATCTGCTCTGAAATTCCGCCTGTCTTTGCAAGGAGCTTAAAGATAGCGGGAACTTCATAGCTGTCCTTCTTTACAACAACATGCTTTCCTTCGGGAAGCATTCTCGGAATATTCTCATAGAATCCGCCGCCTGTGATGTGGCTGCAGCCCTTTACCTTTATTCCTGCGTCCTTAAGTGCTTTAAGAGCTTTTACATAGATAACCGTAGGCTCGATAAGTGCCTCGCCGAGTGTCTTTCCGAGCTCGTCATAGTAGGTATCAAGGCTTTCTCTTGTCATTTCAAATACTTTTCTTACAAGCGAGAAACCATTTGAGTGAACACCGCTTGAAGCGATACCGATCACTGCATCCCCTGCTTTGATGGTGGAGCCGTCAATCATGTCCTTGCGGTCTACAACACCGACTGCAAAACCTGCAAGATCATATTCATCCTCGGGCATAAGTCCCGGATGCTCTGCTGTCTCACCGCCTACAAGAGCAGCGCCGGACTGCTTGCAGCCTTCAGCAACACCCTTTACGATCTCTGCGATCTTTTCGGGATAGTTCTTTCCGCAGGCAATGTAGTCAAGGAAGAACAAAGGCTCTCCGCCGGAGCATGCGATATCGTTTACGCACATGGCAACCGCATCGATTCCGATGGTATCATGCTTGTCAAGAAGAAAAGCAAGCTTTACTTTGGTTCCGCAGCCGTCGGTTCCGGAAAGAAGCACGGGCTCTTCCATGTTCTTGATATTCTTGAGGTCAAAGGCTCCGGCAAAACCGCCGATTCCGCCGAGTACCTCGGGACGCATCGTGCCTTTGATGTGTGATTTCATAAGTTCTACTGCTTTGTAGCCGGCTTCAATGTCAACGCCGGAGGATTTGTAATCCATAGCCATGTTTATCTCCTATCCCCTCATCCGAGGTGTTGATCTCTTATTATTTTTTGCTCTCCAGATATGCTTCATATCCGATTTTTTCAATTTTATCTTTCTTTGCCATTACTCCGCTCTTAAGCTCTTCCTTGTAGGATTCAAGCTTTTCAAGGAGTGAAGGATCACTTACGGCAAGTATCTTTGCTGCAAGTATACCAGCGTTTGCGGCACCATCTATTGCAACAGTTGCAACAGGGATACCGGAAGGCATCTGAACAATGGAATAAAGCGAATCAACACCGCCCACATTCTTTGTGGAAATCGGTATTCCGATAACGGGAAGCGGGAAAATTGCCGCACACATTCCGGGCAGATGAGCTGCGCCGCCTGCACCTGCGATTATCACCTTTATTCCTCTTTCTTTGGCAGTATTTGCATAATCAAAGAAAACATCGGGCATCCTGTGTGCCGAAATGATGGTCATTTCGTAGGAAATCCCGAATTTTTCAAGCATTTCTGCCGCCTTTTTCATTACAGGCAGATCCGAATCACTGCCCATTACAATACTTACCTGAGCCATATTACCCTCCTGGATTTTTGATATTGATATTTTACCAAATATTATAATATTAGTAAAGTTTTTTTTACCCTAACGCCTTGTTCAGTTCGCCGGCACCTTCGAACACAAAACGTCCGTTTTCAATTATTGATTCTTCGCTTCCGTCCGCTCTCACAACCCTGATACATTCGAGCTCATCATAGGGTATTGTGATGTCGGTGTGACAGTTGAAATATGCCTTTGACCTGTCTTCCTTTCGCAAGATGCTGACCTCGTTGTCCCTTGCGATTATTGCCTTTCCGTCCGGATTGTAGGTCATGAAATCCTCCATGTCCGAATAGCAGGTATCTCCCACGGCAAAGTGAGGCCCTGTCTTCTCTGCAATCAGTATCGGAAGCCTGTCCCATATTCCGAAACGATTTGCCATTGCATAGGCGGTGGTGTTTGTGCCGATTGCAAATTCGCCTATCGGGAGTGAATCATGATTATGAAGGATTTTCTCCCTGATATATTTCTTATTCTCATCTTCGGTCCCGAAGTTTTCGCAGGAATAAGAACTGATCATACCATCCTTGAACTCAAGCCTCAGCTGCCTGAACTCAAATTCGTTAAGATATGCTTTCGACACATGGAGCAC
>JAFRWN010000105.1 GCA_017437965.1 Lachnospiraceae bacterium
CAGGAAAAACGCAGCTGTTCCGATCTTTGTAATCTGTTCAGGAATAACAAATTTCTTCATCTTGCAGTTATAAAAAGCCATCTCTCCTATCTCTGTAAGATTCGGAAGCATTTCAAATCCGCTGTAAACATCTATATCAAACGAAGTACAGTG
The DNA here is from genome assembly GCA_017437965.1 of Lachnospiraceae bacterium. GTDB lineage: Bacteria > Bacillota > Clostridia > Lachnospirales > Lachnospiraceae > UBA3775. Next base: position 154 of record JAFRWN010000105.1, read on the forward strand.
CGAGAATGCAGCATCTCCTATCTTTTCCAGTGATTCCGGAAGCACTACCGTTTCAAGCAAGCTGCAGTCGCAGCATACTCTAGCTGGAACTTCCTTTACCCCATCTTCGAATTCTATTTTCTTTATTCCCGAATTCGCTAAAGCATAGTCCCCGAATTCCGTAACAGATGCAGGGATTGTAATGCTTTGCAGCTCATGCTGGTCACAAAATGCATTTTCTCCGATGTATGTGACTGATTCAGGAATATTTATTGAAGTAATCTTCCCAGGTTGCTTAGGATCATACTCTCTGGGAACTCCGTAATAATCAAATGCATGAGCTCCTATTCCCGTGATAGAAGTATCAAGTTCAACATCTCCGCCCCCACCGAAATATCTGAGTATCAAGCCATCATTTGTAACCACACAACCATTATCAAGCAACTTTACAAGCCCCTTGAATCCCTCTGTAAACCATTTGGTCGGGTTTTCTCTGCATTCTTCATCTACAGTATTGATATATGGACTGAAACAATACTTTGTAAGCAGTTCAATATCCCGTCCATTCAGATCCGTGCCGTTAACAATCACGTTTATTGCCTGAGGTTCAATATAACCTGCTTCATCCGATATCTCACACTTTCCTTTGGGAAGATATAACTTTTTTAAACGCGAGCAGAACTGATCACATTCATCCGACAGATACCAAGTATAATGGAATGAATTTATGTCTATTTTCTCGACTCCGTCCGGTACACGGTAGGTTGTTCTTTCCGATGGTATCCTTACAAGCTCCTTACCATCCTTGCTGTATATAACACCGTTAATGCTTGAATACAGCGGATCATCCTTGCTTACGACAAGATATTTTGCCGACAAAGCCGATACATTTTCAATATTTAACGGAGTAGTAAAGGTTATCTTCTTCGGTGCAAACCCGCTGAATCCGTACACAGAAACAATCCTGAACTCCCATTCATCAGGTTCATTCTCTTCATAAACAAACTTGAAATCGCCCGGCATTGTAATCCATTTTAACCTCTTACATCCCCAGAACGCACACTGACCGATTGTCCTTACAGAAGAAGGTATTGTAAGCTTTTTTATGTTGGTGTTTACAAAACTCTTTACACCAATGCTCAAAAGTCCGTCTGGAAGAATAAGAGTCTTTAATTTTGTACAGCAAAAGAAAGCATAGTCGCAGATAGAAGTAACGCCTTTTTCTATAACTACCTTTTTAATCTTTTTGTTGTCCCTGAACTGCATATCCGCAGGCATATCACCCTTACCAGAAATTGTCAGTACGCCTGTTTTCTTGTCAAACGAATATGTCACCTTTGATTCAGACACAGCTTCGGTCGGAGTTTTTGCTTTTGTTTCACATGGGTCAGTTGCCAGTAAAAGCGCCCCACAACACAGCATAAATATACAAATAAGTAGCAATGTTTTTCTAAACACGTCAATACGCCTCCCTGTTGTCCTTTCTCTCGTTCTCTTTTGCAATTGCTTCTTCAATCGAAATAATCTTTACTGCGCCAACATGACCTCCGCCGTCGTGTTCGATCACATATACCTTACCGTCTCGGATCCTGGCCTGTACTGTGCTTTCATCAGCATCATAATTGGC
>JAFRWN010000106.1 GCA_017437965.1 Lachnospiraceae bacterium
CTCACAGAGCCCCTTTGCGAGCACCTGCTCGGAAACGGAATCTATGACCTGGTACTTGAGTGACGAGCTGCCGCAGTTTATCACGAGTACGTTCATTGTTTTCTCCTCTCATATTTTTTAATCAGGCTTTCGCCAATTAATATCCTGCGTTATTATAGTTAATGATTTTTTATCGGGCAAGTACAAAAAGGAGAGCAAAAGTTCATGGATCAAAGGATAGCTGCGATAATATCGGAATTCAACCCTCTCCACCTCGGGCATAAGTTTCTCATGGATTTCGCGAGGAAAAACCTTCGCGCAGACCGTATCATAATAATAATGAGCGGCTGCTTCACACAGCGCGGAATACCTGCGTGTCTGGATAAATACGACCGGGCAAAAACCGCCATAGAATGCGGCGCCGATCTTTGCGTGGAGCTACCCGTCATCGCCTCGACCGCATGCGCCGAAATTTTTGCAAAGACAGGAGTTTCCCTTGCCCTGTCACTGGGGACTACTGACATAGTCTTCGGAGCTGAAGAAGCTGACGCACGGCTTTTTTCGGATGTCGCTGAGTTTCTCTCTTATGAAACAGAGTCTTTCAGGGAAGCGTTGAAAGCGTCACAAAAAAGCGGCCTTACCTACCCTCTTTCCATGAAAAAGGCCCTTGACGGGACAGAAAAAAACGTCTCTCTTCTGGACAGTCCGAACAATATGCTGGGTCTCATGTATGTAAAGGCCTTGAAGGACAAAGCACTATGCTTTCATGCCGTGAAACGCACCGGAAAGGGTCATGCCTATAAGCTCATAGACCACTCCGGCTTCTCATCCTCCCTTTCCATAAGAAACGCCCTGAAAGAAAACAATATCGCATCAGCGCTCTCCCAGATGCCTTTTGAATCAGGATCAATACTGGAGGAAAAATATAATAAAAGACAGCTTGTCTTTGAAGACGATATGTCAGAGCTTCTCCACCTGAAGCTCTTTGAAAATGAGGATTTCACCCTCTTTTCCGATGTTACGGAAGACCTTTCAAACAGGATACTGTCTTTGCGGGATGAATTCCTTTCATTTTCAAGCTTTGCAGCCCTACTTAAAAGCAAAAATTTCACGCTCTCAAGAATTACAAGAGCCTTACTCCATATCCTGCTTGATATAAAAAACGAGGATGTCAAAGCGCTTGAAAAAACAGGCTTCTCGCCCTATGTACATATCCTTGCCATGAAAAAGGGAGCGGCAGAGCTTCTTCGAAATGTGAAAATCCCTCTCTTTGCTTCGATTTCCGAAAAAAAAGGCTTAAGCCCCGAGGCGGAAATACTGTTTAAAAAGGACAGGCTCGCATACGATATATACAGGATCCTGCTTACAAAAAAAACCGGGAGGAGCTTCAAAAATGAGTCCTCCCGGAAATTCGAACTTATCGAATAAAAATCAGTGATAGAAAAGCCTTATCCCGGTAAATGCCAAAAAAATGAGACAGGGGAAGCTTCTCTGTCTCTTCTGCGTCGTTGAAAATAATGTCTCAAAAAAATACTCTCCGAAGAAATGAATATTTTTTTGAGAAAAAACAAGTCTGTCATGTGTCTATATATATGTAACGGAAATTTCCCGAAAAGAGGACATATATGAAACTCAGCAAGGAATGTATATCCGAGCTTTCAGCCTATGCATACAGATTTGCTCTTCTTACATTGAAAAACAAAGAGGATGCAGAGGATGTTATGCAGGAGGTTATATACACACTTCTAAAAACCGAGCTTGAAAAAACGGATAATTCAGCACTTAAGGCATGGACATATAAAACGACGATCAGTAAGTGCCTGAACCTGCGCAGAAATTCGTGGTTTAAGAAAAGAATACCTTTAAGTGAAGAAGAAATATTTTTATTTCCGGATGCCGAGGAAAATACCGACGACAAGATAGATATAATAGAGGCCTTTCGTAAACTTCCGCTTAAGTACAGTAATATAGTGTACCTTTATGATGTCGCCGGGTATTCTGTAAAAGAAATCAGTACTATTCTCAATATAAAGGAGAGCACCGTGTATACAAGACTTCACAGAGGTCATGAAAAGCTTAGAAAGGATCTTAAGGTGTGCGCTTATGAAATATGAAACAGATGAATTCAAATATACCGTTATGAATATCCCTGTTCCTGAATTTGATATAGATAAAGCCATGCAGGGTCACAATCGATATGTGAGGAAGAAAAAGCATTATGAAAGATTAAGTGTTCTTCTTATTACGTTTTTGGCATGTGTGGTTTTTGGATCAACTGCATATGCGGCAGCTGCTATCAGCAATCAGATAAAAACAAACAAGAGCGGCGTTACTATTGGTGACGGTGACAATAAAACAAAGGAAAATCAGACAATTATATATGATGAAAATAAAGTAAGCTTCAGTAATGACAATATTATTGCTGATTCAGTTGAAGATAATAATATGGGGATTATCTATGACGCAGATGACGACTACTATAATCTCAAAAAATACTATGCAGACGGATCTTCGAAGGAAGCGTTTCATAGCTTTGATGAAGCAAAAAGGGAAAGTTCGATCAATATAGCAGAAATCAATCCCTGTCCGGGAGAACACGCAAAGGCGATGAATATCTTTGTTGATTCAGTTACAGGAATCAATGAGTATGAAGTGTTTGCACAATTCTTTTATGACGGCAACGGGAGAATCTGCAACGTTGAATACATTAAGGGGGGGACCGGAATCAGGGTAAGCAATACTACGGATGTTATATATGAAAAAATAATCCAAAACAATAACGCCGCCATTGTTTATCAACGGACCGAAGAAGAAGGAGCGGGCGGTAAGGCGTATATCAGTACTAATGACTTTATTATTGTTTTAGAATACTACGAGTTTAGTGACAGCGAAATTGAAGCATATCTGAAGGTTCTGGATTTAAAGGACTTTATATAAAAAAATTATTAAGGAAACACTGATTAAGTGTTTCCTTAGAGGAGGCCATACAGTAGAAACGGCGCAATCCCTTGTCTGTATTGGGATTGCGCCGTTTTGCTTCAAAACTTGAGATGAGTCCTCCCGGAAATTTGAGCTTATAGATTGAATATCAATGATGGAAAAGCCTTATCCCTGTAAATGCCATCACCATGCCGTAGTCGTCGCAGGCCTTGATCACGAGGTCGTCCCTGACTGAGCCGCCGGGCTCGGCAACATACTTCACGCCGCTCTTTGCCGCGCGGTCGATATTGTCCGCAAAGGGGAAGAAGGCGTCAGAACCAAGGGAGACACCGCTCATGGTATCAAGCCAGGCTCTCTTTTCAGCAGCTGTGAACCTCTCGGGTTTCTTTGAAAATA
>JAFRWN010000107.1 GCA_017437965.1 Lachnospiraceae bacterium
GGAAGTTGTAGATGATCAGATCGATAGGTTCATTGGAATCGTCAAAAAATACAAAGACCCTACCGAAGTCTCAGATGCTTTGGTGCATGAGTTGATCGAAAAAATCTCGGTTCACGAGGTGGAAAAAGACGGCGATTTTCGGCTGCAAAAGGTCGATATATATTTCAAATTCATCGGACAATTCGGTGTGGATTATACCGATGCCGAGATAGAAGCCATGAAAGAGCAGATACGGGAAGCCAAAGCTGCAAAAAAGGTACAGAAAGAAAAGCACCGTGCTGCATACAGCGAGGAATACAGAATCAAAAAGCGGGATGCCCGCCGCGAACGGTTGGAAGGACATAGCTTCGAGAAGCGAATATGTGAATGGTGTGGTAAAGAATATTATCCATCAGGAAACCGATCCAAGTTTTGCTGTCAGGATTGCCGTAAAGCATCTGATCAAAAGAAGCGGGAACAGAAACGGCTGGAGGAAAAAGAAGGTCATACCTTCCGACAAAAACAATGCAAGATGTGCGGTGAACTGTTCTGGCCTACCAACGGTCAGCAAGAGATGTGTAAACCTTGCAGTAAAGTCAACACACGAAATAGACAACGAGCGTACTACCATTCCTGCGTTTCAGAAAAAGAGAAGCAGAAGAAACAAGAACACCGTGAGCAACTTATGGCAGAAAATGAAGGGCATTTGATTCCGAAACGCATCTGCGAATACTGCGGCAAGGAATACTTCCCCAACAAGAGTCTGCAAAAGTACTGTTCAAAGGAGTGCGGCAAAAAAGCGTATGAGCAGATGGACAATGACCGCGATCCTGCGAACAAGCAAGGTCACAAGTTCTATATGAGGGCTTGTACGGTATGCGGTCATATGTACTGGCCGGGCGGACCGAACTCGGTAGTTTGTTCTGCCGCCTGCAAGAAGATCAGGGACAAAGCCATTCAGAAGAAAAACTACGAAATGAGGAAACAGAAACATGAGAACGATAGCAAAGATATTGCTTGTCCCGATATGGTTGATACTATTCCTGCTGAAATGGGCGTGTAACATTGTAAGGGGTCTCGCGTCCGTCCTCCTTTGCTTTGCAGGAAGTATTCTGCTGGTGGTGGGAGTGATCTTCCTTTGCATGGGAGACACTTCCCGCCAACCGGCGATGCAGGCGTTTATCGTCGGGGGAGGCTGTTTCCTTCTCCCCTTCGTCCTGGCATTGATCGGAGGGATCGTCGAAGCGGGACAAACTTTGATCGGAGAGTTTATCACCGATTCCTAATGCCTAAGTCTTAGGTCATGAGCTTAATACCTCCAGAACATAAGACTTAATACTTAAGAGGACTACTGACCGAGGAAAGCTTATCCTTTCTTCGGGTGGTAAATACAGAAAAGGAGCTTACCAACATGAAAGCAGACATTACCTACACGAAAGTCGGAGACTACCTGATTCCTGACCTTGTGATGGATCCTCAACCGGAAGGCGATATCGGACATTGGGGCTGGCAACGAAAAGAGTTCCTCCGAAAGCACAAGCGCGGCGTTTACAACGCCATGCTGATGCAAGGAACGCTCACGCAGCATCTGATCGACATAAACCGTGACGCGCTGGACATGATGGAAACCATCGTAAAGCGAACTGCCGAGCTGGAAAACGTGACCGAAGATCTAAAACGAAGGGATCAGATGGAGTGGGTTCGCCGCATGAATAATATCAGGTCACGAGCCGAAGAATTTGTAAGGAGTGACCTGATCTATACCTAAGTGATTACGGTTATGGTTTTCCGTTTTCATTTTTCCTTTCTTTTTTGTGGATGCCGTAAAAGTCCGGGGCTGATTACCTCGGACTTTTATGGTGTCAATAATAACGACAACAGCGCAGGGGAACGGTATTTGCACCTTGTAAATGAGTGCAAATCAATGTATAATAAATTAAATAGCTTTCATCTTATTAGAGGAGAACCGATATGGCAGTTTCAAGGCAACAGGCAGCAAAAGCATTTGCAGAGAGATGGAAGAATAAGGGCTATGAAAAAGGCGA
>JAFRWN010000108.1 GCA_017437965.1 Lachnospiraceae bacterium
AACCGTATGGTAAATATCTGCGGTGCAGTGATGCCTCCTAATCTTGACAGGATAATAAAGAGATATGAGGACAATCCTGACGGCCTTTTTGATGCGGGCATGGCCTATGCGATCAACCAGATAATCGATCTTCTGGCAAATGATGTGGACGGCATCCACCTTTATACCATGAACAGACCGGAAGTTGCAAGAAGGATATGCGAGGGTGTAAAGAACCTGCTGTAAATAAAAAAGTTTTCCCTTCGGGGATTATATAATTATTTCAAGGAGCAAAAAAACATGAAAAACTACAAGATCAATACCAAATGCGTTCAGGCCGGCTACAGACCCGGAAACGGAGAGCCCAGACAGATTCCCATCGTTCAGTCAACTACTTTCAAGTATGATACGAGCGAGGACATGGGCAAGCTTTTCGACCTTGAAGCAAGCGGATATTTCTATACAAGACTTCAGAACCCCACAAATGATTATGTTGCAGCAAAGATTGCGGAGCTTGAGGGCGGATGTGCAGCTATGCTTACTTCATCAGGCCAGGCAGCAAACTTCTTTGCACTTTTCAATATCTGTGAGTGCGGCAGCCACATTGTTTCTTCGTCATCAATCTATGGCGGAACCTTCAACCTGATTTCTGTTACAATGGCAAAGATGGGCATCGAGGTTACTTTCGTTTCTCCTGATGCAAGCGAAGAAGAGCTCAACGCCGCATTCAAGGAGAATACCAGGGCAATGTTCGGCGAGACCATCGCAAATCCCGCACTTACTGTTCTTGACATTGAAAAATATGCGAAGGTTGCACATGCACATGGTGTACCGCTCATTATCGACAATACTTTCCCTACACCTGTAAACTGCAGGCCTATCGAGTGGGGTGCTGATATCGTAACTCATTCAACCACAAAGTACATGGACGGACATGGTGCTGCGGTTGGCGGTGCTATTGTTGATTCGGGTAAGTTTGACTGGATGGCACATGCCGACAAATTCCCGGGCCTCTGCACTCCCGACGATTCCTATCATGGTATTACCTATGCCGAGAAATTCGGAAAAGAAGGTGCATTCATCACCAAGTGCACTGCACAGCTCATGCGTGACTTCGGCTGTATTCAGTCGCCTCAGAATGCCTTCCTTCTTAATCTCGGACTTGAGTCTCTTCATGTAAGAATGCCCAGACATGTTGAGAACGGACAGGCAGTTGCTGAATTCCTTGAGAAGCATCCCGCTGTAGCAAAAGTCAATTATTCGGGACTTCCTTCAGACAAGTATTATGAGATCGCAAAGAAGTATCTTCCGAACGGAGGCTGCGGTGTGGTTTCATTCGAGCTTAAGGGCGGAAGAGCAGCTGCAGAGAAGTTCATGAAAAATCTTAAGCTTGCTGCAATCGAGACTCATGTTGCAGATGCAAGGACATGCTGCCTTAACCCTGCAACCTCAACACACAGGCAGATGACAGACGAGCAGCTTTTGGAAGCAGGAATACCTGCAGGACTTGTAAGAATGAGCTGCGGTCTTGAGGATAAGGAAGACCTTATTAATGATATCGCGCAGGCTCTTGAAGCAATTGGCTGAAATATAAATATTATAGTTAAACAAGGAGGACAGATCATGGAGTTTCAGAAAGTACTTGAAGAACGCAGAAGTGTCCGTGCGTATACTACCGAAAAAGTGTCTAAGGAACAGGTAGAGGAAATCCTTAAGGCTGCACAGCTTGCACCCTCATGGAAAAATTCCGAGACCGGACGTTACTATGTGGTAATGAGTGATGAAATGCTTAAGAAGGTCAAGGAAGAATGCCTGCCTTCATTCAATGCAAGAAACTCAGAGAATGCGCCTGTGCTTATTGTAACCGGCTTTGTTACAGGTGATGCAGGCTTTGGCACAGACGGCCCCGTTAATGACATGGGTGACATGTGGGGAGCCTATGACCTCGGCCTCCAGAATGAAAATCTCTGTCTTAAGGCAAGAGAGCTGGGACTTGATACGCTTATCATGGGCATAAGGGATGAAGTGGCTTTAAAAAGCGTTCTTGATATTCCGGAAAATGTTCAGGTTGCAGCAGTGATCGCTCTGGGTTACAGGGCTGTTGAGCCCAAGATGCCTCCGAGAAAAGATCTCGCAGTTGTAGCAAAATTTTATTGATACAATTATCAGGGTAGGAGGAATATAGTCTATGCCCGGGATAGTAATTGAAAATCCGAGGGTGCTTAATTTAAAGCACCCTTATATTTCGGTTAAAAACGAAAATTCGGTTTCTTTCGGCGGCAGCCAGATGTGGTTCGGAAAACCGAAGAATAACAGAAAAGGAATAGATGCATTCAGGCAGGATAACAGGATAAGATGTTACGGCTGCGGACTGGTAAGTGCCGTAGATATTTTCACCTATCTGAAGGCAGCATCCGAGGGTAAAGATCCGGAAGTCCTTGACAGGCAGCAGTATATGAAAAACCTTCGCGAATATGATGAAGGATTGTTTCATACGCTCTATTACATGGGAATTCCGGGAACAAAGCTTGCAAGGAAACTCAACAAGCTGTTTAAAAAGAACGGTCTGAAATATAAAGCAGACTGGGGTGTTGCGGTATATGAGCTGGTTGTAAAGCTTGAAGAAATGCTGGTAAATGATATTCCCGCGACTATTTCGGTCGGACCTGCTTTTCTGAAAAAAGACAGGCTCACCCTGTATAAAATCAAGCAGAAGGGCCATGGAGTGTTTGAGTTTGTTGCGGATGATGATACAAAGGATCATTATGTTACCGTTACAGGAATGATCATCGGTGAAAAAAACAGGATGCTTGAGATTTCTTCATGGGGCAGAAAGTATTATATTGACATGGACGAATATATTTCATTCGTAGACAGGAATGACAATACTTTGTTCAGCAACATTGTATATATAAAAAAGATATAATGCAATAGCAATAATACATTTTACAAATAGATAAAAATAGTATATAATCAACATGTAATCAAAAATAAT
>JAFRWN010000109.1 GCA_017437965.1 Lachnospiraceae bacterium
CCTCCTTCACTATCTGCTCCACACCTGCGGTCATATATTCCTGTATATCAAAAGGCATCTGTTGTCTCCTGTTTAAAAAGTTATTATATCTTATCAAAATTTCAAATTATCTTACACTTTTTTATTATAACCTTTTCGGCTTTTAATGTAAACAAAAAACTGCCGTACCAATCATATAGTACGACAGTTTTGGGACACGGGGACGGTTCTTTTGTCCCAATACCTCACTATTTCTCCGCAAGGTACTCCATGAAATTATTCTTATTTTCAAGTGCTGTTGTGGTCGGTCTTCCGAGGTCGTCTCTTGCGCCTATCGAGCATTTAACTTCGATAAGTCTGAGACCTTTGTAGGCCTTGGCGATTCCAAGTTCCCTGTCAAGTGCCTCGAAGCTGTCAACACTTACTGCTGCAGGGTAACCGCAGGCTTTTGCGATGGCAACCACGTCGATACCTGCTGCAACTGTGGGCATGCCTCCGACAGTCTCATGTGCGCCGTTATTGATAACGATATGCACGAGATTTTCGGGCTTGATGTTTCCGAGGACCGCAACCGCCCCCATATGCATGAGCATTGCGCCGTCACCGTCGATACACCAGACCTTAGTCCCGGGCTTGTTGAGTGCAACACCGAGGGCGATCGAGGATGAGTGGCCCATCGAGCCTACTGTCAGGAAATCATATTTATGGGCCATGCCCTTTGCTTCCCTGATTTCAAAAAGCTCACGGCTTGCCTTACCGGTTGTCGAAACGATGGGATCCTCGCCGGTAAAATCCGTGATATGCCTGATGATTTCCTCACGCTTCATTTCGTTGTCGTTCTTATATACAACCTTTTCGTCAAAGCTGAGGGCTCCCTTTCTGATCACAAAGGCAACGTCATGTCCGTCCGCAAGAAGCGACCTGAACTCTTCCATCTTCTCCGCAAGCTCTTCCTCTGTGGTCTCCTTGCCGATGATGAAGCTCTTAACACCCATGTCGTCGAGCAGCTTTACGGTCACTTCGCCCTGGTAGATATGCTGGGGCTCATCATGAACACCCGGCTCTCCTCTCCAGCCGACAACAAAGATCATCGGGATGGCATAGACCTTTTCATTGAGAAGTGATGCGAGGGGGTTGATGATATTGCCCTCGCCGGAGTTCTGCATGTAAACAACCGGTACCTTGCCGGTTGCAAGATGATAGCCGGCTGCCAGTGCGGCACAGTTTCCCTCATTGGCTGCGATCACATGGTGTTTGGGATCGGTACCATAGGTATATATCAGATAGTTGCAAAGTGCTTTAAGCTGGGAATCGGGCACGCCGGTAAAAAAGTCGGCGCCGAGTGCTTTTACAAAGTTTTCTACTTTCATTTACGGAATCCTTTCTTACAGTTCGTCAATAAGTGTGATAATCTCCTTGAACGGCATCAGCTCTGAGTCTACCTCGAGAGCCCTATGGTTGCGAAGCAATGATTCTGCGGTCTTCTGCATTGCAGGGAAGGCAGATCTTGTCAGCTGGTTTGCATAGATAACGATGTTTACGCCATGGCTTGCAAGCTCATCCTCTGTTACCGAATTGAAAGAGGTCGGAACTACAACGATCGGAGTCTTCTTATCAAACTCACGGAACTTGTCGCAGAATTCAAAGATTTCAGCGGGATCCTTCTTTCTCGAATGTATCATGATTCCGTCCGCACCTGCTGCGACAAAGGCTTTCGCACGTGCAAGCGCATCCTCCATGCCCTGCTCAAGTATCAGGCTTTCGATTCTTGCAATGATCATGAAATCGTCGGTAAGCTGTGCTTCCTTACCGGCCCTGATTTTCTCTGAAAATTCTTCGATGGTTGCCTGGGTCTGCTTAACCTCGGTACCGAAAAGGGAATTCTTTTTGAGACCCTTTTTGTCCTCGATGATTACTGCAGAAACGCCCATACGCTCGAGTGTACGCACATTGTAAACAAAGTGCTCGGTAAGGCCGCCGGTATCTCCGTCAAGGATGATGGGCTTGGTCGTTACTTCCATGATATCGTCAATCGTGCGGAGTCTCGATGACATGTCAACGAGCTCAATGTCAGGCTTGCCCTTTGCGGTTGAGTCGCAGAGTGATGATACCCACATTGCATCGAACTGGTCGAGCTTTCCGTTTTCCTCAACTACGGTTTTCTCTGCGATAAGTCCTGTCAATCCGCTATGTGCCTCGATGGTTTTTACGACAGGACACATTTCGATCAGCTGACGAAGCCTCTTTCTTCTGTACTCAGGCATTGCAAGTTTTTCATTAAGCTGCCTGTCAATTTTCTTTACTTTGTCATTTCTGGTGTAGGGAATTTCAACGAGCTCGCCACCATATTCCTTAAGAAGCTTAAGGACATTTTCCCTGATGGCTGACTCAGGGCCATCCTTCCAGTTGTCGCCGTGTACAATAATGTCGGGGCGGAGCTCCTTTATCACATCATCATACATGATGCTGTTCTGGATGAATACCTTGTCGACTCCCTCAAGTCCGCGGTAGAGTTTAATCCTCTCCTCCTCGGAAATGGTTGGAAAACGGTTGTAGCGGATAAGCGCAGCGTCGGAAAGTGATCCGACGATTACGGTTCCGAGTTTCTTTGCTTCGTTGATAATGTTAAGATGACCTTCATGTATCACGTCTGTACAAAAGCAGGTATAGACTTTTTTCATTATTATGATTCCTTTCTAAAACTAGTATTTAACCGGTATCTGAATTCCGTTTACTCTAAGCGCTTCTTCAAATACCTTCCAGAACTCAACGATATCCTCTTCGTCGATCGCACCAAGCGCGCAGAGCCTGAAGGTACCCTGTCTTTCAAGCTTTCCGGGATAGATGGTGAAGCCGTGTTCATAGCAGTAATCATGTACTTTTTCAAAATCCCAGTTGGGATCCGTCGGATACTTGACTGCCGAAACAAGTCCCGACTGAACGGAGCGGTCAAGCGCTTCCTTAAGCCCGAGCCTGTCTTCGCCGGCATGTATCGCAGCCATTACTCTCTTATGCCTGTTCCACTTCTTCTCCTCGCCCTCGGTGAAGTACTCAATGAGTGCCTGCCTTGCGGCATATACGGTCTGAACCGGAGGAGTAAAGTGCATCTCTCCCGTTCTCTCAAAGAAATCATACTGCATGAAAAGGTTACAGTAGTATGATCTTACAGGGAAATTCTTCGAAGCCTCGATGATGCTTCTCTTCCCGATAACATAGGAAAGACCTGTCATGCCCATGATACCCTTCTGGGCGCTTGCCATGCAGAAATCCACATTGTCTTCATAGACATTGATCGGGATCATGGCATAGCTTGATGTGGTATCAGTAATGAAGAACGTACCATATTTATGTGCAAGAGCGCCAACCTCCCTTATCGGATTTAAAAGGCCCGAGCCGGTCTCATGATGAGTCATATAAACATAGCCCACATCGGGGTTTTCCTTGAGCACCTTCTCGATTTCCGTGAGTGAAGGCTTTTCATTTATCGGCTGCTTAAGCTCGATAAGCGGCATTCCGTAGGCTCTGATGACCTCGCAGGCGCGGGATGAATATGAACCGTTATTGATCACAAAAGCTTTTTTTCCCTCATCAAGCAATGAATTAAGCGCTATATCTATGCATATGGTTCCCGAGCCGCAGAAAAGTACCGCAGTATAATCGTTAACGTCGCCATGTACAATTCTTACCAGATCGTCACGCATGGGTTTCATTATGCTCTGGAATTCCTTTTCACGCGGACATATGTCAGGCACTACCTGTGCCATCTTTACGGTATCCGTCGTGGTTGACGGACCTGGGTTTAAAAGAACATTTCGTTTAACTTCCATTTAGATGTCCCTCCTATTGATACTAAACATCATAGCTCTTATCGATAGCCTTAAGCTCCTTAAAAGTATCGATCTCGACTATGTCACTCATTTTACATTCCCTGACAGCGACCTTGTATCTGTCCTTGAACACTTTAAGCGGAACCTGCTCCCAGTAAAATTCTCTTCCTCCGGGCATATCATATGCCTTTGGTATATCCTCCGAAAGCTTCTTGCCGTCTTCACCGTTCCAATAGGAAATGCCGACCATCTGATGACAGTTATAGCCTCCTACCTTCTGCTCTTTGATGATTCCGTCCTTGACTTCAAAACACCAGTCATCCGATCGTTCCATCGGAATGCCGAGGAAATCGGAGGTGTAATGATATTTCGTAATGATCTCCGGATTTGAAAGAAGAAGATCTGCCTCAAAAACATAGGCGTTTTGAAGAAGATGCCTTGCGATCATCGAAGATGAAATATTGTTTGCTTCGTTATAAATAGGATTCTCAAGGAATTTTATCATCGGATACTTGTAAAGAAGCTGGTCGAACTGCTCGCCGAGATAACCGCGGACAATATATATTTCCGTGATTCCCGCTGCCACTACAGCATCCAGAAGTCCGTCAATTATCCTTTTCCCGTTTACCCTGACTAAAGGCTTGGGTGTATTAAGTGTAACAGGCACAAGGCGTGAACCAAAGCCGGCCGCGATAAATACCGCACGCTTTGCCCGGTAAGGCTCAAGTGCATTAAGTCCTGCTTTTGTTATTTCGCTGTCCGAAACATAACCTGCCTCGCCAAGTTCCTTAAGGCTTTTGTTAACTGTTCCGAGCGAAAGCCCGGTTGCTTCTTCAAGCTGACGCTGGGTAAGCTTTTCTGAAGCAAGCGCAAGCGCCGCCAGCACATCAAATTGTTTTTTTGTAAGCTCCATATAATTTCCTTTCGGGCATCACAGCCCTAAGTTATTTGTTCAAAACCCTGATTTTATAGTGCCTTATTGAACAGGCTCCATTATTACCATAGCTCCAACGGACAAAATAATGCTCCCCGTTCAAAACAGAGAGCATACCGTTTAAAATTGAACAAAATGATTTTAACATATCATTTGATATTTTACAAGGAATTTTTATATTTTTTTAATATTATTTGTCAGCTACTACTTCAAATTCAATATACTTTATGTATATCATTCTTTCCGTCTCACCAATATTTCCGGAAAACTTTTTAATTAATCTATATTTTCCTATCTGTGAAACATCATATAAAAACGCCATATTAATTTCAAGTTCAACCTCCTCACCCGGTTTTAATATATATCCTTCATCAGTAAAAGTTTCTTCATAACCATCTTGCTTTACCGTATCTGCCAAATTCCAGCCATTATCCTGTTGTTTTTCCACATAAAAAGAATTCCCATAACCAATCTCTTTGTCCAGATTGTTTTTTATTCTAAGCACATAATAATCATCTTTTTGTGTCAGTTTCACATCAATATCATCAGAATCAGACACATCGATAATAATATGAGTGTCAACATCATCTGACCCCGGCGATTCACTCGGGAACTGTGTCACTATTTCTTCTCGATTTGATGAAGTAACTGCATCTGTCACTTCGTCATTTTTTCCCTTCGAGCATGAAACAAACGCAAAGACATATATGATCATTAACACACCAAAATATTTTTTCATATTGTGTCTCATCCTCAATTTAATTTATCGTTGCAATAAACCCCGCTTCATTAGGATAGACATACGGGGTAAAAAAAACGTAGGTATATCCATCACTGGTATTACTTCCATGATGAACTCCAACAAGTGCATTTCCAGATCTGTAAAATCCACCGCTGTCTCCATCAAGTGTAACTCCATTTATCAATTTTGCCTTGGTCATGCCCTTACATTTTGCCACACCATTTGATGTCACGGTAATATTCAATCCGGTAATTTTATAATACGCCTGTCCTCCATTCTTTCCATACTTATAACCATATGAATTTAAAGGCGGATTTCCATATGTCATGGTAAAATTGTATACATTATAGCCACTTCTGTAATACTCCGAAGTCAAATCATAGCTATAATTTGTTTTTCTTATAATCGAGAAATCTCCATTTTGAGTCCCACTATATCGTTTCATGGCTATATAGCCTATGATACTTGAAGAATAATAAATTGGCATTTCAGTTGACATACTATGACCACAAGTTAAATACGCCTGATTACCATTATAAATACCATTAGCAGCAAGCGTAAATCCTGACCCAGAAGCATTGATTATTGATGAGCCTGAAATTATAGTACTCTCTTCTGTTACTGGGGTTTCAATAACAAAGTGTACTAAGCCATCACATTCATCATCGTCTTTAAACTTCTCATCTGTGATAGATATTACTACGTTGTTATTCTCCATATCAACATAATATGAAGTTATATTATATTTATTTTTTAATTTCTCAAATGTATCTTCGGCAAGTCGATTTAATTCATTATATGAATATTCGACTATATCATATTTTACGCAATCATACTCATGCAATAAATCTTTATATTTATTTATTGCAGACTTATCAGTTAACAACACATGCAATACGTCAAACTCTAAATAAGCCCCTCCAAATTCGTCAGGATAAACATATGTATCATCCCATTCAAATGATGAATACAGTTTCTCATTTGCACATAATGCATTTTTCTGATATTCATACATTTCTTCACCATCAATCATATCATATTCTGCCTTATCTCCGCACTTTGAAGCATTAGCATTTTCTCTTTTTCCAATTATAAAAACAATTAATGTTGCAAAAACTAACCCTAAACATAAAAGTATCTTTTTATTCATTTTCAACACCTCCTATACCATCTCCAAATATAAAACAGGAATATTTGATTACACCCATCAGACTTGTGTTAAGAACATCTACACTTTTTAAACATAGGTATATCAACCCATTTATATGATACACTATATTTTTATATCTGTCAATAAATATATATTTTTTAGTTTTTCCCCCTGAAATGAAAAAATCGCATTTGAAAGCTCGCTTTTTTGAATGTTCTGTGATATAATGGACATGGCATAAAACTCCTTTGGTATTGTTTTTTCGTCAATTACATTATACCACAAAAAGGTTTTTTATGCCATTTTCACTTGACTACAATATTAAATTTTCAAGGTTCAACCCCACCCAAAGGTGTGGGAAGTTTTAGCTTCTTATTCATCAATAAAATCGAAAGCTATCAGCAAAGAATACATATCTGTTCCCTCAAATGGCAATGTACTTACTACTACCATTGCTATATTAACAACCAAGAAGCCTAATTCATTTAGCCCACTTATGCCAAAGATAACAATTAAAACTACTATATTAGCTATTGCGCCACCCATGGCAATAATAACAGATTTAATCTTACTCCAACTATCCAAAAAGTCAATTTCACATTCTACATGTGCACCAAACAGCAAAAAATGAATATTAAGATTTTTTATTTTTATCAATGTTTTTCCGTATCCCAGATGAATACTGATTATTTTTGTATGTGTTAATAATGCGGCTAATATATGACCAAGCTCATGAATAACAAGCGAAACAACATATATAATAACTAAACTACCAATCTGTCCTATCTCCAATTCCATGATATTCCACGCCTAATGATAAATTTCTTATAGCAATATTCAACTATTATTATTACAAAACCTGATACAAAGGTTATAAACGTTCCAAGCAGCCCCACAATTTCACCCGTACCATATACGTCAATCATACCGATTGCAATTGTCGAACATAACAAACCATATATCAGTATAATACCAATTATTTTATATTTTTTACAAACACCCGAAAGAATCGCTTTTCTATTATATCCATATTGATAAAACAAAAGTGCCTTCTTCTGTTCATTTCTGAATTTGGAATAATATAAAATAAATCCCATCAAAAAAAGAATAGTCACAAGGCTTTCCAGTTTTGCATATTTTGAAACAATATCATACACCGAAGCCTTAATCATGAAAGCCGTAATTTCTTTACTGCAGCAATAGATTTTAAGCTTTTCAATCCCCAATTTCTTAACTATTCGTGCTATCTCTTTATTATCAACGTTTTCATCCAGCTTGAGTGCTGTGATATAGCATTCTTTACTGTTTACAAACTGCCTAAGAGTCTGATCAGTCATTTCAGGCGATAAATCAAGCGTTAAGGTATTTAGGTATTCATTCTCATCGGGACAATACATTTCAAGAATTGTAGCTTTATCCGGCAATTCCATAAAAAAATCTTCAAGGCAGAAAACAACACCTTTTTCCTTAACCTTCCGTCGCACCGATGTCAAACTTGTAAGTTTTTCTATAAGTGATGCATGCGAACTGAAGGCTTCCATTCCTCCTATTGGTATTGAATAGGAGTCCCGCTCAAGTGAAAGTTGTGAAATCGGCAGGAAAATTTCCATACCGCCTGCAAAAAGAACATCATCATTACTTTCTTTTTTATTCGGAGCATTAAACAAAAATATCGACAGAAGAATAAGCTGAGATAATAGAAATACTATTATAATAATTGATATTCTAAAATTCTTTTCTATTAATTTTTCAGAAAACTCTTTCAACTTCTCCATCCTTCACTGCAAATATTCGATCAGCCAAAGCGATAAACGCTTCATCATGGCTCACTATAATAATTGAATTATCTTTGGCATATTGTTTCATTAATTCCACAACAATATTACACCATTTTTCAGAAAGGTCGTTAGTCGGTTCATCAATTATCAGCAAAACACTTTTACTCAAAAGCTCTCTGAAAAGCATTATTATTCGTTTTTCACCCCCGCTTAAAGTACTTGCTTTTCTGCTTAAAAGATCCGTTAGTCCAAGCTCTTCTATTTTTGATTTGACTTTTTCCTGCGTGTCTTTATCATAACTCATGGCGATATTTACCAACACACTCTCACGTCTCAATATCATTGAATTGGACTGATCGACCATTGCTGCCATAATACTGTCTCTTTTACACTCGGATAATATTTTTTTCACAAGAAGGGTCTTTCCTGCGCCATTTTTTCCACGTATCAGGGTAATCCCTTGGTCAGGGATTTCTAAACACTCCTTCGATAGTAAAATTTTATTTTTAATAACAATTGTTCCACACCTAACAATCATTCATATTCCTTTCCCAAAGTTTTTTCTTCTGCTTACAAAGAATTATTATAGTCGGCAGCTGAATCAAAGCAGTAAATAATAACATGCACAGCATTGTATAAGTTTCAGGTCTTTTTATAATTCCAATCATAATTACCAGGCTAAGTGCAACAATCAGATTTAGTATTATATATCTGTTGTATTTCTTATAATACTTTCTCTTAATCGAATGGTTAGTATAATATTCTGCACAATAAACCACTCTATTACTCATGCTTATCAAATGTGATCCCAAGCACATCGCCTGTGTCGTTCCAAAAAAAACTGATGCAATCAGCGTAGCAATCATAAAGGAAAAGAATATTTTCTTATTAAACACCCCTCGTAAAACAACAGCAAAATAATGGGAATAGTAATTAGTTGCCGGATAGTTTTTTATCAAATACTCAAGAACTTCCTTTTCTTTTCCCTCTTCAGTGATCAAAAAAGAGACATCCAATTCTCCAAATTTGCTTTCATAATTAAACACAAAATCATCATACGTTTCCTGTTTATAACAATAGATACCTCTATTCTCGGCTTCCTCAAATGATACTAAGCATACATCTTCCGTACCAATCCCTACTATCTTATATTCTTTGCTTTCCAGTGTCAATACATTACCAATTACATCCTCTTTTTTTAGACCATGTGCTTCAAGTATTTTCTCTGATGCAACAACCTCTGATGCTCCATCGTGCGGCAATCTGCCTTTTTCTAAAAATGTTAAATTCTCCACTAAAAATTTATTACTAAAAGAGCTATCCGAGTAAATACATTCCGGAATAGAACAAATTTGTGGATTATCAAGTGGTGGATCAATTTTACCATTTTCATCATATGCATTTCCAAAACGTTTTTCATAATCTATAAAATATGCTTTTTTAACAGCTTTCTCGTCTATCAGTTTTTTAACAATGGAATATGAAAGCCGAATATCATACTTTTCTTTAGGCACTTTAATTTTTCTCTCTTTTGTATAATACTCATTCAGTTCTCCAAATGTCCCATCCCCAATATAAGTAACAATTTCATCTTTCGGAGGAATTTTCTTCTTCTCTAACAGTCCGTTTTCTATCTTTATAATCGAAAAGCAAAAAACAAATACTATTAACAGAAGCATAACTGAATAAATGTAATTATATTTAGAATGCCAAAGTCTATTTACAGCTTTAGAAGAATCAAGATCTCCTATTCTTTCATTATCATTACGTTGTTTGTTTTCATTTTTCTTTTTTTCGTTTAAAATTTCACTGTCAAATGTGATATGTTGCGTGGCAATGCTGGCCAATTCCTTGCTGTGTGAAATCATAATAATGCACCTGCCGACAGAGGCTTTGACCAATGTTTCTTTTAACCACGCAATAGTATACTTGTCTAAATTATTAGAAGGTTCATCGAGAAAAATATAGGGAGTACCTTTTAAAAGAATCGAAATCAATGCGACTTTTATCCTCTCGCCGCCACTCAGATTAAGAAATTTACTGTCTTTACTGATGCCTTCACAATCATAATCAGCCAAAATATCCGGTATGTTACAATCCTTGATATCTTTTCTGAATTGTCTGATATATTCGGATACCGTCCCCGGATATTCAACAATGTTCTGAGGTAAATATGAAAAAAGTCTTCCTCTTTCATTAAGATACAATTGTTTTTCTTCATCAGTATCAAACTCGGCATCGTGATTTTCAAACACCAACGATTCCATCAAAGTAGATTTCCCATGTCCATTGGGACCTGAAATAAGATAAATCTCACCTTTAGCAAAGTGCAGATCCAATTCACTGATTTTAATATATGGTTTATATAACTTAAAAGATATAATCCGCATTGTTTTTCCCTTTTATTTTTCCTTAAGTCACTTTCAAAATCAAGCTACCTTTGGTTACTCCGACCCAATCACTGATTCTTCTTAACTTGACTTTGTAATCTCGTACCCCATACTGTTTAACCAGTTTAGTAAATCCCGTCGACGAAGCGCTTCCATAAAGAATAACTTCATTTTTGAAATCATAATTTGATTGGAACGTTGCCTTATAACCGACCTTGTAGTAAACAGGATACGAAGAATTTGTAACATATGTTTGTTTAAGATTATATTTTATCGTTCCGCTTTTGGGATCAATAGTCACATAATCTTCTCGATCACTGTTATTAAAGGAATAATCACACTGTGCCTCAGAACCATTTTTAAGAATAATTGCTGTTCCTGCTCCAATAAGTGTCCCAATAAATCCTACAATAATACCAGCTGTAGCTACAGTAATTGTAAACTTATACTTGATACGTTTTACAAAACTACTCATTTTTTCCTTCCTTTTTTCATAGTATTTACTTTTCTTTTGACCTTTTCTATCAATTTCATAACCGGCAGTATTATAAATTTGACAGAAGAACAATGGTAAAGAAAAAGCAATTAAATTATATATAGACATATATATATTGTCAAGGTAATTTTTTCTTTGTTTTTTAATTTTTGAAATTTCGTAGTTAAATGAAATATTTTAACAAACAACAGACAGATCATAGAGTAAAATGGTTCAATTCTCTTTTTCTTTTCAAACGAAATATAATTTATTTCACATATTTTCCTTCTCTATCACCTTTAAAAATTCTTCTTTATTAACAGGTTTCGAGAAATAGAAGCCCTGCAGGTAATCGACTCCCTGCCTGTCAAGCAGGTCTATCTGCGGCCTGGTTTCAACGCCTTCGACCAATATCTTTTTCTTCATCTGCTTTATCATGCGCACAGAATTTTCAAGTATTATCTCTCCAAGCTCGGTCTTTTCTGCGCCCCAGAGTATGCTCTTGTCAATCTTTATCAGGTCAAAATCAAGCGAAAAGCTGTTCTGCATGTTTGAATATCCGGTTCCGTAGTCATCCATTGCAACATGGAAGCCTTTTTTGCGAAGCTCCTTTACAACTTGTTTTAAAAGCTCATAGTCCCTGGCCTGCGCGGATTCCGTAATTTCAAATGTAATGTTCTTTTTATCCACATCGTAATCTTCCACTATGCCTGAAATGTGCGCTACAAATCCCGGACGCATGCACTCGATTACCGAAAGATTGACATTTATGGTCTCTATTCCGTGGGCTGCCGGTATTCCGCTCTTTAAAAATTCACACACGTTTCTCAGCACAAAATCATCAATCTCGTCGATATGGTCAAGCTGCTCCGCAACCGGTATAAAATCATCCGGGAACACAAGTCCGAGCTCCGGATCATGAAGACGTATCAATGCCTCGGCCCCATGTATCTTAAGGCCTTTAAGATAGTAGGTCGGCTGGTAGTAAACCTCGAAATTATGATCCTCAAGTCCGCGGTTAACCGCATTTTCAATGGCGACACGGCGGATCAGATAGCCAAGATCCTCACCCTCAAGTATCTTCTTTGTGATGCCCTTAGGCACGGGACTGTCTACAAGATAGAAAACATCCTTGCTAGTGAAAATATCCTTTCCGATCTGCGCCAGCATCACAACGGCATTGAAATATACCACTTCCTTGTCATATAAAGCAAAGCCCTCATTCTTAAACCGGTTGCTTACCTCTTCTGCTATGTCATGTGCCCTTCTGTCGTCATCACTTACAACAGTCATAAGGAAAGTATTATAGGAAGTACGGTAAATATTGTGTCTGGAGACCACGGTCTTTAAGTATGCGCCGACGGATTCCGCAATTATCCCGGTATTGGCAGAGCTTGTCACTCTTTCAATTATATCGGCATTTGTGATTTTAATGCAGATGACATGAAAACGCTGCCTTACAGCAAGGTAGCTGTTAATGTCCATTCCGAGAGCTTTACGGTTATGGATATCAATGTCCGAATCCACACGATCGTCCTCATCCTCTATCGCAAGCATCACGCCCAAGAATCCAAGTGACTCGCAGAGTATTTCAACCTTCATTTTTGCAAAAACCGCCTGAATTACGACACCTGCTATACTCATAAGGAAAAAGTACAGTATCGTGAACTTTCTTCTCTGCGTCATTGCGTTCCAGACACGAAGAAGATGCAGCATCGCAAAAAGCATATAAAAGGCTGACTGCACATAGATAAGATTTTCACCCCATGAACGTACGAAATGCCTGTCGGAGTAGGTATATACCCAAAAGGTAAGCGGATTGAAAATAACAAGAATCTCAGTAAACACAAAAGGAAGCACGAAAAGCATATTCAAAAACTTTCCGTCAAGCTTCATCTTGCCTGTCACGCTCATCATGTAAAAGCATACAATCACAGGGATTGCGGAATGGGTAAGAAAATAAATATAATGACAGACCCGGTAGCATGTATACCATATATCCTTTTCAACTCTGGGAATTGCCCTGGAGCATACCACCTCGGTAACGGCATTCAGCATCACTATGCCAAGCAGCATGATATAGAACTTGTTCTGACGTCTGTCGGTTCTTCCCATGACAAAAGTAAAGAACAGACAGCCCATACAGATAAGCACTGCCGCAAAATCAAAGCCGAATTGGTAGGATATATAATCGTACATATTTTGCTATCCTTTTAATTTCCTGTGTTGAACTGAGCATTGAAAAGCTCATGGTAGAAACCGCCGCGTGCAAGCAGCTCATTGTGGCTTCCGGTCTCAAGTATATGACCGTCCTTCATGACAACGATCTTGTCCGCGTTTTGTATGGTGGAAAGCCGGTGAGCAACGATAAAGCTCGTCCTACCCTCCATCAGTTTAGAAAATGCTGCCTGGATCTTGAGTTCTGTTCTTGTATCTATCGATGAGGTTGCTTCATCAAGTATCAGCATGGAGGGTTTCGCAAGCATTATGCGGGCGATGCAAAGCAACTGCTTCTGCCCCGCCGAAAGAGAGCCTCCGCCTTCCGAAAGGTAGGTATCATAGCCCTCGGGAAGCCTTCTGATGAAACCGTCGGCATAGGCTGATTTTGCTGCTGCAGCTATTTCCTCCATTGTGGCGTCGGGACACCCCATTGCTATATTTTCCTTTATTGTTCCGGAAGCGAGCCTGTATCCTGAAGTACCATGCCGTAGCCCGCACGGAGTGATTTTCTTGTAAGCCTTCTGATTTCTTCATCATCGACACTGATTTTTCCGTCGTCCACATCATAGAAGCGCATCAGAAGATTTATAAAGGTTGTTTTCCCGCAGCCCGTAGGACCTACGATTGCGATCATCTGGCCCGGTTTTACCGAAAGGCTGAAATTCTCGATCAGCTTCTTACTCTTGTCATAGGAGAAGAAAACATTTTTTATTTCCACATTTCCCGAAGGATTTTCAAGGACCTTCGCACCTACGGCATCGGGTATCTCCTCCTCGGCCTCAAGGACCTCAAAGATTCTTCCCGCACTTGCAAGAGCGCCCGTCAGCTCGGTGATCACACCCGAGATCTCATTGAAAGGCTTAGCATACTGGGTTGAATAGGAAAGCACGACCGTCAGCTCGCCTATGCTCATGTTTCCTTTAACGCAGGCGAAGGCTCCGAGCAGACCTACAAGCGCATATATAATGTTGTTGAGAAATCTCGTCGAAGGAT
Source organism: Lachnospiraceae bacterium (assembly GCA_017437965.1). GTDB lineage: Bacteria > Bacillota > Clostridia > Lachnospirales > Lachnospiraceae > UBA3775. The sequence goes on from JAFRWN010000109.1 coordinate 14,489, forward strand.
TTACGAGCGATGAAAAGAAGGTCGCACGCATCGCATATTTCTTGAGCCTGGTGTTGATTTCTGAAAAATGATTAACCGCCCTGTCTTCATAGCCGTAGGCCCTCACAAGCTTTGCATTGCCTATCATCTCGTCGATATAGGCAGTCTCTTCGGCATTTGTCCTTGAGGTTGCGATGAACATCGAGTGAGTGTTCTTTGCAATAAAGCCCGCGATCAGAAACGACACGGGAGTAAGCACAACCACAAGTCCGCAGATAAAGGGACTTATCATCAGAAGGAAGAAAAGAGTTCCGATCACTGTTATTATGCTTGTGAAAAGCTTCGAAAAGCCGAGAAGGAGTCCGTCCGCAAACAAGTCAACGTCAGAGATCACACGGCTCACTACATCTCCCGTCTGGGTAGTGTCAAAATAGTTCATCGGAAGCTTCTGTAGCTTGTCAATCGCATCTTTTCTGATATCATGTATCGTATTGTACGTCAGGCGGTTATTGACAAGATTCATGAACCAGTTAGAAACCGCACTGATAAATACCAGTACCATTACCGCGATAAGCTTTTTCTTTATCGCGTCAAAATCCACGCTGCCCGCGCCCTTTATGTCATCTATCGCACGTCCTACAACTATCGGTACATATAGCGCTGCCGCGGTTGTGACCAGTGCAAAGAAAAGCGAGAGCCACAAAAGCTTTCTGTGGTTTTTGAGATATTTCATTACTTTTTTAAGTGTTTCTGTGTAGGTGCCCTTCATCATTCAAACACCTCACTTTCTTCACTGTAATCATCGGTCACGCCTTCTTCGCTCTTTACCTGGGAGTTGTAGATTTCCCTGTAGACCTCATTAGTCTTAAGGAGCTCTGAGTGGCTTCCTATACCGGCAACATGTCCGTCGTCAAGCACTACTATCTTGTCGGCATGTGAAACGGATGCACAGCGCTGGCTGACAATAAAGGTTGTAGGATTGTAATCAAGCTTTTTTATTGCTGTCCTCATTGCCAGGTCGGTTGCATAGTCAAGCGCCGAGGAGGAATCATCAAGTATCAGTATCTCAGGCTTTCTCACAAGTGCCCTTGCAACAGAGATCCTCTGTTTCTGTCCGCCCGAAAGATTTCCGCCGCCCTGGGTGATTTCACGTCCGAGGCTGAAATTTCCCATCTGGGCATCGTTAAGCGCTTCTTTCATTTCATCATCAGTGGCATCAGGATTCGAGAAGGCAAGGTTTGACTGCACGTCACCCTTAAACAGCACGGCCTTCTGCATGACAATTCCGATGGACCTCCGAAGTTCGGAAAGCTTCACATCCCTTACATCGTATCCGTTTACCCTTACTGCTCCTCCCGTGACATCATAGAAACGGGGGATAAGGTTTACAAGTGTTGATTTACCGGAACCCGTACCGCCGATGATTCCGACAGTCTCGCCCCGTCTTACTTTAAAGGTCACGTCACTCAAAGCGCCCTGGCCGCCGCCTGCATAGGAAATGAAAGCATGGTCGAATTCGACAACCGGTATTTCGCTTTTACCGCTTACAGACTCTTTCAACTCTACGAAGCTTTCCTCTCCGTCCTTCATTCCGGGCACGGTGTCAAGTATGTCAGCCACACGGTTTGCGCTCGCAAGCGCCTTTGTGATTGTTATTATCAGGTTGGCAAGCTTGATAAGCTCAACCAGTATCTGCGACATGTAATTATAGAGTGCGACCGTAACACCCGCACTCATTTTACCGTTATCGACGCGCACACCGCATACATATATCAGTGCCATAATGGCAAAATTTATCACAACATAGGTTAATGGATTCGTATAGGCGGAAATCCTTCCGATCTTATTCTGGAGATTCCTGAGCGTATCATTGGCTTCTCCGAATTTTTCCACCTCTTCCTCTTCGTTTCCGAAGGCACGTATAACCCTTACGCCGTTTGCATTTTCGCGGGTAAGGTTAAGAACACGGTCAAGCTTTGCCTGAACCTTTTTATAGCCCGGAATGGTTACCGCAATGATGGCGAATACTATTATTGCAAGTACCGGAATAACGATAACAAAAATCACTGCCGCATGTACGTCCTGAGTAAAGGCCATGATCATCGCGCCGAAAACTATAAGCGGGGAACGAAGCAAAAGCCTTAGTGCCATGTTGACACCGTTCTGCATCTGGTTTACATCGCTCGTCATTCTTGTGATAAGCGTGCCTGTTCCAAGCCTGTCCATGTCGGAAAAAGAAAGCGTCTGCATATGCTTAAACAAAGCCAGCCTGACATTTCCGGCAAATCCGATGGCGGAACGTGCGGCAAAATACTGAGCAATGATTGAAGACATGAAGCCGACAAAGCCCAGAAGTATCATAATAAGCACCATTTTGATACAATATGCCTTATCGCCCGCTGCTATTCCCTTGTCTATCAGAAGAGACACCACGATCGGAATCACAAGCTCAAAAGCCGCCTCGAGCAGCTTGAAAAACGGTCCCAGAAGTGAAGTCAGTTTGTAGCCGTCAAAATATTTAAGTAATCTTCTCATTCTTCCGTTTATTCGATGATGGTAAAGCTGTCCACCATCTTATCGATCTCCTTCTGGTGCCTGTCATCAGCAAGGGTTTGTATCACAAAATTCCTGCCATGATAATCCACATAGTAAATATAGAAATTTCCGCCCTCTTCTGTCCTGTAATCCACAAAGATTGCGGGATAGTTTTTGCTGCCGATCTCGGTACGCATGAAAGCATAGTCAGTGCCTGAATTCTCGTTGATAATGTCAAGTGTCTCCTGCAGGTTCTGCTCCGGATCATAGGTTCCGACATAGACATAGCAGTCAACATCTGCGTTTTTCATATCTTTTATGCGGAACATGTCAAGTCCGTTGGAATTTACGAACTCGTACTTGCGCATATTGGCCTCAAGCTTATAGTCAAAACTGCCTGTCACCATTTTAAAGGCCGAATTATGGTAAATGATCGCAATCAGTCCGATGACCAGGACGGCAAAAACTGCCAAAGTAAAAAACAAGACCGGTTTCGGCTTTGATTTTCCGTTTTCAACCGGTCTTTTTTCAGTTGTTCTGTTTTCCTTTATCTTTCGGCTCATTATTTAATCCGCCAGTTCAAGTGTCGTATATATTCCGTCCTCTGTTGTCTTAAGAACGATGATTTCTTTGTCGGGAAGGCTGTACCTTACGGGCACGAGAATATCTCCTAAGTGCGCCTGCGTCTTATATTCCACACGGATGTTTTTTGCGGGAGTTTCCCTAACGCTTACACTGAGTGCAAGCTTTACAAACTGCCCGTTATTCACATGCCCGAGCGAATCAAGATGCTGTCTCTCAACCACTATCGGAGTAAGAAGCTCGCCGCCCTCATCGGGTATGGCAATCCTTCTCGGTTTATAATCCATTTCAAGTTTTTCTTCAAGTCCGAAACGCTCCCTCACCTTTTCCGGAACCGTTACGGGTCTTAAGTTTACCATGTCCATAAAGGCCCATATGCTGTTTGCCTTTACCAGCATATTGCCGTCCAAATCGGTTATCATGCAGTTTCTGTTTCCGACAAAGCTCCGGAATTCATAGGGTTTTGTCGAAATCCTGACACGGTCGGCATATTTGGGAAGCCTGATTATCTCTATCTGCCATGAGCACAGCACCCATGCCTGTCCGTCTTCCTTTAATGCCCTGCCGCCTGCACCGATATCTTCCGAGTGGAATATGGCTACATCCTGGAAATAATCTATGACAGCCGGTAAGGTAAGCTCCTCGTTGTTGTCGGTCTCGCTGTACCTTATCCGGCTTTCTATACTATACATTTACTGCCTTTCTCTGCTTTTTTGAAGCAATTATCTTTCCGATGGTATAGAAAATCAGCATTACGATTGCTACGATCAGAACGATCATCGAGCCGTTAAACAGACCGTTTTTGCAGTTTCCTTTGAGTGCAACTGCAAGGGGCTTTAATGAAGCCTGCTTGTCCACGATCTTATCAACCAGCCAGTCAACCCTGAATACCGCCACAATACCGACTATTGCAGAAATAAGAAGTGCGGTTCCTGCAACACGGAATGATGAATAGGGCTTATGAAGCTTTGCAAGCAGTATAAGCAGGTACAAAAGTACCATTGCCGCAATTATGGCAATCAGCACAAGGATGTTGTCGCTCATGAATATTCCGAGCAGTCCTTTTAACGGGATCTTGTCCACCTTTTCCTCGTCCACTCCGGTGTTCTTCTCAAGCTTTGATTTGTCAAGGTTTTTCTGGAGGGTCTTGAGGTCCGAATTCTTGATCTTACGTCCGATAAGCTCGCCTATTTCATCGCGATGGTCATCTATGAATCCTACGATATCATCGGTCGTGATGGCTGCTTCCGATTCGCTTCCTGAGATAACGTCAAGATATTCCTGTGCTTTTCCTTCGAACAGTGCTTTAAGATCCTCACTGTTATTCAGGTAGTCCTCGATATCTTCTACCGAGGTATTCTTTTTATCACTCTTTGAAAGGTTTGCATATACTACTTCTGCAAGTGTTGCATCATCATCAACCTTTGTACCGTAGCGCTGTTCCTTGATAAACTCACCAACTTCAAGTTTACCGGGCTTGCTATCAAAGGGCTGTATCAGCATCTTGCCCGAATCAGTAAGACCCCCGACAGCAAATTTAGCAATCAGAAGCATTCCTGCGACAGCAAGTAAAATTCCCAGGAAAACAGATGCGATTGCGCTTAACGGGCTGCCTCCTTTTTTCTTTACTGCGGGTGTGGCATAATAATCAAGCGCGGTAGCCGTTGTCGGAGTATCGTTCTGATAGCTCGCAGGGTAAGGATAATCCGAAGCCTGAGGCTGGTCGTAGGTAGGAGCCTCAGTCTGTACGGGCTGCTCATAGGAAGCTTCCTGTACAGACTGCTCAAAAGGAGCTGCTGCCATGCTATCTGCAGCCGCTGCAAGCTCTGCAGCCTGTCTCTCAGCCTCTTCAGCAGCAAGCCTTGCTTCCTCGGCACGCCTGATTTCTTCCTCAGCCTTACGTTTTGCTTCTTCAGCGGCAAGCTTAGCTTCTTCAGCGCGCTTTCTTGCCTCTTCCTCGGCTATTCTCCTTGCCTCTTCAGCCTGAC
>JAFRWN010000110.1 GCA_017437965.1 Lachnospiraceae bacterium
CTTTGACGTATATTCCAGATATTTTCTTCTTTTGAAGTATCAAACCCGTTAACGAAAAGCACTCCCTCAGTGGGCTCCAGGATCGCATTGATCTCCTTTGCCACTGTGGACTTTCCTGAACCGTTGTGACCTAAGATAGCCACAAAGTCCCCTTTCTTAATGTCAAGATCGATCCCGTCGATGGCTCTGACTATGCCTTCCACGTTACCTTCCTCGTCCCGTCTTATATATTCATATGCAAGTTTGCTTGCTTTTATCATCCGTAAAATCCTGTCTTTCAACAAATGTCTCTATTTACCCACAGTAAACTTTATTTTAACATATCCACCGTTTCAATACAAGGATGGAGTTTAAGAAATGAGGAGTGTATAAAAAAACGAACACCTTACAATAACCTTGTAAGATGTCCGTTTATTATTGATGTAATGACTTAAATTAAACCAGCTCAAGAAGAACTTCCATAGCTGCATCGCCCTTACGCTCACCGATCTTAACGATACGTGTGTAGCCGCCCTTGCGATCTGCATACTTGGGTGCGATCTCGTCAAAGAGCTTCTGTGCAACATCAACTGTCTTTGTGTTCTTCTTCTTGCCTGCAGCTTCTGTGGGAACTTCAGTTACGTCATAAAGATAAGCTTCCATCTGTCTGCGAGCATGAAGTCTGGAAGGCATATCCTTCTTGATCTCCTTCTCTACTTCGTCGAAAACGTCAACCTTCTTGCCGTCTACAACTTCCTTTACGCGTCTTCCGTCCTTATCCTTACGAGCAACCTTAGCCTTAACGGTTGCTGTTTCAAAGTTATCCTTTTCCTTAACAGCAAGTGTGATCATCTTTTCAGCGATGCTCTGCACTTCTTTGGCTCTGCACTCAGTGGTAACAATCTTGCCGTTGTAAAGAAGATTGGTAACCTGGTTTCTGAGCAGTGCTTTTCTCTGGCTTGCTGTTCTGCCAAGTTTTCTATAGCCTGCCATCGTAATTCCTCCTAAATAATATGTATCATCCCGACCTGTCACTCAGATCGTGATCTGATCTTAACTCTCTTCGCTCTGTCTTAAAGACAAGCCCAGTTCTTTTAATTTAGCATGTACTTCTTCCAGTGACTTACGACCAAGGTTACGAACCTTCATCATGTCATCGGGAGTCTTGTTTACAAGTTCGCCAACGGTATTGATACCTGCGCGCTTCAAGCAATTGAAGGAACGAACGGAAAGCTCGAGTTCATCAATGCTCATTTCAAGAATCTTTTCCTTTTCATCAGACTCAGCTTCAACGATAACTTCTGCGGAAGCAGCACGCTCGGAAAGCTGAATGAAAGACTCAAGATGTGCGCTCAAAACCTTAGCTGCAAGGCTGACAGCCTCGTCGGGAGCCAAAGTTCCGTTTGTGTAAACATCAAGTGTTAATTTGTCGTAATCGGTCATCTGGCCGACACGGGTATTCTCAACTGTTAAGTTTACTCTCTCAACAGGTGTGTAGATGGAATCAACAGCGATAACTCCGATAGGAAGTTCATCGTTCTTGTTCTTGTCAGAGCTTACATAACCACGACCGTTAGTGATCGTGAGTTCCATGTAAAGCTTGCAATCCTCACCGCCGTTAAGCGTAGCAATAACCTGATCCTTGTTGATAATTTCGATATCCGAGTCAACGATAATATCGGCAGCCGTTACAACACCCTCACCCTCGGCTTCAATGTATGCGACCTTGGGCTCGTTTGTAGAGCTGTTATTCTTTATTGCAAGACTCTTGATGTTCATAACGATTTCGGTAACGTCTTCCTTAACGCCCGGAATTTCCGAGAATTCATGGACTACGCCATCGATCTTAATCTGGCTTACAGCCGAACCCGGAAGTGAAGAAAGCATGATTCTTCTCAGGGAATTACCCAGCGTTGTGCCGTATCCGCGCTCAAGGGGCTCTACGACAAAACGACCGTATTTATTGTCCTCTGTACTTTCGGCAATCTCAATCTTTGCCGGCTTAAAATCGAAATCAAACATATCGGACCCTCCTTTAATATTGTTGTCCCGGGGATGTTTTCCCCGATGCTTCGGTAAAACAACCGAATCAGCCTACTATTTGGAATACAACTCGACAATAAGTGTAGCGTTTACAGGAACGTCGATCATATCAATTGTAGGGAACTCCAAAACCTTACCGGAAAGGTTCTCATGGTTTGCTTCAAGCCATGCGGGAACTACTCTTCCTGCGGTTACTTCGAGGATGTCCTTATATCTCTGGGATGCCTTCTTAGTATC
>JAFRWN010000111.1 GCA_017437965.1 Lachnospiraceae bacterium
AAGTTTAGGGGCGGACGTCAAAAGGCGGATACCAGATGTGGTACCCGCCTCTTGACATACTAGGGAGTCAATGTATCAATTAAAATCTTACTTTCTGATTCATCGCTGGGCACTTATGCCCTCAACTGACTTGATTATAACAGAATTTCTGTTATTTGAAAACATTTTTTTGATACTTTCGAAAGATTTTCTAAATGACGTATATTACGTCATGAAACCCATAATTATTATTTTCAGATCCCGCGAAAAGCTTAATACAGCTTTCCATCATAGTACTGCAGCAGCCTGTAGGTCACTTCGCCGTAGTTCAGCTCTACGTTATAGTAATCAGCATAGGCGTTGGTGAACTTGTCTCCTGCCTTATCCATCTGCTGTTCACTGATACCGGTCTTCTCCTCTACAAACGATACTGCCTTATCGGCTTTTTCCTTTGCTTTCTCGGTGTAGGTGGCCATGTCATCATATACCCTGTCATCCACTTCAAGCCCGTACTTCAACAAAAGCTTTGCGTCCTTGATGCTGTGCGCCGCGAAAAGATCGCCTTCCACATAGTCAAGTGCATTGATAAAGCCCGAATATCTCACAAAATCGTTGTCTGACTGCATGCAGGCAAGGAAAGCCAGGAAATTTGCCTCATCCTCGAACATATAACCCTTAAGGTGCGAATATTCATGGCAGACCGTCGCGGGAAAATGAACCTGGGCAAGATAGGTGCTGTAGTTCGATTCCATCGTGAAAGGGAAATATATGCCGATGAGTCCGGTCTCGTACATGATGACCGAGGCCTTAAGTCCCTTCGGACGGGGACAATAGCCCGAAAGCCTTGGAAACTCCTCCGAAAGCCCGTGCATGGCCTTTTTAAGTTCCTTTATCAGTTCCTTACTTACCTTCTGCCCGTCCTCCGCGCGAAAAACCGCATCTCCGTTTTCATCGCGTTCCACCTTTTCGCAGAGCTCGTTACAGTTTTTCACGAGATAATTTCTCAGAGAAAGAAGCTGCTCGAATGTATAGTCCTCCGGTTTCTTATCATTGATATCTATCTTACTGCAGCCGTAAGGTATCGAGCAGTTAAGTGTCATCAGCGCAAGTACCAGAAGCAGAAAAGCCAGAAAACACTTGAGCCATTTTACCGCAAAGTGCCTGTATTTTTCTTTTTTTCTCAGAAAAATCAGTATTACCGCAATAACAAGGCTTGCAAGCACAAACAAAGCCGCAAGCACTATCGCCGGCTCACCAAAGGAAATCGAGGTATGTCCCGTTATCCTGCTATAACTCGCAGACGCAAACCAGAAAAAGTGATCGGTATAGAAATCACAGAAGGCCGGAATGCGCGCAGCGATATTAAGCACAAGTAGAAGGAATATGGTAATGATCACTCCTCTTGTGTAGAAGGATAAGGATTTAAATTTGTTCAAAGCTTTTTTCAACATATATTTCTTTTATCCCGTAATATTTCAGGATTTTTATTATGTTTTCGTCCACCACTTCTCCCGGAATCACGGGAAGTATTGCAGGCGGGCATGAAACCGGAACATCTGCTGCAACAAGGCCCAGGGCATCGTTTACGTTTACCTTGACACGTGGCAAAAGAATAATTTCGGAAGGCTCGTGCTTTTTGACAGGCATGCTGAAATCCCGTATGCAGTCATCTGCGCAAACACCTTTACTCTTTGTTTGCGACACCTTTCCTGTTTTTTCAGCAAGCATAAAAAGAACCTGCTTTACTTTTTCAAAATCCTCCGGCTTGTTAAGAGGCGAAAACATCAGAATAAGATAATCCCTGTCGGCAAATTCCGGCTCAATTTCCATGTTTCTGAATATATTTCCGGCAGCCGTGCTTTTTTCCTCTTTAAGCCCTGATGCTGCAAGATTCACGCATAATTTCATCGGTTCGTCACCTGAAAAAACAAGTCCCTTTTCCGAACATATGCTTTTGATTTCAGAAATCTTTTCACAGCATTTATCGAAATATCCTTCCTCTGCACATCCTGAAAGAAAAGCATTTGCCATATCAAGAGAGCGAAGGATAAGATAGGACGGGCTCGTGGATCCAAACCTTAACAAAGCCTGCCGGATCTCCGTCATATCGAAATCTTTCTTAAGCCTCTTTGACACATGAAGGTACGCACCGCCTGTAAGCACGGGAAGCGTCTTATGGGCCGAATCACAGACAAGGTCAGCTCCTGATGTTACCGGGTGCCTGTCTTTTTTAAGGAATTTAAGGTATGAACCATGGGCATTGTCAACCAGAAGCAAGATTCCGTGTTTGTGTGCCACCTCGGCCAGAGCCTTTATGTCAGCCATGTTTCCGAGATAGTCGGGGCTGGTGATGTAGATACCTGCGAGGAATCTGCCATCATAAAAGCCCGCCTCACACAGCTTCTTTTCCAACATCTCCGGCGTCACCCTGCACTCCATAAGCGAGGCCCTGTTCTCTCCCACAAGCCATTCTACCTCAAAACCCAGAAGTTCTGCGGCAGATACGAAGCTGCGGTGGGCATTGCGGCCGGCAATGATCACAGGCTTCTTCGTTACAGTACCTGCTTGCTTCTGCGACAGACGTATTGCCAGCAGGCACATGGCCTTTATCGCCTGCGATGAGCCCTCAGTCACATAGAAACTGTGTTTAGTACCAAAAAGTACTGAGGCATTATTCTCGCTTTCAAGTATGATACCATCTGCCTCATACAACGAATCTGCGCCGGAGATTTCGGTAATGTCCAAGTCGCTGGCAAAACTTCCGGAAGCAGAACCCTTATGCCCGGGCATATGAACTCTTACCACCTGCTTCCCTGCATACTCATCCAGAAAATCCGCTATCGGAGTGCTGCAAGTCTCTTTTTTCGGTTTTAAATCATCCTTTGCAGGCATTGCAACCTTCCTCTTCGCAGATGCTGCCCTCGTCACTTATTCTGGCAGCACTTCCTTTAATCTTATAAAGCTCCGGATGTTCCGCATGCGCCACCTGAATCATGATCGCGCACTCCATCCTCTTCTTGAAAACTTCGCAGCCGTATTCATATATACCCTTTACGCTGCCTGTTGCATGGAAGGCATTTGCGGCACATCCGCCCGAGCAGTAAAGCTTTGCCCAACAGTCATTACATTCAGGTCTCGCATAGGCATTGCAGTATCTGAATTCATCCTGCTTTTCGGTATTGGTTATTCCGTCCCACAGGTTTCCGAGTTTATAATCCTCCTCGCCGACAAACTGGTGGCAGGGGTAGAGATCGCCCCATGGAGTCACTGCCATATATTCCGTTCCCGAACCGCAGCCCGAAATTCTCTTGTAAACGCAGGGGCCTTCGGTCAGGTCTATCATATAGTGATAGAACGTGAAACCGCGTCCCTCTTTTTCTCTTTTAAGCATTTCCTTTGCGAGAAGCTCGTACTGTTCGAAAAGCACAGGCAGGTCTTGTGCAGTAAGTGCAAGCGGATCGCCGGGCCTCGAAACCACAGGCTCCATCGAAAGCTCGGTAAAACCAAGGTCCGCCATTGCAAGTATATCCTTCGTAAAGTCGGTGTTAAGGTGGGTGAAGGTGCCACGCATATAATAGCCCTTGCCACCTCTCGCCTCAACAAGCTTTTTGAATTTCGGAACAATACGGTCATAGCTTCCGTTTCCGGCATAGTCCACCCTTGTACGGTCATGAACCTCCTTGCGGCCGTCAAGCGAAAGCACTACATTACTCATCTCGCGGTTGCAGAAATCAATGACGTCATCATCTATCAGCATACCGTTGGTCGTCAGCGTAAA
>JAFRWN010000112.1 GCA_017437965.1 Lachnospiraceae bacterium
AGCTTGCTAAAAAAGAGTATTCTGACCTTAACCCGCTTTCGATTCTTACCGAGGACTACAACCTCATTATGGACAGGAAAGTAAATCCGAGAAAGGGCTCCTATACAAACTATCTTTTCGAAGAGGGAATCGACAAGATTCTTAAAAAGTGCGGCGAGGAGGCTACAGAGATTACGATCGCTGCCAAGAATCCAGATGCCGAGGAGCTTAAATATGAAATCGCCGACTACCTGTATCACCTTATGGTATTAATGGTTGAATGTGATGTTGACTGGAACGATATTGTTAAAGAACTTGCCAACAGGCGTAAATAAAGGAGGTACGACATGGATTTTCTTTTTGAGATTTTAAGAGCCGGTGTAAAATTTGTATTTCTTGGCTGTGTTGCTGTTACCGGTGTACTGTTTGGTAAGAAGGCAAGAGATAAAAAAGATGCAAAAAAAGAAAATAAAAATGAAAAATAGCTTGCATTTTTATTGATTTAGTGCTATATTATTAACGATCTTAGTAAAGTATTTGAAAAGAGTGGGTTAAAAAACCCGCTCTTTTTTCATGAAAAACCATCGGAGGTCACATGTCAAAAAAAGAAGAATATGAGGCAAAAGCCGAGGCTCTGATAATGCCGATACTTGATTCATTCGGCTTCAGTCTTTATGACAGCGAATATGTCAAAGAGGCGGGAAGCATGTATCTTAGAATGTATATCGACAAACCCGGCGGAATCACCATTGATGACGGTGAGGAGGTAAGCCGTGCTTTCAATCTTAAGCTTGATGAGGCTGATTTTATTGATGAGGCCTACATCATGGAGATAAGTTCTCCGGGACTCGGAAGAAAGCTTACAAAGGACAGGCATTTTGAGAAAAGTATTGGTGAAGAAGTCGAGGTAAAGCTTTATAAGCCTAAGGACGGCAGTAAGGAGTATGTAGGACTGCTCGCAGCCTACGATAAAAAAACAATCACGATAACAGATCAAAACGGTGGACAGCTTGTATTTGAACGAAGTGAAATATCAAGCGTCAGACTGACTATTGATTTTTAAGGAGGTAAAACGGAAAAATGGATAAGGACGCAAGAGAATTGATTGAGGCATTGAATGCACTTGAAAAGGAAAAGAACATCAGCAAGGATGTACTTTTTGAGGCTATTGAAAATGCTATTCTGATGGCATGCAAGAATCAGTATAAGGATACTGAGAACAGAGATGCCAATTTCAAGGTAATAGTAGACCGTGAGACCGGTTCTGTTAAGGCCTATATTGAATATGAGGTAGTTGATGAGGTTGAGAATCCTCAGACCCAGATTACAGTTGATGCTGTAAATGCACGTTTCCCCGATACTAAGTTCTCAGCAGGCGATGTTGCAAGAATAGAGCTTGTTCCCAAGGATTTCGGACGTATTGCTGCAGGTGCTGCAAAGAATGCTGTTGTCCAGAAGATCAGGGAAGAGGAAAGAAACCAGCTGTTCAGACAGTATAAAGATAAGGAAAACCTTGTTGTTTCCGGTATCGTTCAAAGAATCTTCGGTGTCGGAAGCGAAAAGAAGATCGCAATCCATCTCGGAAAGTGCGACGGTATACTTCCTGAAAGTGAGAAGATTAAGGGAGAAAATCTCACACCCGGACAGAGAGTAAAGGTTTATGTTCTTGAAGTAAAGAACGAGAATAAAGGACCCAAGATCACCTTAAGCCGTACTCATCCCGACCTTGTAAAGCGTCTCTTCGAGATGGAGGTTACCGAGGTTGAAACCGGTGCTGTTGAAATAATGGCAATTTCACGTGATCCCGGTGCAAGAACAAAGATTGCAGTAAGATCAAACGAGGAAGGAATCGATCCTATCGGTGCATGTGTAGGTCCTAACGGAAGCAGGGTAAATGCAGTCGTTGACGAGCTTGGCGGTGAGAAGATCGATATCATATGCTGGAGCGATAACCCTGAAATCCTTATCAAGAACGCACTTTCTCCTGCCAAGGCAAGCTACGTTACCATCGATCTTGAATCCAGAAGTGCAAGGGTAGTGGTTCCCGATAACCAGCTTTCACTTGCTATCGGACGCGAAGGCCAGAATGCAAGGCTTGCAGCAAGACTTACAGGATACCGTATCGATATCAAGAGTGAGTCACAGGACTACGAGGAAGAGGAATAATCCGGAGGCGGTTCTTATGAAGCAGAAGAAAATTCCAATGAGAAAATGCATCGGCTGTGATGAAATGTTTCCTAAAAAGGAACTCATCAGGATTCTGCTTGATGAAGAAAACAAGCTGGTAATAGACAAAACAGGAAAGCTTAACGGCCGCGGCTGTTATCTCTGCAACAATGCGGAATGTCTTGAAAAAGCCATAAAAACAAAGGCAATCAACCGTTCAATGCATGAAAATGTTCCGAATGAAGTCTATGATGAGCTTAGAAGGAGACTTTCGGATGGCTGATAACAATAAAAAAGCCGCTTCATATATCGGACTTGCAAAGAAGTCCGGAAGACTGGTGAGCGGTGAATACATGGTAGAAAAAACAATAAAGGAAGGCAAGGCAGAGCTTGTTATAGTTGCTGCCGATGCCTCGGAAAATACAAAGAAAAACTTCAGGGATGCATGTGCATACCGGAAGGTCAAATATCTTGAGTTTTCCACAAAGGAAGAAATCGGACGGATGACAGGAAAAGACATCAGGGCATGTATTGCTCTGACAGATCCCGGATTTGCGTCCGCAATAGATAAGTGTTTGAATGTTCCAGTCCAGAATGGAGGAGTACATATTGAAGAAAATAATTGATGTCGCAAAGGAATGCGGAATATCAAAAAATGAACTGATGGGCTTCCTCAGAGAAAGAGGAATCAATGCGATAAGCGCAACAAGTACACTTGATGAAAATGAACTTGATGTGGTTTATCAGTTCTTTGGCATGCCCAAAAGTGTCAAGAAAGAAAGAGAAAAGGCTGCAACAGCTAAGCGTATTCTTTATGATGCAGAGGGTAAGCCCATCAAAAAGCAGTACGACGAGAACGGAAAAGAGATTCCTTACAAGGGACCTGTTTTCGATGAAAACGGTGTTCAGCTTAAAATCAAGAAGGCTAAGCCTGTTTTCTATGATGCTGACGGAAACCCGATAAAGAGAAAGCTTGACGAAAACGGAAAGCCCATTCCTTACGAAGGTCCTATCTTTGATGAGAACGGAAGAAGGGTAAAGATCAAGAAAAAGACTGATTCCGATACTGAAAAGAAGGCAGAAGAGGATCAGAAGGAAAAGCCCGTTAAAGTAAAAACTGAAACGGATATTGACGAAAATACAACCAAGTCTGAAGCTTCCACTGAGAAAGCTACTGATTCTACAAGCGTAGAAAAGACAGAAAAACCTGAGAAGGTTGAAAAAGGCTCAGAGGAGAAGACTGAAAAAGCAGAAGCTTCCGAACCTGAAAAGCCTGTCAAGAAGGTACTTGGCAATGTCTTTGACGAGAGAAAGAAGAAGGAAAAAGCAGCCAGGGAAGCCCAGAAATCAGGTGAAAAGAGAGGCGGTGCTGACCGTAAGGGTGAAAGAGGCGAAAGACCGTTAAGACCCGACCGTCCCGATAGAGGCGACAGAAAGGGTCAGGGACAGGCAGCTGCTTCTCCCAAAAAGGACTTCGGCGGCAGCATGAAAGGTGCTTTTGATAAGGACAAGGATGCTGATACGCCCGCAAGAAAGAGCTTTGCAAGAAAGAACGAAAGACCTTCCGGCAGTTCAATAAAGAGTGAAATGGGCAAGGCAATCAGCAAGGATCAGAGAGCTACTGCCTTCAACGAGCGTAAAAAAGAGAAAGCCGGAAAGAACAAAAACCGTGATTTCGAGAATGAGGACGGTCTTAAGAAGCCCAAAAAGAAAGATCCGAACCGCAAGGGCGCATTTATCATGCCCAAGCCTGTTGCAAAGCAGGAAGAGGATCCTAATGAGATCAAGACCATTGTCATTCCAGAGCTTATCACTATCAAGGATCTTGCAGATAAACTCAAGCAGAATGCTTCTTCAATAATCAAGAAGCTTTTCATGCAGGGAAAAATGTACTCGATGAACTCCGAGATTCCTTTTGAAGAGGCTGAGGAAATTGCACTTGGTTATGACTGCATAGCTGAAAAAGAGCAGATAGTTGATGTTGTTGAAGAGCTGATGAAGGATACCGAGGATCCCGAGGAAAGCCTTAAAGAGCGTCCTCCGGTTGTCTGCGTAATGGGTCATGTTGACCATGGTAAGACTTCAATCCTTGATGCAATAAGAAAAACAAGTGTTACAAGCCGTGAGGCAGGTGGTATCACCCAGCATATCGGTGCATACATGGTCGAGGCAGGCGGAAGAAAGATCACCTTCCTTGATACACCCGGACATGAAGCCTTCACTGCAATGAGACTCCGTGGTGCGATGTCAACGGATATTGCTGTCCTTGTAGTTGCTGCAGATGACGGCGTAATGCCCCAGACTGTAGAGGCAATCAACCATGCAAAGGCTGCAGGTGTTCAGATAGTCGTTGCGATCAACAAGATGGATAAGGAAGCAGCTAACCCTGACAGAGTAATGTCTGAGCTCTCAGAACATGAGCTTGTTTCAGAAGAATGGGGCGGTTCTACAACCATGGTTCCCGTTTCTGCAAAGACAGGCGAGGGTATCAGTAACCTTCTTGAAATGATACTGCTTACTGCAGATGTTATGGAACTCAAGGCTAATCCCAACCGTAAGGGCCGTGGTCTTGTAATCGAGGCTAAGCTTGATAAGGGTCGTGGTCCCGTGGCTACCATGCTTGTAAAGAAGGGCACACTCCGTGTTGGTGATCATATCGTTGCAGGCTCTGTATATGGTAAAGTAAGAGCCATGCTCAACGAAAACGGTGTAAATATGAAAGAGGCTACTCCTTCAACACCCGTTGCTATCCTTGGTCTTAACGGCGTTCCCAATGCCGGTGATGAATTTGTTGTTACAGATACAGAGAAGGAAGCACGTGCAATCGCTGAAGCATTCATTGCCCAGGGCAAGGAGAAACTTCTCGCAGAAACCAAGGCTAAGCTTTCACTTGACGGACTCTTTGATCAGATCCAGGCAGGTAATGTCAAGGAACTCAACATCATTGTCAAAGCCGATGTTCAGGGTAGCGTAGAGGCTGTAAAGACCAGTCTTTCCAAGCTTTCTAATGAGGAAGTTGCAGTAAGGATCATCCATAGCGGTGCAGGTAACATCAATGAATCCGATGTTTCTCTTGCTTCGGCATCGAATGCTATCATTATCGGCTTCAATGTAAAACCTGACAATGCTGCTAAAGAGACTGCTGAGAAAGAAAAGGTTGACCTTCGTCTTTACAGCGTAATTTACAACGCAATTGATGATATCGAGGCTGCCATGAACGGTATGCTCGATCCCGTATATGAAGAGAAGATACTCGGACATGCCGAGATACGTCAGATCTTCAAGGCATCAGGTATCGGTAACATCGCCGGTTCCTATATCCTTGACGGTAAGGCGATCAGAGGCTCCAAGGTTCGTATTTACAAAGGTGAAGAGCTTGTTCATGAAGGAGAACTTGCTTCCCTCAAGCGTTTCAAGGATGATGCGAAGGAAGTTGCCGCAGGCTATGAGTGCGGTCTCGTATTCGATAAGTTCAATGAATTTGAGGAAGGCTTCACTGTTGAATTCTATAACCTTGAGCAGGTACCGAGAGATCGCGTAAAGAAAGCGTGAGTTCATGCGTAAAAACAGTATTAAAAATACAAGGATAAATCAGGAGGTTCTTAAGGAACTCAGCGTGATAATTTCACGCGAACTTAAGGACCCCAGGATCGATCCGATGACAACGGTTACTGCGGTAAATGTTGCACCGGATCTAAAAACTGCAAAGGTTTATGTCAGCGTGATGGGTGATGAAACTGCGAAGAAGGATACCATAACCGGACTTAAAAGTGCAGCACCCTTCATACGCTCATGCCTTGCAAAAACCGTTAACCTCAGGAATACACCTGAGCTGAAATTTGTAATTGACGATTCAATAGAGTACGGTATCAGAATGACCGAGCTCATTGAATCACTCAATATTCCCGAAGCAGAGGAAAACGATGACGAAGACGCTGATACAGGCAATTGAAGAATCAGGGAAAATTGGAATAACCGGCCATATACGTCCGGACGGGGACTGTGTGGGTTCAACCGTGGCCCTTTACAACTATATCCGTAAAAATTATCCGGATAAAAGTGTATCGTTTTTTCTTGAAAAGGTTCCGGATGAAATGGCAAAGGTACTTAATGCCCCGATTCCCTTAAACGGTGACGAATGCGATGAAACCTTCGATCTTTTTGTTTCTCTTGATTCCTCATCGCTTGACAGGCTTGGTCCTAATGTTCATCTGTTTGAAAAGGCAGGCATTAAATATGTTGTCGATCATCACAAGACAAATACCTGCTTCGGTGACTATAATCATGTGGTAGAGGATGCCAGCTCATGCTGTGAGGTGCTTTTCGACCTTCTTGAATACGAAAAGATGGACTTAAGCATCGCCGTGCCTTTATATCTCGGAATCGTGCATGATACCGGAGTGTTCAAGTACAGTTCAACAGGCCGACATACCATGGAAATCGCAGGTATGCTTTTAGATCTAGGCGTTGACTCTGCAAGGATCATTGACGGAACATTTTATGAAAAAAGCTGGGCGCAGAATAAGCTTCTTGCAATTGCCTTAAATAAAGCTATGCTTTATGATGAAGGCTATGTTGCCGCAACCCTGATAACAAGACAGGATCTTAAGTCGGTTGGGCTTAGTATGAACGATACCGACGGTATAGTCGAACAGCTCAGACTTACAAGAGGGGTTGAAATCGCAATTTTCGTAAGAGAAGACGGAGATAATTATTATAAGTTCAGCCTACGTTCCAAAAACGGCGAGGTGGATGTTTCAAAAATTGCCGTTTATTATGAAGGCGGTGGGCATTCAAGAGCTGCGGGCTTTAATGTGAGCGGAAACATCGATGAGATCATTGAAAATGTTCTCAGACTTATAAAAGAATATAAAAATAAAGCTTAGACAGGAGAAGTATAGCATGAAAAGCGGTATTATAAATATCTATAAAGAAGCAGGCTATACTTCTTTTGACGTTTGCGCAAAGCTTCGCGGCATTTTGCATGAGAAAAAGATAGGGCACACAGGAACTCTTGATCCGATGGCGGAGGGGGTGCTGCCGGTCTGTATAGGGAAGGCCACTAAGCTTGTCGGGCTTCTTACCGATAAGCCTAAAGAATATGTTACCGAGTTTGAGCTTGGAAAAACGAGCGACACCCAGGATATTACCGGAAATGTTGTCACAAAAGAATTTAACGGAGAACTTACCGAAGAAAAAATATTTTCGGTAATCCAAAGCTTCATCGGAGAAATCGACCAGTTGACACCCATGTATTCGGCAAGAAAGGTTGATGGAAAGAAACTCTATGAATATGCCAGAGAGGGCAGGGAAGTAGAGAGAAAGACCGTAAGGATACATATATATTCGATATCGGATATTGAAATTGACATGGAGAAAAAGCTGGTTTCCATGCGAGTGCTCTGCGAAAAGGGTACATATATAAGAACTCTCTGTAACGATATCGGGGAAAAGCTTGGCTGCGGCGCTGTGATGACAAAACTTTTAAGGACAAAGGTTGATGTCTTTGAGCTTATGGGTGCATATCGTCTGTCTGAGCTTGAAAAATTACGTGTCGATGGCAAGCTTGAAACAGCAATTATCGGTCCTGACAGTTTGTTCGAAGATTGCAAGGCTGTAAAAATTTCCGAAGAGCTTAAAAAATATGTTATAAACGGTAATCCATTAAGAGAAGATAATTTTGAATGCAGCTTTACCGAAAACGAGATAGTGAGAATTTATGATAATAACGGAACATTCCTTGCGTTATATCGTTTTTCAAAAGGAATGCTTCGTACCGAGATACTATTTATTGAATGATTGGATAAAACGGATGCTGATAATAGATCAGAAAACTGAAGTAAATGCCGCCCGTACGGTACTGACAATAGGCAAGTTTGACGGACTTCATATCGGACATATGAAGATTATTAAGAAAGTGCTTGATATTTCAATTGACAGTGATTATGCCCTGTCAAAGCTTGTAGTTTCATTTGTCAATCATCCGGACGAGCTTCTTAAGAATAATTTCAAGGGCAATCTGATGTCCGAAACGGAAAAAACTTCACTTTTAATGAAAAACAATATTGATTATTATTGCCCGCTGGTATTTGACAGCACTATGAGAGATACTGAGGCAGAAGTGTTTTTCAATGAATATATTGTTGGAAAATGGCATGCAAGGGCTCTTGTTGTTGGAGATGATTTCTGCTTTGGAAAGGGAAGAAAGGGAAATTTAGCCTTTCTTGAAGAAGCATGTAAAAAAGCCGGGATCGATCTTTATGTAGTTCAGAGAGAAACCTATCTGGGTGCACCTGTTTCAAGCAGCAGGATAAGGGCCGCACTTGAAGAAGGCTTGGTTTTCGAAGCCTCAGTGATGCTTGGCCGGAAAGTGATGATCAAAGGAATTGTTGAAAAAGGGAATCAGCTCGGCCGTACCATTGGCTTTCCGACAATCAATGTCTCGGTTGCAAAGAATAAGTTTCTTCCCCGTTTCGGTGTTTACGGAGGCCATGTTATCATAAACGGAGAGAAATACAGGGCAATATCAAATATCGGTGTTAAACCTACTGTGGGAAGCAATAAGGTGATTGCAGAAGCCAATATATATAATTTCGATGAAGATGTATATGATTGTTTCGCAAGTATCGCTCTTGAAAGCTTTATAAGGCCCGAGCTTCATTTCAGTGATCTGGATGAACTGAAAAAACAGATAGAAATTGATAAAAAAAGCTTTACAAACGATTGATTTAATGTTATTATATCACATGTTGCTAATGACCGTTTCTCAGCTGAAGGGTTAAAACACTCCTGCCTCAGCTTGGAAACTGGATTAAATTAAACGGAGGAAAACAAATGATTACAAAGGAAATCAAGGCTCAGATTATTGCTGAGTACGGAAAAAATCCTGAAGACACAGGTTCTGCAGAGGTTCAGATCGCACTTCTTTCTTACAGAATCAAGGAGCTTACCGAACATCTTAAGAACAACAACAACGATCATCATTCAAGACGTGGTCTTTTCCTTATGATCGGTAAGAGACGTGGTCTTCTTGATTATCTTGCTTCAAAGGATATCGAGGGTTATCGTAATCTGATTGCAAAGCTTGGTATCAGAAAGTAATTAAAAAGCTTTTAAACCATGTACAGAGTAGAAGCAGCAGCGTTAAGTGCCGGCTGGACGGGGAGTTGTCAGTCGGACGAAAAGTTTTCTTGCGGTTGCTGCTTCGCATCCCGCTGCTACACCGGTACTTTATACCTCTGTAGCAAATTTGTGAAAGAGGTGTAAGATGGAGAATGAACAGAAAAAGAGACTCCTTGCATCCCTGCAGGAGTCTTTTTTTGGTTATTACAAAGAAAAAAATGTCAAAATGGTTGTAAAGATCTGCCTGATGGGACTTTTGATTGCATTACTGATAGTATTTGAACGTACTGTCTATATTCCTGTAGGCGATAGCTCAAGATATTCTTTTACCTTCGTAATGGTATATATATCCGGGCTTTTGCTTGGCGGAATTGATGCGATGATAGTAACCGGGGCTGCCGATGTACTCGGAGGTATACTTGCTGGTTATTCGATAAATCCGCTGATCACTGCCTGCGTAATGATTTCCGGTCTGTCTGCGGGAACACTGCTTTTTAAGGAGAGAAGTCTGATAAAGCTTTCCGTTGCGATAGTGATAAACCAGCTTGTCTGCAGCCTGCTTCTTAAATCTGCGGCGTTCGCAATCTTTTACGGCGGCGGAATGCACAGCTATCCTCATTATTTCTCGATAAGGATAGTACAGTTCGCTATCATGACACCTGTTGAGTTTGTAGTAATGTTCTTACTCTATAAGTCCTTGTTCGGCAGGCTGAAAAAGATGGTTAATGAGGTCATTATCAAACAATGAATTATGATATGGAATACGGTAAAATCAAGAAAATTCTGCTTTCGGATGAAATGAATGCATTCATGCCGGGTACGGGAAGGATTGAAAAAGTTCTTAATGCACTCGGAAATCCTGAGGACTCGCTTCATGCTGTACATGTTGTCGGAACCAACGGCAAAGGTTCTACAAGCAGGATGCTTGCCAGTATTCTTAATAATGATGGGTTTAAGGTAGGAGTCTTTACTTCTCCCTATATTACTGAATTAACTGAATATATACTGATTGACAATGTTGAAATATCCGGCGGAGATTTTGTGAGATTAGCAAGATATCTGCTGGATTTTTGTACTCATGGAGGATATATACTTTCGCACTTCGAGTTTATTACGGTTCTTTCTGTTCTATACTTTAAGGAACAAAACTGTGATTTTTGTATTTTTGAGGCTGGTCTTGGTGGCGAGAGCGATGCTACCAACATTTTTTCTGATGCATTACTTACTGTGCTTACCTCAGTCGGACTTGATCATACTGATTTTCTTGGAGACAGTGTTGAAAAGATAATAAATGCAAAACTCGGAATATGCAGGAAGGGTGAAAGAGTAGTCAGCACAGATTATATCCTGAGTTCGCTTGTAAAAGAAAATCAGCAGGTCACAGTTTATTTTGATCATGATAAAGAAATATCTGATCTTGTTGAAAAGATATGTCACGAAAAGGGTCTGCTCCTTTGTAAGCCTTCCGGAAATAATCAGATTGAAATCACAGCAGGAGACAAAGGTATTTCTTTTGATTATTATGGCCTGAAAGATATTGAATTACCTACAAAAGCCAGCTATCAGATTAAAAATGCTGTCTGTGCTATAAATGCCTACAGGGAACTTGCCGGTATCTGCGGATTCAATAAAAACAGCGAAAGTATAAAGCGAGGTACCTCCGGCTTCGTCCTTAAGGCAAGGTTTGAAAAAGTGTTGTCAGAGCCTTTGGTTTATATTGATGGCGGACATAATCCTGCCTGTGTCAGTGAGCTTGTCCATACTTTTGAAATAAATAATATAAAAGATATAATCCTTGTTACAGGTGTGATGGCAGACAAGGATTATGAAATAATGTACCGTACGCTCGATCCTTATGTAAAAAAATATATATGTATCGATGAAAATATCCCACGTGCGCTTAAGACATTTGAATTGGCCGAGCACCTTGAAAGATTTAAAAAGCCGGTTGTAAAAGCATTTTCTGCAGAAATAGCAGCAGCTTATCTTTCATGCACGGCAGATAAGAATGATACGATAATATATGCAGGAACTCTTTATATGAGTGACAGCTTCCGAAGTTCTGTTATCAAATATTTTGTCGATTTTGATTCCGAAAAAGAATATTCTACGACAGTAGAAAGATTAACGGGCAAGACATTTTTCTCAAAGAATTACAGCCTGCCGGACATGTCCGTACTTTTGTCGGGCTTTGGAAATCCGCAGGACAGACTGAACATCATACATGTTGCAGGAACCAATGGTAAGGGCTCTGTTTGCTCTATGATTGCTTCCATACTTAAGGAAGCTGGCTATAAGACCGGACTTTTTACTTCTCCTTATCTTCGTGAATTTGGGGAAAGGATAAGACTTGACGGGAAACTGATAGAGAAGAACCTTCTGACCGCAATTACTTCAGAAATTGATGAAAGACAGAATAAACTGGGGTATGATCTTAATCAGTTTGCACTTATCACCATGGCGGCTTTTGTTTATTATTCTATGATGGATGCTGAAATGGTTGTGCTTGAAACCGGGCTTGGCGGAACCTATGACCCGACAAATATTGTGAAAAAGCCTCTGTGCACAGTAATTATGAATATCGGCCTCGACCATATGTCTGTGCTCGGAAACACAATAGAAGAAATTGCTGCAGCAAAGGCAGGAATAATAAAAAAGAATGTTCCGGTAATATTATATCCTTCAGAAGAAAAGGCTCTGAACGTTTTATGTGATAAAGCACATGAGATGGAGGCTCCGTGTATAATTGTTGACACAACAGATATCACTACGGTTGATGAAAACACCGGTCATCAGAATACTTTTTATTATAGGAACAGAAAATACAGCTTACAGCTGGAGGGTGATTTTCAGAGAATAAATGCCTCGGTAGCAATTGAATGTGCTGAAATATTGTTGAATAAGGTCAAAAACAAAGAAGAAATTATACAAACCGGCCTTAAAAACTGTAAATGGTCGGGAAGAATGCAGTGTATTTCCAATGTTCCTTTGGTATATCTCGACGGCGGACATAATCCCCAGTGCATCGAGGCAGTAATTTCATCACTTGAGAAAAAATATCCTGAATATAAGAAAATATACGTAGTTGCGTTCCTTAAGGATAAGTCATATTCGGAAATGTACGGGCTGATTGCTGAGAAAGCTGACAGCATTTTTGCTTTTCCTTTGAAAAATCCTCGCTCTTTATCGAAAATAGAATTGACTAATCTGCAAAAAAATTATATTATTAAAGGTAGGGTGGCTGATAATGCCGCCGAAGCATATGAGTATGGTTTGAAGGAATATGATAATAAGAGTATCATTATTTTTACAGGCTCGCTTTATATGCTTGATGATGTTTACAGACTTTTTGGAAAATGACGTTTAGTGAGGTTTGTTTATGGAAGAAAACAATAACGGGAAATACAGATCCGCTTATTCTAATGATGGAATGGATGATTATGCAAAACTTGTCAGAAGCACATCCACGCCTCCTAAAAAGAAAAAGAGCGGTGGCCCGAAGATTATTATCGCTTTTATCGTGCTTGCGATTGCCGGCTTTGCTATCTATAAGTTCACCTCGAAGAGTGACGGAATGGACAATCCTTACAAGAAAAAGGATACCGGCTTTTCGATGGAATCAGACAAAGATAAGGTGATTGATAACGGATCTTCTGACAATGGCAATGATAAAAAGCCTTCCGAAAGCAGCAGTACTCCGGACAGTAAAGAAAGCAGTTCTTCGGATAAGGGAAGCAGTTCATCAGACAAAGAGAGTAGTTCTTCGGACAAAGAGAGTAGTTCTTCGGACAAAGAAAGCAGTTCGACGAAGCCTTCTGATACTAAAGCACCCAAGCCTACGGAGAAACCCGTAAAGAAAGACACTCCGACGCCGGTACCCAAGAATACAGATACTCCGACTCCGAAACCTACAAATACCACAGCTCCTAAGAATACTCCGACACCGAAGCCCGCAAATACAGCTACACCGGTTCCGAAGTCGACAAATACACCGACTGTTGCACCTACCAAGGCAGCAACTCAGGTGCCTACAAAGACACCTACTAAGGAGCCGACCAAGGCACCTACAAAAGTTCCTACAAAAGCTCCTACAAAAGCGCCGGCAACTTCAACTCCGAAACCGGATACAAAGGTTAATATAAGTTATAATAATTATCCGTACAGCGTTTCGACAGTTGCAAGCTGGAATAACGGAGCAACACTTAATGCCACATTTAAAAATCCTGCAAGACTTGCAGTAGATAGCTGGCAGATCACTCTTGTTTTTGATAAAGAAGTAACCGTAACAAGTTTCTGGGACTGCGATATCAAGCAAACCAAGGGTAAAACCATAGTGATCAATAATGCTGATTACAATAAGACTGTCGGAGCCGGATCAAGTGTTACGGCAGGCCTCAATATATCTGTAAAGGATCCTACTGTCAAACTTGTAAGCGCATATTAAAATGCATATTAAAATCTCAATATATTCTAAATTTTATCTTGTTTTAATCATGATATTGTGCTATAATTCAGGTTGGTATTGTGCCAACCTGAATTTGTTTTTAAAAGCAATTTCAGTAGGGGCTGCAAGCCCGTAACTTCTTAAAAAATCCCGACACTGACAGCTTCTTTGCTTTCGGAGTTTTCTAAGATGTTGCGACAGCAGTCCCTGAAAAATAAATTTTTTTAAGGAGTGCGAAATGTACAAATCATTTTCAATGGAGCTCGCCGGAAAGACTCTTACCGTAGATGTCGGCAGAGTGGCAGCTCAGGCAAACGGTGCCGCATTTATCCACTATGGCGACACCACAGTGCTTTCCACTGCAACAGCTAGTGAAAAGCCCAGAGACGGCATTGATTTCTTCCCTCTTTCAGTTGAATATGAAGAGAAGATGTATGCTGTAGGAAAAATACCCGGTGGTTTCAACAAGCGTGAAGGAAAGGCAAGCGAAAATGCAATCCTTACCTCCCGTGTTATTGACCGTCCTATGAGACCTCTTTTCCCTAAGGACTACAGAAACGATGTAACAATCAATAACCTTGTTCTTTCCGTAGATCCCGAGTGCAGCCCCGAGCTTACTGCAATGCTTGGTTCTGCAATCTGCGTTGCAATCTCTGATATCCCTTTTGACGGTCCCTGCGCAACAACCCAGGTTGGAATGATCGACGGAGACTTCATCATCAATCCCAACTCTTCTCAGGACAAGGTTTCAGACCTCAAGCTTACCGTTGCTTCAACAAGAGACAAGGTAATAATGATCGAGGCCGGTGCAAACGAAATCCCCGAAGAGAAGATGATCGATGCTATCTACCTTGCAGATTCTGTAAACAAGGACATCATCGCATTTATCGATGAGATCGTTGCTCAGTGCGGAAAGCCCAAGCATGAATATGAGAGTTGCGCTATCCCCGAGGAAGTATTTGCAGCAATCAAGGAAATCGTTCCTCCCGCAGACATGGAAGTTCTGATGTTCTCTCCTGAAAAGCAGGAAAGAGAAGAGAGAATCCGCAACATGAAGGATACTCTTGCAGAGAAGTTTGCAGAGAAAGAAGAATGGCTTCCTCTTATCGATGAGGCTGTTTACCAGTATGAGAAGAAGACCGTACGTAAGATGATCCTTAAGGATCACAAGAGACCTGACGGCCGTGAGATCACTCAGATCCGTCCTCTTGCAGCTGAGGTTGACATTATTCCCCGTGTTCATGGTTCATCAATGTTCACCCGTGGTCAGACCCAGATCTGTGATATCGTAACCCTTGCACCTCTTAGCGAGGCTCAGAAGGTTGACGGACTTAATGAGAATATTACTTCAAAGAGATATATACATCACTATAATTTCCCTGCTTATTCAGTAGGTGAGACAAAGGTTTCAAGAGGACCCGGACGTCGTGAGATCGGTCATGGTGCACTTGCTGAAAGAGCACTTATCCCCGTACTTCCTTCAGAAGAGGAATTTCCTTATGCAATCCGTGCCGTATCCGAGACTTTCGAATCTAACGGTTCAACCTCAATGGCTTCTACCTGCGCATCATGTATGTCACTGATGGCGGCCGGTGTTCCGATCAAGAGAATGGTTGCCGGAATCTCCTGCGGTCTTGTAACAGGCGAAACCGATGATGATTATATCCTTCTTACCGATATCCAGGGTCTTGAGGACTTCTTCGGTGATATGGACTTCAAGGTAACCGGTAC
>JAFRWN010000113.1 GCA_017437965.1 Lachnospiraceae bacterium
ATGGGACAGGATCTTTGTCCGGCTGTCGAGGATACGGTAAACAGATATAAAACCGAAACCGGTGACAACGAGGTTTATTACCTTAAACTCGACCAGCAGGGAAGCGAGGTAGTGGTTGACTGGCATCCGACAGAGGCTTCTCATGAGCATGCTGCAGACCAGGTTTCTGAATTTATAAAATCCATTCTGAAACAGTAAAAAATTGTGATTTTGTTGTGAATTTTAATAACAAAAGCCTGTATTTCGCTTATAACTTGTTCAATAAGTAGAAATTATTATAAAAAGCTTGCAATTTATTTAAAATAGGTTTATTATCATACCATAAAATTTAAAATAAAAACCAACTTAGGAGGATACTCTGATGGCAACAGTAAAGAAGGCAGACGAGGCTAAGGCAGCTGCTAAGAAGGCTACCGTTAAGGCTGAGGAGAAGAAAGTTGAAGCTAAGGCTGTAGAGGCAGTAGCTGAGAAGAAGGCAGAAGTTAAGGCTGAGGTTAAGGCTGAAGCTAAGAAGGCTCCTGCAAAGAAGGCTGAGAAGGCTGAGAAGCCCGCTAAGAAGGCAGTTAAGAAGGCTGCTGACAAGGTTAAGGCTGAGGCTAAGAAAGTTAAAGCAGCAGTTGAGAAGAAGGCACCCGCTAAGAAGGCAGCTAAGAAGGCTGAGCTTAAGGTTGCTGTTCAGTTCTTTGGCAATGAAGTTGATGTTGACGAAGTTATTGCTAAGGCTAAGAAGGTTGCCGGCAAGGATATCGCAAATCTCTACATCAAGCCCGAAGAGAATAAGGCTTATTTCGTAGGTGAAGGCGTTTCCGGATCTGTAGAGCTGTAATTTACAGTAAACTGACTAAGCTTAAAAAAACAGACAGCGGTTTTCCGTCTGTCTGTTTTTGGTTGTTTTTGGTTGTGTTTTGCGAAGCAAAATACAACAGTCGGTTTGCGTGACATTTGGAACATTTAATTAGAAGAATGATAGATGTAGTTATCCCGGTCTATAAACCGGACGAAAAATTTGACAGGCTGATAGAAAAACTCGTAAAGCAGAAGATACGCCCGGAGAGCATTATAATAATGTATACTCTTACCGGAGTGGATGAGAAGGAAATATCTGTTTTTGAAGAACATATCAATAAACTTCTTGTCGAGAACGGTGAACCGGACGATACCTTTATAAAAGTATATCCCGTAAGCAAGAAGGATTTCTCACATGGACTGACGAGAAACGAGGGCGCATCCCATGGACACAGCCCCTACATACTGATGATGACGATGGATGCGGTTCCGGCTGATATCTATCTGACTGAGCGTATGCTCAAGATGATAGAAAGCACTCCGGATGCGGGACAGTGTTATGCAAGACAGAAGACTGACAGCGACGCACCTGAGTACCTGAGGCTTACCCAGCGTTTCAACTATCCGCCCGAGAGCATGGTAAAGAGCAAAGAGGATTATAAGAGACTTGGCATCAAAACCATTTTCTGCTCCGATGTCTGCTGCATGTACAGGAGAGATGTCTTTGAGTATATCGGCGGCTTTGAGGATATATTCTTCAACGAGGACATGATCTTCGCAAGGAAAGCGATAGATGCGGGCTATAAGGTCTGCTATGCCGGAGATGCTGTTGTTTACCATTATCATAAGTACTGCTGCAGCAAGCAGAGAAAGAGAAATTTCGATCTTGCCGTAACCCAGAAGCTCTATCCCGAAGTTTTCGGAGACCTTTCTTCCGTGAAGGAAGGCAGGAGCATGGTGAAGAGCATAATGAAAAAATTGCTTAAAAAAGGAAAGATTTTTCAGCTTTTTTATTTTATTTTGCTTTCCGGAAATAAATTTTTGGGATATAAGCTTGGTAAGAATTACAGGCTTTTCCCAAAAGCTTGGTGTAAACATATGTCTGCGACCCCATCATATTGGGGCTGAGCCCGGATTCGTCCGGGCTTTTTTAAGAAAAAATTAAGTCTTGACAAAAATAAACTTATGTGTTATCTTCTAAACGTAACAAATTTGTAACAATTTGTAACAAGTCGTAATAATACGCGGAGAGAGACATGAGTGCATTAAAGACAAGAGTCATGCTTTTCATCATCGCCATCTGCTTTACAATCGGCGTGATCGGAATCGGCAAGGGACTCAGTTCTAAAAATTCAGACAGGCATACTGCTACTGCACAGGCCAAGGTTGCGATTGAAGAAGTAAGAGATTCGCAGACCGGAAAGATAAGCGGCCCTGAGTTTTTTGCAGAGAATGATGCTGAAATCCATTTTACCCTGATTTCTCCGGAACTCACAAAGGAAGCAGAGGCTTCTGATACAGAAAATACTGATACGGAAAATGCTTCCGATGAAGTAAAGGTTCTTTCAGACGATGAGCTGATTGAAACCGCAGAAAAGAAAATTGCAGAGAACGAAAACGCAAAGAAGAACGGAAAGGCAATCGTTACTTCGCCTGTTGTGAATGTACGTGTTGCAGCTGACCAGAATTCAGAGTCTATCGGTATTGTCTATACCAACGAGACTTTCGAATGGCTTCCCGAATATGATGCAAATGATTATATCGCTGTAAAGTATAAGAACCGCACAGCATTTATCCATAGTGACTATATCAAGCTTGAGGGCGAAGTTGACAAGTCCGGCGATCTTTTCATCGCAGGTATTGCAGGACTTTCTGTTGAGACTCCCGATAAGGAAATCTTCCTTACTCCGAAGCCTACAGCAACTCCTACACCTACCGCTACGCCGACTCCTACCAACACACCGATACCGACGGCAACACCTAAGCCTACGGCAACTTCAACACCCAAGCCTACTGCGACTCCGAAGCCCACAGCGACTCCGAAGCCTACAGCAACACCGAAGCCTACGGCAACACCTAAGCCCACAGCAACTTCTACACCTAAGCCTACGGCTACAACGGCTCCCCAGGCAACTGCAACAACAGTTCCTCAGGCAAGCGTAACCGCACCTGCTGTTTCCGGTGTAACCTATGAATCAGGCTGTCAGTATTCATGTGAAATCCTTCTTGCAGCACTTATCAAGACTGAAGCAAACAGCAATTACCAGATGATGCTTGCAGCAGGAAGTACAGTACTTAACAGAATGATCACACGTAAGCAGAATATGTGGACTGTAATAACTGCACCGTACCAGTACAGTGTATATGCATCTGGAGCGCTTCAGAAAGCGATCAACACGATGCTTGCCAACGATTCGGCATATCCTACACAGAGAAAGGCAGCGAGAGAACTCCTTGCCAACGGACCGACGATTCCGTACATCGGATTCCAGTTCTACTCTGAGGCACTTGTGGCAAAACGTCCTGACGGAATTAAGATCGACAACGTATGGTTCTTCTCAAATCCGTATAAATAGGAATAACAATACCGCGCACTTTACCGGGTGCGCGGTTTTTTAACTGATTAAAGTACTCCATAATTATAAAAAAGAACTTGATATATAAGAGATAGATATAGTATAATATAAGAGTTGAACAAAAAAAGGAGAAAGTGCTTTTGCACCGATCCAAATTTATTATACAGGAAGGTAAAAAGAAATGGCTTTTATTGACGAAATCAAAGCAAGAGCAAAGGCTCAGAAAAAGACTATCGTGCTTCCCGAGGGTATGGACAGAAGAACCTGGGATGCAGCAGTAGCAGTAGTTAAAGAAGATTTTGCAGACGTTATCGTGCTTACAACCGATGAGATGATAAATGAGGCTGCAGCAGGTCTTGACATTTCAGGTATCAAGGTGATCAATCCCCAGACAGCTCCCGAGCTTGATTCCTATGTAAACGGACTCTATGAGCTCAGAAAAGCTAAGGGAATGACGGAAGAGGATGCAAGAAAATTCCTCACAACCGATTTCATGTACTATGCATGCATGATGGTAAAGAACAATGCGGCAGACGGTGTAGTTTCAGGTGCATGCCATTCAACAGCAAACACACTCCGTCCTTCACTCCAGATCATAAAGACCAAGCCCGGAACAAAGCTTGTATCAAGCTTC
This sequence comes from Lachnospiraceae bacterium, assembly GCA_017437965.1. Classification (GTDB taxonomy): domain Bacteria; phylum Bacillota; class Clostridia; order Lachnospirales; family Lachnospiraceae; genus UBA3775. The sequence continues at coordinate 3,997 of JAFRWN010000113.1, forward strand.
TTCGTAATGGTAGTTCCCGATTGTGAGCTTGGTGAGAATGGAACCTTCGTATTTGGTGACTGCGGTCTCTGCCAGAATCCTACTCCGGATGAGCTTGCAGCAATCGGTATTTCTTCAGCAGAGTCATTCAAGCTGATGACCGGAAAGGATGCAAGGGTTGCTTTCCTTTCACATTCATCAAAGGGCAGCGCAAAGCATGCTGACATCGACAAGGTTGTTGAGGCTGTAAAGATCGCTAAGGAAGAGCGTCCTGACCTTCTTCTTGACGGTGAGCTTCAGGCAGATGCTGCAATGGTTCCCGAGATCGGCGCAAGCAAGGCTCCCGGTTCACCCGTTGCAGGAAAGGCAAACGTTCTTATCTTCCCTGACCTTGATGCAGGTAACATCGGCTACAAGCTCGTTCAGAGACTTGCAAAGGCTGAGGCCTATGGTCCCGCAACACAGGGTATTGCAAAGCCCGTAAACGATCTTTCACGCGGCTGCTCAGCAGAAGACATCGTAGGCGTTGTGGCAATAACAGCGGTTCAAGCTCAGAATAACTAATCCCGAAAGGAATAATATTGATGAAAGTACTTGTAATCAACTGCGGAAGCAGTTCCCTTAAATATCAGCTGATCGAAACCGATACTGAGGCAGTCCTTGTTTCCGGTCTCTGCGAAAGAATCGGAATTGATGGAAGACTTGTGTATAAGCCTGCAAACGGCGAGAAGAGAATCTTTGACGATCCCCTTCCCGATCATAAGGTCGGCGTTTCAAACGTGATCGCAGCCCTTACAAATCCCGAATACGGCGTGATCAAGGATCTCTCCGAAATCGAGGCAGTAGGCCACAGGGTTCTTCATTGCGGAGAAGCCTTCAAAGAGTCTGTTCTTATCAATGATGAGGTAATTAACATAATCGAGGGTGTTACCGAGTTCGGACCTCTCCATATTCCCGCAAACCTTATCGGTATCCGTGCGTGCCGTGCACTTATGCCGGATGTTCCCCAGGTTGCAGTATTCGATACCTCATTCCATATGACCATGCCCAAGAAGGCATATGTCTATGCGATCCCTTATAAATACTATGAAGAGTACCGTGTACGCCGCTACGGTTTCCACGGAACCAGCCATTCTTATGTTTCAAAGCGCTGCATAGAGCTTGCAGGACTTGACAAGGACAATTCAAAAGTAATAGTATGCCACCTCGGAAACGGCGCATCGGTTACCGCAGTCCTTAACGGAAAATCGGTTGATACTTCAATGGGTCTTTCCCCGCTTGAAGGTCTTGTAATGGGTACACGTTCGGGCGATATCGATCCCGCCTGCCTTGAGTTCATCGCAAAGAAGGAAGGCTTTACGCTTCCCGAGATGGTAAACGTGCTCAACAAGAAATCAGGCGTTTTCGGTGTATCGGGCGTTTCGTCCGACTTCAGAGACCTTGATGCAGCCGCAAAGGAAGGCAACGAAAGAGCGATACTTGCAAGAGAAATGTTCTGCTACAGAGTTGCAAAATATGTAGGCGCATATGCAGCTGCAATGAACGGTGTTGACGCCATCGCATTTACCGCAGGTGTAGGTGAGAATGACGGCAAGGTAAGAAAGATGATCTGCGATTACTTCGGTTATCTCGGAGTAAAGGTTGATGACGAGAAGAATGCCATCCGCGGCGAAGAAGTAATGATCTCAACCGCAGATTCAAAGGTTAAGGTGCTTGCCATCCCCACAAACGAGGAGCTTGCAATCGCACAGGAAACCGTAGCACTCGTAAAATAAAAGCTTGATTATTAAAAAGATTCCCCCGTTTTATGACGTGTTTTAAGTCGTATTCCGGGGAATCTTTTTTATGTCATAAAAACAATGAAAAAGATAAAAAAATAACACATGCCTTCTCAAAAATGTGTTTATAATAGAGCCAACATAATTTTTAAAAAAGGAGATGGTTTATTATGGGAAAAAACAAAAACGCACTTAAGAGAATCATTTCGCTTCTTCTTGTTTTCGTACTTGTAGGAATCCTTGCTTTTACCGGATG
>JAFRWN010000114.1 GCA_017437965.1 Lachnospiraceae bacterium
AGCGGAAGCTTCACTTGATGACTCCTGTTGAATACCATGAGAACTATTATGCGGCTGCATAAGAATACCGCCAGCCGATTGCGCGACTGGCGGCAAAAAACTTTTTAATTATTCACTGTCCTCTTGACGGGTAGCACACCAGACTTGAGGGCCTTTCTAAAAAAATACATGGGCTCGGCATGAAATTCGGCATCTGGGTTGAGCCTGAAATGGTAAATACCGACAGTGAACTTTACAAAAAGCATCCCGACTGGGCGCTTGAAATCCCGGGGCGCGTGCAGGCTGAGGGCAGAAACCAGAGGCTTCTCGACCTTGCGAAGCCGGAAGTACGTGACTATCTGTTTGCCGAGATGAGCAGGGTGTTTACAGAGGGTGCGGTTGACTATGTGAAATGGGACTATAACCGAAATTTTTCGGACTATGCGGCGTTCTGCGACGAAAAAGAACCTCATAAAATTGAGGGATTGCCTGAAACCACATCAAAAAGCCATGCGTGCATTTTAGGGCTTTATGACCTTATGGGCAGGCTTGTGAAGAAATTTCCCGACATACTTTTCGAAGGCTGTGCTTCGGGTGGCAACCGTTTTACCTTGGAATACTGTCGTTCTTCCCGCAGATCTGGGCAAGCGACGATACCGACCCGATCGAGAGAGCGCACATCCAGAATGGTTATTCCTACGGTTACCCGCAGTCATGCTACACGGGTCATGTTTCAGCCTCTCCGAACCACCAGACCCTGCGTGCCTCAAGCCTTAAAACGCGCTTTGATGTTGCGGCATTTACGGTTATGGGGTATGAGCTGAATCTTTCGGATATGGACAGCTCAGAGCTTGAAAAAGTAAAGGAACAGGTGAAAATCTACAAGAAATACCGTCATGTGCTGCAGTTCGGGCAGCTTTACCGGATAAGGCATGACAATGTGACGCAGTGGGCAGTGGTTTCCAAAGACAAAAAGACTGCGCTTGCGCTTCACCTTCTTGAAAAGGCCCATGCGAATGACCGTTCCGAAAAGCTTGTGCTTTCAGGCCTCGATCCTGATGTAAAATATCATTTTTATGCAGAGGAACGACCGGTTGATGTCAGAATATTCGGAGACCTCATCAACACACTTGCGCCGATCCATATAAAGCAGGGCTCTAAGATGCATGATGCGGTGGCGAAATTTGTCAAGATGAAAACCACTCCCGAAAACGTAAGTGCCTATGGCGATGCCCTGATGAATGCAGGAGTGAGACTGAACGCCGCCTATGCCGGCACCGGATTCGATGAAAACACAAGGCTTGCGCTTGACTTTTCGACGGAGCTGTACTATATTGAAGGCATATGAGATACTTTTCTTCGTTCCGGTTAAAAGTGATTGCGATCATCACGATGGTGATTGATCATATTGCAGTGTTTCTGCTTGCGGATATGGGCGGTTCTTATGGGACCGCCTATGATATTATGCGCGGAATCGGGCGCCTTTCTTTTCCGATTTTCTGTTTTTTACTCGTTGAGGGGTATTATCGTACCAAAAATCTTTCGAAATATATGCTCCGGCTTGCCGCATTCGCGGTGATTTCACAGATTCCATACAGCCTTGCGGCACATGACAAGCTTATACAGTTCGGTAAATTCAATATTTTCTTTACCCTGTTTACAGGGCTGGTTTTTATATGGCTTTCCGACACTTCCATAAAGCTGTTTAAGGATTCTAAAAAGAAAGCAACTGCCATTCTTTGCCTGATGGTAAGCTTTGGAATCATCGCTGTTACCATGTATTTTGCCGTGGAAATCGGTCTGGATTACGGCTGGTTCGGTCTGGCGCTTATTCTGCTTTTTTATTTCCTGCGTGAAAAACCTGAGAAATATGATGATGTAAAGCTGCGTTTTTCACTTCTGGCACTAAGATCCGTTTCTCTTTTTATCCTGATTCATTGTTTTTACTATGAATCCGAAATCTACGCCCTCTTTGCCTTGATCCCGATCACAGCCTATAACGGTGAAAAAGGCAGGTCGATCAGGTGGTTCTTCTATGTTTTCTATCCGGTGCATTTACTGGTGATATATGGGGTGAAAAGGCTGATTTTATAAGGAAAATAAAGCATTTTTCCCAATTTTTCGCAGTTTCTTATTGACAATAACGTCGATTTACGTTATAACTATTCTTAAGGGCGCACCGCGCTTATTATTACTTCCCTTGTCAGAAGGGAAAAGAAGAATCCAGGAGGAATGGAATTATGAACAAGACAGAATTGGTTGCAGCAGTTGCTGAAAAGTCAGGTCTTAGCAAGGACAGCTCAAAGAAGGCTGTTGATGCAGTAGTTGAGTCTATCACCGAAGCTCTCAAGAAGGGTGATAAGGTTGCTCTCGTTGGTTTTGGTACTTTCGAAGTTGTTAAGAAGGATGCAAGAACAGCTCGCAATCCTCGTACAGGTGAGACCATCAAGATCAAGGCTACAAAGCAGCCCAAGTTCAAAGTTGGTAAGGGTCTTAAGGACGCTGTTAACACCAAGAAGAAATAATCCAAGAGAGTAATAGCAGTATATTGTTCAAGAAAAATCAGGCATGGGATCACTGGTCCACATGCCTTATTTTTTGGCACGAGGTGGCAGTCGCAAAGCGACTGACGGAGTCCTGGTGCCAGTCAGTCTGCGTGACGCTTGGCGCAGTAAGTTCAGAGAAATGCCGAATGAAATGAGGCATTTCTTCCTTTGGTGAGAGGTGTTTGTATGAGATTAGATAAATATTTGAAGGTATCCCGCATAATCAAGAGAAGGACGATCGCAAACGAGGCCTGCGATGCGGGACGTGTGATGATAAATGGTAAGGTTTCCAAGGCCGGAACCGAAGTAAAGGTCGGAGATATCATTGAAATTGCATTTGGAAACAAGACAGTAAAGGCTGAGGTCTTAAGGATACAAGAGACAAGTAAGAAGGACGAAGCCGCCGAAATGTTTAAGTATCTTTAACTTTTACTTGCAGTAAAGCCCAAAAAGATATATTATAAAAGGTGGATTAATTTTTGTTGAGGCAAAAAATGGCAATTAAAAGGGTAATAAAGAAAAAAAGACCTAAGAGACTGCTCGGATTCATAGTTCTTATGATCTGCGTACTGGGTCTTTGCGCCTTTTTTTACCAGAAAGAAAGAGAACAGAAGAAGGAAGCTGCAAGGCTGGCAAGCGAAAAGCACAGGATAGAGACCCTTATCAAGCAGGAGGAAAAGCGTGCAGCCGAGCTTGAGGACTACAAGGCCTATGTCCAGACAAAAAGCTACATAGAAGAGGTGGCAAGGGATGTGCTCGGTCTTGTATATAAAAATGAAGTCATTTTCAGGCCAAGCACGGAAAGTCAAAAATGATGACGGAACTCTATGCACGCTTTGAAAACTATATGAGGTCATTAAATCCGCAACCTGAATCCGAGACGCTTGTTGCGGGTGTCAGCGGAGGTGCGGATTCGGTATGCCTCTTGCTTCTTTTAAGTGCATATGCGAGAGAGAATTCCTGCAGGCTGGTATGTGTCCATGTGAATCATGGAATACGTGGTGCTGAGGCCGATCGCGACGAGGCCTATGTCAAGGAGCTATGCGAAAGGCTTGGAAATGTTACGTTTGAAGTCTTTCATGAGCATATAAAGGAACTTGCGGAAACTAACGGAATCACGGTTGAGGAGGCAGGACGGGCAAGGCGCTATGAGCTTTTTGCCGAGGTGTGTGAAAAATACGGTAGCTCCCGCCTTTTTGTTGCCCATAATATGCGTGATCGGGCGGAAACGGTGCTTTTCAATCTTTTCCGTGGCAGCTCTGTGGCGGGCGTTTCGGGAATAAGGGATGAAATTGCCCTGCTTAATAATAAGGAAATAACAATCTACAGGCCGTTGCTTAACGTTGACAGGCCTGAGATTCTTACATATTTAGAGGAAAACAATTGTCATTATTGCACGGACAGCACAAATCTGGCAAATGACTATACAAGAAACCGCATCAGGAACCTGATACTGCCCGAGGCGGAAAAAATAAACGCGGGAGCGGTGGAACATATATGTGCTTCGGCGGACGATGTAAGTGAGGTATGGGATTATTTTTCGGACGAAGCTGACAGGCTTGCAAAGGAACATCTGAATCCTGGTTTTCTTGATCTTTCGGGCTTCAAAGACCTTAAGCCTGTGATGCAGCGCGAGCTTGTTTACCGGCTTATATGCGAAGCATGCGGTCGTAAGAAGGATATCGGGCGGAAGCATGTGCTTTCGGGCGTAGAACTTGCACTTGGGGAAAGCGGAAAGAAGCTTGATTTGCCTTACGGAGTGGTTCTTAGGAAGGAATATGAGAAGCTTCTGGCCGGGATAATGCCGGATGAAGTAGAAAATAGTAAAAATGATGATATAATAAATGAACCGCTCGCAGTTGATTTAAATAAAGATGAAGCGGAATATAGAGCAGGAAGTTTCATATATGTAGTCCTGATATATGATAATGCACGCAGCACTGATGGAGTGAAACTCGACTTCTCCGACAAAACCCGTGTATATTTCGATTACGACAAGGTTCTGGCACTTGGAACCGAAGCGGAATTCAGAACGGCAAGGGATGGCGACTGGTTCAGCCCCTTTGTCGACGGCAGAAAAAAGACCATAAGCCGCTTCTTTATCGATGAAAAAATAGGGGCTGTTGAAAGAGAAAAGATGCTTCTTTTTGCGGCGGGAGACCATGTGCTGTGGATTCCCGGCTACAGAAATGATGAGGGCTTCAGGATAGACGAAAACACTGTAAAGATAATGGAAGTCAGGAGGAAATACGATGGCTGATAGGATTAGTGTTTTGATAGAAGAAGAAAAAGTACAATCCCGCGTAAATGAGATTGCAAGGCAGATTTCAAGGGATTATAAGGACGAGGAGGTCCATCTGATCTGCATTTTGAAGGGCAGCCTTTTTTTCACGGCCGACCTTGCAAAGAGGATAGAAAGTCCCGTTACGGTGGATTTCATTTCCGTTTCAAGCTACGGCGACGGAACCGAGAGCAGCGGGCGAATCAAGATAATTAAGGATCTTGACGACAACATCGCAGGCAAGAATGTCATTGTTGTCGAGGATATCATTGATTCGGGCAGGACGCTTTCCTTTTTGATGGAGATGCTTAAGGTGCGCGGACCGAAGTCGCTTAAGCTCTGTACCTTCCTCAACAAGCCCGAGAGGCGTGTGGTCGATGTTGATGTGGATTATATCGGTTTTGATATTCCTGATAAATTCGTGGTAGGCTATGGCATGGATTATGCCCAGAAATACCGCGCCCTGCCGTATATCGGCGTAGTTGAACTTTAATTTTCTGAAAGGAAGAAGAATTTGGACAATAAGAGAAGCAAGTTACCGATTTTTTACATCCTGATACTCGGACTGATCATCTGGGCGATGTTTGCGGCCGGAAATGATTCGAAAGACAGTGCAGAGTCAAGCAGTTCCGGTATCGCAAGCTCCGATACCGCAAGGATCATTATCATGGTGATTCCCTATATCCTGCTCGTGATTCTGGTAATCATTCTGTTCACTATCCTGCTTCGCGCCCTTACAGGCAGCGGCGGTGGCGGTGCAAACCAGAAGCTGATGGATTTCGGACGCAGCCGTGCCGAGAAAAAGAAGGCGGGAGAGGTTGAGAAGACCTTCAAGGATGTAGCAGGTCTAAAAGAGGAAAAAGAGGAGCTTAAGGAGGTCGTGGATTTCCTTAAGGATCCGATGAAATATACAAAGCTTGGCGCAAGGATCCCTAAGGGCATACTGATGGAGGGTCCTCCCGGAACAGGTAAGACCTTGCTTGCAAAGGCAATCGCAGGCGAGGCAGGAGTTCCTTTCTTCTCGATTTCGGGTTCGGATTTCGTTGAAATGTTTGTTGGTGTCGGCGCAAGCCGTGTGCGTGACCTTTTTGCAGAGGCCAAGGCAAATGCACCCTGCATAGTCTTTATCGATGAGATCGATGCAGTTGCAAGACGCCGTGGAACCGGTATGGGCGGCGGCCATGATGAGCGTGAGCAGACCCTTAACCAGATGCTTGTCGAGATGGACGGTTTCGGCGAGAACACAGGAATCATCGTAATGGCAGCCACAAACCGTGTTGATATACTTGATCCCGCAATCCTTCGTCCCGGACGTTTCGACCGTAAGGTTGTTATCGGACGCCCTGATCTTGAGGGCAGGAAGGAAATCCTTAAGGTTCATTCTGCAAGGAAGCCTCTTGCCGAGGATGTGGATCTGAATCAGGTTGCTCGTTCAACTGCAGGCTTTACGGGTGCGGACCTTGAGAACCTGATGAATGAGGCGGCAATCAAGGCCGCAGGAGACAACCGCAGCTTTATTTCGATGGAGGACATCCGCAAATCCTTTATAAAGGTAGGCATCGGTACCGAAAAGAAGAGCCGCGTTATTTCCGAAAAGGAAAAGAAGATCACTGCCTATCATGAGGCAGGCCATGCAATACTGTTTCATGTGCTTCCGGATGTCGGCCCGGTCTATACCGTATCGATCATTCCGACAGGACCCGGAGCCGCAGGCTACACGATGCCGCTTCCCGAGCGCGATGACATGTTCATCACCAAGGGCATGATGATGCAGGAAATCACCGTCAGTCTTGGCGGAAGAATCGCAGAAAGCCTGATCTTCGAGGATGTCACCACAGGTGCGAGCGCAGATATCAAGCAGGCAACAAGCTATGCAAGGGCCATGGTTACCAAATACGGTTTCTCGGATACCGTCGGAATGGTGAACTATGATTCCGACAGCGACGAGGTATTCATTGGCCGCGATCTTGCACACCAGAGGGCATTTTCAGAGCAGACCCAGAGCACGATTGACTCGGAAGTTGAGAGAATAATCGAAACTTGCTATGCCAGGGCAAAGAAAATCCTTGAAGAAAACATGGATGTGCTCCATGCATGCGCAAATCTTCTGATTGAAAAGGAAAGAATTTCGAGGGAAGAGTTCGAGGCTCTCTTCAAAAATGATAAAAAACCCGTGATTGAATCGATACTTATGGACTAAATGCACAATGGGTATAAAAATTATGGACATTTTGCACAAAAAAAAGTTTTAACTTTTGTAATCTTTGTGCACACGGTTTTGAACTTTAGTGATATACTTCACATCGTAAACCCCAATACATTATATAGTTTTTGCTACACCCCATAAGTAACAAAAATACCTTCTCCGAAAGAGGACAGCATCCCCCAATGGCTGTCCTTCTTTTCTGCCCATCTATACGAACAAATGTGCGATTGAATTATTTTCTTTTCGGTGGTATAATCGTCTCCATGGAGGATAAGCTTGTGAACAGGAAATTAAAAATAATCGTCTTCAGTATCTCAATGCTGGTTTTTGCTGCATTCTGGGTTGTGGTATATATCGCCCTGACAGGCTCATGGGGACTGCATATTTCCCTTAACGGTAAGGCAAGCGAGGAAGTGGCCTATAAAGAGGAATATACCGATCCCGGTGCCAGTGCATTCTATGGCAGCACCCGCTATAAATTCCGCAAGAAAAACCTTAGCGTAGAGACCAAGGGAGAAGTTGATACCTCGGTGCTCGGAGAGCAGGTTATCGAATATACTGCTACCTATAAAAAGAAATCGGATTTTGTAAAAAGAACAGTAATTGTAAAGGATGTAACACCGCCTGAGATCAGGCTGGTCAATAAGGAGGACCATTTCACCCGCCCCGTAGATAAATACGAGGAGGAGGGCTATGCTGCTACAGATGACCATGACGGAGACATTACCGATAAAGTAAAGGTAAGTGATCCGGGCGACGGATATATATATTATGAAGTAAGCGATTCTTCGGGAAATAAGACAAGTACCAAGCGTGAAATTAAATATGATGACCGGATTTCTCCCGAAATCACACTTAAGGGGGATCTTCTTATAAAGCTTGCACCGGACGAAAAATTTGTGGAGCCGGGCTACACCGCAAGTGACGACTGCGACGGAGATATTACCGACAGGGTAATAGTGAGCGAAAAGCCTGCCGCAGACGGAAACGGAAAGATAGTAAGCTATGAAGTTCGCGATTCCTACGACAACATGGCAAGCGGCGAAAGAAGGATAGTCGAGAAGGACGTGGTTGCTCCGGTAATAACGCTTAATGGTGATGCGCAGATGAAAATAAGCGCAGGCACGGCCTATAAGGAACTGGGTGCTACGGCAAAGGACGATATTGATGGCGACCTGACGGAGAAAATCGCAATCAGCGGAACTGTCAATATTTACCATTCGGGTGATTATAATATTACATATAAGGTAAGCGATGCCGAGGGCAACGAAGCCACGGCCGTAAGAAAGGTTACGGTTGTTCCCGTACCACAGCCGGAGGCTGGGGATGATGAGAATGTGCCGGACAACAAGGTGGTCTACCTGACCTTTGACGACGGACCGGGACGTTATACACAGAAGCTTCTGGACATACTCGACAAATATAATGTAAAGGCAACCTTCTTTGTGACAAACCAGTTCCCGAACTACCAGTATATGATTGCAAAGGAAGCGGCAGCGGGCCACACGGTTGCAATCCACACCTACTCACATGTCTGGAAGGACGTATACTCAAGCGAAGAGGGCTATTTTGCCGACCTCAACAAAATGAACGACATCATCGAAGCCCAGACCGGAAAGAGAAGCACTATACTGCGTTTCCCGGGCGGAAGCTCGAACAAGGTATCATATTTCACCCCCGGAATCATGACAAGGCTTACAAAGGCTGTTATCGACATGGGCTACCAGTACTATGCCTGGAACGTTTCAAGCGGAGATGCAGGCGGTACGACAGTGACCTCGGTAGTTGCTTCAAACGTCATCAACGGAATAAAGAACCACAAGGTTTCGGTTGTTCTCCAGCATGATATCAAGGGCTATTCTGTGGATGCGGTTGAGCAGATCATCACATGGGGACTTGCCAACGGTTACACCTTCCTGCCGCTGAAACAGGATTCCTGCATCGTACATTCGCGTGTGAACAATTAAAAAACTTTACAAACGGAGCAAAATCTGCTATATTGTATACAATAACTTTTTTTGTATTTTTGCAGAACGGAAAGGATGAGATATGAAATTTGTTAAAATGCACGGCTGTGGCAATGATTATGTCTATGTCAACGGCTTTCTTGAAAATATTGAAAACCCTGAGGAAGTGGCAATAAAGGTAAGTGACAGGCGCTTTGGAATCGGTTCGGACGGACTGATAATAATAAAGCCTTCGAAGGTTGCGGACTTTTTCATGGACATGTACAATGCCGACGGCAGCCGCGGAAAAATGTGCGGAAACGGCATACGTTGCGTCGGAAAATATGTGTATGACCTCGGAATGACCGACAAGAGCCATGTTACGATTGAAACCCTTTCGGGTGTGAAGAACTTAGAGCTTGACATTAAAAACGGCAGAGCGGTCGGCGCAAAGGTTGACATGGGCGCACCGATCCTTACTCCCGGAATGATTCCTGTAAAGCTTGAGGGCGAGATGATACTTGACCGCGAGATCGAGTGCGATGGACAAAAGGCAAATATTACCTGCGTTTCCATGGGCAATCCCCACGCTGTCATATTCGTTGATGATGCTGAAAATGCACCGGTCCATAGCTTCGGTCCTAAACTCGAGTGCTCCGAACTGTTTCCGGAAAAGGCCAACATCGAGTTCGTTCAGGTGATTTCTGAAAAAGAGATCAGGATGAGAGTTTGGGAACGCGGCTCGGGTGAAACATGGGCCTGCGGAACGGGCGCATGTGCAAGCATTGTTGCCTGCGTACTCAATAAAAAGACGGCAGACGAGGTGCTCGTTCACATGAACGGCGGCGATGTGGTGATAAAATATGACAGGGAAAACAATACCGTCTACATGAGTGGCCCTGCAGAAATCGTATTTATCGGTGAAATAAGGTTATGATAAGGAAAAGGAGAGAGCTATGTTCAGGATCAATGAAAACTATCTGAAGCTGCCCGGCAGCTATCTTTTCAGTACTGTAGGAAAAAAAGCACGTGCTTTTATGGAGGCAAATCCCGACAAGAAGGTGATAAGGCTGGGAATCGGAGATGTTACCCTGCCGCTTTCAAAAAGCGTGATCACCGCCCTTCACTCAGCCGTTGACGAGATGGGTGATGCAAAGACCTTCAAGGGCTATGCGCCCGATCTTGGCTATGAATTCCTGCGTTCCGCGATCAGACAGGAATATGCATCCCGCGGGGCAGACATTGCAATTGACGAGATTTTTATTTCCGACGGTGCTAAAAGCGACTGCGGAAATATCGGAGATATTTTTGCGGACGACGTGAAAATCGCAGTATGCGACCCGGTTTACCCGGTATATGTCGATACAAATGCAATGTCCGGAAGGACAGGAGACTATGATCAGGCTAGCGGAAGATGGAGCAGGGTAATCTATATGCCTTGTGTTGCGGAAAACAATTTTTCCCCTTCACTTCCTTCCGAGGTTCCGGACGTGATCTATCTCTGCTTCCCGAACAACCCTACAGGCTCTGCAATAACAAAGGACGAGCTGCAGAAGTGGGTTGACTATGCGAACGAAAAGAAGGCACTTATCATCTATGATGCTGCATATGAGGCTTATATTTCCGAGGAAAACGTTCCCCATTCAATATATGAATGTGACGGAGCCTATACCTGTGCGATAGAAATGCGCTCGTTTTCGAAAAATGCGGGCTTTACCGGTACCAGACTTGGTTTTACCGTGATTCCGAAGGCACTTAAGGCCGGAGATGTAGCTCTCAATTCACTCTGGGCAAGAAGACACGGCACCAAATTCAACGGAGCTCCATACATCATCCAGAAAGCCGGCGAGGCTGTCTATAGTGCTGAAGGCAAAAAAGAAGTGAAGGAAATGGTCGGCTTCTACATGAACAACGCAAGGATAATACGTGAAGGCCTTGTTTCTGCGGGCTATACAGTAAGCGGCGGCGTAAATGCACCGTACATCTGGCTGAAGACACCCGGAAACATGAGCAGCTGGGAATTTTTCGATTACCTGCTTGAGAAAGCAAACGTGATCGGTACACCCGGTTCGGGCTTCGGACCCTCCGGCGAAGGATATTTCCGTCTGACAGCCTTCGGAACCCTTGAAAATACTGTCGAAGCAATCGAAAGAATAAAGAAAATGTAAGAAAAAGGTGTAACATGATATATCCGGATTTCCTTAAACAAGGCGATACCATCGGCATATGTGCCCCGAGTGACGGTATCGGAGAAAATGAACTAAAAAATATAAGACTTGATTCCGCAAAGACGCAGTTTAATGAGCGTGGATTTAAGGTACGCGAGACAAAAAGCGTACGCCGCTCGGAAAATGGAAGAAGCACGACAGCGGAAAAAAGAGCGGAAGAGTTGATGGAACTTGTAAAGGATACGGACTGCAAAGCGATAATCTCTGCCTGTGGCGGAGATTTTCTCTTTGAAATGCTTCCTTATCTGGACTATGAGGAGCTGGCTGCCCATCCGACCTGGTTTCAGGGAAATTCCGACCCGACCGGACTCTGTTATACCCTCACCACGATCGCTGATGTGGCAAGCATATACTCCGTAAACGTACAGCCCTTCGGAATGAAGCCCTGGGATGAGACTTTGGAGGACAACTTCAAAATCCTTCAGGGAGAGATTTTAAGCCAGAAAAACAGCGAAAAATACCAGAATGGGTGGCAGGAACTGACAGATGGCTACGATATTTACAAAAAAGATGAAAAAACTTTAATAAAAGTACTTGACAACTACAGTAGTAGAAATGTTAAAATAAAGGAAACTGGGAGAATGCTCGGCGGGTGCATGGATGTACTCGTCCAACTTGTCGGAACACGTTTCGATAAAACTAGGGAATTTATAAACAAATACAGGGAAGACGGAATAATCTGGTATCTCGAAATTTTTTCGATGACACCGGAGATCATTGCTTCATATCTCTGGAAATTCAGGGAAGCAGGCTGGTTTGACAATGCGAAAGCTTTCATATTCGGAAGGCCTGCAATGGTAAATGATGAATTTTCGGTAATAAGCTATGAAGAAGCGATCAAGTCCCAGCTCGGTCCACTCGGAAAGCCGGTAATTATCGGCGCCGATATCGGTCACAGACAGCCGGTCATTACCGTGATAAACGGTGCAATGGGACGTATTGAAGCAGAGGACGGTTCCCTGAGACTTGATATGGAGCTTGTATAAGCACACTCGGGAGGTTCAATGGCAAAGCGTGGTTTAAATAGACTGCTTGGGTTTTTCATGAGTTTTGTATTGCTCGTTACCCTTATGCCAAAAATCAGCTTTCTTAACAGGAGCGCAGCGGCAGACGAAGAACGCTGGGCTTATGTTAACGTGTGCGGAGACAGGAATATTCTTAAAATTCGCCAGAACGCAGGACTTGGTTATGCTGCCGTCGCAGATGCAAAAGGAAACCCTGCGCTAGTCTATGGCAACCAGAAGGTTCAGATCCTTTCGGAAAAGATAGGAACTGACAAGGAGCTCTGGTACTACATATCCTATGATTGCAACGGAAAAAATTATAAAGGCTATATAAGACATGATTTCATAATGGAGCCGAAGACTGCCTACGATGAGGAGTATGCCTCAGAACTTCGTGAAAAAGGTTTCCCTGAGGACTATATCGATAATCTGTGCTATCTTCATTCGCTGCATCCGACCTGGGTTTTCACGCCTTATTTTACAGGCGGAGGCACGAGCATCGATACCAGCCTTGACTGGGCGACATCTCTCAAAAAGGAAAATACCCTGGGCTACAGCCTTGTTTCGATGAGATACTGCAAGACTGAAGTGACAGGTGAATATTTCTATTCATGGTTTTCTCATGTGGCCGGAGCCTATAATCCCCTGACCGACGAATATACTTCATATGATACGGGAAACTGGGTCCAGGCTTCCAACGAAATCCTTGCTTACTACATGGATCCCAGAAATTTCCTGAACGAGAAGGGAATATCGCAGTTCCGATCCCAGGCCTTCAATCCCCAAATACAGACTCTTGAGGGAACTAAAGAGGTAATAAAAAACAGTTTCATGAACGGTACCTACGACGGTAAGAACAGCTATGCTTCGCTTCTTATGATCGCAGCCGAAAAATCCGGCGTAAGCCCCTATATCCTTGCGAACAAGATCATGCAGGAGGTAGGTACCAAGGGCCAGACCGGCAGTGTCAGCGGTACGGTAAAGGGCTATGAAGGATTATATAATTATTTTAACGTCGGCGCAGCCCAGAGAAACGGTGTTGATGCGATAACCAATGGTCTTATTTATGCATCGAAGACAGACGCCGCAACCTTAAGACCCTGGAATTCACGCTACAAGGCAGTTGTCGGCGGAAGTATTTTCTTCGGAAACATGTACGTGAACAAGGGCCAGAGCAACCATTACCTTCAGAAATTCAATTTCAGTACCTTCAATACCTATGCACATCAGTACATGGGCAACATCCTAGACCCTGCGAACCAGGCCTACGGAGCATATAATAAGAATACCGACTACAATGATCCGGCAGAGTTTCTGATACCTGTGTTCAAGGGAATGCCGGAGACTCCGTGTCCGATGCCTCTTGGCTATGCATCACCCAACAGCTACCTTAAGGCTCTGTCGATAAACAATGTAAGCCTTACTCCGACCTTCAATTACAAGACTCTGGAGTATTCGACCATAGTTGCCTCAAATGTAAATGCGATAATTATTTCAGCAGCTGCTGTAAATGCCCAGGCTAAAATTACGGGCAGCGGAACAAAGAAGCTCGTTGACGGCAACAATCAGTTTGATATAGTTGTGACGGCGGGTGATGGTACGACGACAACCTATAAGATATCTGTTTATAAACAAGAATCATATAATCCGCTATGCGAGGATGATAACATTTCTGTTGATGTTTATAAGTTGAGTGGTAATTATATTGTTGGTCCGGCCCCAGGTACTACTATTGACCAATTCTTGAGTAAAATAACTTTAAAAGATACAAATATTAAAAAAATAAAAAAACCTGATGGTACAGAAGTTGATGGAAGTAGTATTTGTGTAACAGGATATATACTTGAGACAGCGAATTCGAATTATGTTATTTGCGTAAATGGTGATGTATATCAAGACGGGATAATAAATGCAAAAGATTTGTTGTTAATACGACAATATTTATTAAAAACTCGCACATTAGATCAGGCTCAATTGTATGCAGGAAATGTTTCCGATACAGGAAATATATGCGCAAAAGATTTATTGATTATTAGAAAACACTTGTTAAAATATTTGGTTATAAAGGATAGATAAAGTGGGTTTATTGATGATGAGAAAAAAGATGGTTTTAAAAAAAATATTGATTTTGCTAGTTGTTTTATTTAGCATAGGAATTGCAAATGCTTCGGATATAACACTAACTACTTCTGGTAAAAATGTAGAAAAAGGTAATACGTTTACTGTTACTTTTTCGGCGAGTAGTAGTGCTGTAATTGGATCTTTTGTTGTTAATGTCAAATATGATCCATCAATAATAGAATATGTTCATAAAACTGCTGATGAATCATATTGTCATGGAGGAAATGGATTGATTATTTTCTCATATGATAATGCTATTGACAAAAAAGTAACATATTCAGTTACTTTTAAAGCCGTAGGTGTAGGTAGTACAAAATTAGCTATTTCGTATGAAAATGGGAATGTTGTTGATTTTGATGTAAATGATTTTAATGTAAAAAAGTCAGAAGGTTCAGTTACCATTTCTGCTCCCCGCCAGGCTTCGACCGACTGTACCCTTTCTGCGCTTGTTGTCGGACAGGGAAAAATCAGCCCGGCTTTCAACAAGAATACCCTGAACTATACCATATCTGTTGGTGCTGATGTAAAGGCTCTGACACTTAATGCCAAGGCCACCTCGCCCTATGCAAAGGTTGCGGTCAGCGGAAATTCACTGAAATCCGGAACCAATACCGTAAAGATACTTGTAACTGCGGAAAGCGGAGCAACCAAGACCTATACTATTACAGTAACCAAGGCAAATGCAACACCTACGCCTGTTCCGACGGATACTCCGATTCCGTCCGATACACCGACCCCGACACCCGGAATAATGACCAAAGCCAGGGTTTTTGAGACGGATGAGAACGGAAAGGCAAGCGAAAAGCTTATCGATCTGCAGCTTGCGGACAAACTGAGTGTCGCTCCGCCCGAGGACTATCAGAAAGAAGATGCCAACATTCTCGGAATAATGGTAGAAGTATACCGCCAGCCGGAGAGCAATGTTGTACTCGTTGAGCTTTCGGACGGTCAGCTCTATATCTACAACAGTGAAGAGGAAAGCTTCACACTGTTTCGGACCATGAATCCCTTAAAGAGAAACTACCGCATATGCCTTGCCCCCGAGGACAAGATCCCTGCAGGTTACACTCTTTACAGCGAGGAAATCAACGGAATATCATATCCGGCCTACAAAAAGGACGGGGATTCGGAATTCTCGCTTATGTATATCGATGAAGGTGCATGGTACAGCTACGATACGAGAGAGCAGACTCTTCAGAGATACAACGAAGAAAATGCTGCAGTAATAACCGTAATTCCTGAAATTTCACCAAAGGAGCCGACACCCATGCCTGTGGAACCGACCGTAAAGGTGCCTGACGAAAGCAGTTCGGAAGAGAGCGCCGGTGAAAGACTAATGCCCGGAGACGAAACCGCGACCAAAGAGACCGCAACGCCTGATAAGGCGGAAGATGGAGATGACGGTGACAAAAATGACAAGATAAAGTCGATAGTGAAGATAGCCGTTGTTGTAGCAGTATTCCTCCTGGCCATCCTTTTCATGTGCCTCTATGTCGGAGAAAGAAGGAAGAGCTATGCGATTCCCGAAATCAATGAAGAGGAAATCAAGAATGCAGTGGCAGAAAGAATAAGCTCGGAGCATGTGGGTGATACGGAGAGCAAAAAGCCCGAAGAAGAAAAAACCGAAGAAGAGAAGCCTGACGAAGAAAAGTCCGAAGAGGCAAACCCCGAGGAAGCAAAGCCTGAAGAAGAGACAACAGCCGAAAATGAAGCGACTGACGTTGAAAACAAGGTTGAAGAAACTGATAATAAAACAGAAGAGTAACAAAAAAAGACATGAGAACGAAACCGTTCTCATGTCTTTTTCTTAGCTCAGTTATCAAATTTTAACGACATTTGCTGCCTGCGGGCCCTTGGCACCTTCAACGATATCAAACTGAACAGGCATGCCCTCTTCAAGTACTTTGAAGCCGTCCATTACGATAGCAGAAAAATGTACAAAAATTTCATTTCCTTCTTCGTCACAGAGAAAGCCGTAGCCTTTCTTGGCGTTAAACCATTTAACAGTTCCCTTCTTCATATTTATCCTCTTTCTGTACCAGTATAATTATTATTTTATGAATTGAAAATGTGGTACTCTTTTTCCAATTTGGGCACAAGTATACATTATATATAAGCTTTTTGTCAATATTAAACATGCTATAATACATAAAAAATGCAATAATAATACATCGGGGTACAAGATAGTACAAATACGCGGCGAGAAATACATTTATGCCAAATTTGCCTTGCAGATAAGACAAAAATGTAGTAAACTATATAATGAGACTATATTTTTTACCGGGAGGGGAAAAATTGTATAACAATTTTGAAAACTATGAGCTGATAAGGACCGAGGAACTAAGTGATGTTTCCGGTATCGGCTATGTGCTCCGACATAAAAAGAGTGGCGCAAAGCTTGCCCTGATTTCAAATAATGACAAAAATAAAGTTTTCTATATAGCTTTCCGTACAACACCGAAGGATTCCACCGGCGTGCCCCACATAATAGAGCACACCGTGCTCTGTGGTTCGGACAAATATCCCGTAAAGGATCCGTTCATAGAGCTGGCAAAGAGCTCGCTCAATACCTTCCTTAATGCGATGACCTATCCTGACAAGACGATATATCCCGTTGCGAGCTGCAACGACCAGGATATAAAGAATTTGATGGACGTTTACATGGACGCAGTACTTCATCCGAGGATTTATTCCCATGAAGAAATCTTCAAGCAGGAAGGCTGGCACTATGAGCTCGAGGATGTAAACGGCGAGCTTAAACTGAACGGTGTGGTTTATAACGAGATGAAGGGTGCTTTTTCGTCTGCCGACGATGTGGTTGACGAGGATATCATGCACTCACTTTTCCCTGACACCACCTACGGCGTATGTTCGGGCGGAGATCCTGAGGTGATTCCTTCGCTTACCTATGAGGATTATCTCGATTTCCACAGATTTTACTATCATCCCTCCAACAGCTACATCTATCTCTATGGCAATTTTGACATGGAGGAAAGACTCCGCTGGCTTGATGAGGAATATCTTTCAAAATATGATTTCCAGTTCGTAGACTCCGAGGTTACACTGCAGAAGAGCTTTGCGGAGCCTAAGACCATATATAAAAATTATCCCATCGGTGCAGATGAGGACACAAAAGAGAAGACCTACCTCAGCTACAATATAATGATGGGCACTGACAGACCGGAAGTTAAGAAAACGGTCGCCCTCGGCATACTTGATACCATACTCTTCGGAATTCCCGGTGCACCTGTTAAGCAGGCACTTCAGGATGCCGGAATAGGCAAGAATATACTTCACAGTTTCAATTCATATATCAGGCAGCCCTACTTTGAGCTGACCGCAACTTTTGCGGAAAAGTCGCAGCTTGAGGATTTCGTTTCGATTACCGAAAGGGAACTTAAGAAAGCTGCCGAAGAAGGCGTGAACCGCGACAGCCTTGTAGCTGCCCTTAACTCACTTGAATTTACAACACGTGAGGCAGACACAGGAAATACCCCGCGCGGCCTGATTTATGGTATCGGTATGCTTGAGACCTGGCTCTACAATGATAATGAGGTATTTACAAACATAAAGCAGCTGGCTGTGCTTAAAGAACTCAGGGAAGAAATCGGCTCAGGCTATTTTGAAAAGCTGATAAAGACCGAGTTCATCGATAATCCTCACAAGGTTATCCTCATTTCCGAACCCGAGCCCGGACTTACCGATAAGAAGGAAACTGCGCTTGCTGAGAAACTTGCAAAATACTTGTCAGAATGCAGCGCGGAAGAAAAAGAAAAACTTGTGGCAGATACCAAGGCTCTGCTTGCCTACCAGGAGGAAGAGGACAGCGAGGAAGACCTTGCAAAGCTTCCCGTGCTTAAGGTTTCCGATGTTGATAGAAAAGCGCTTCTGCCCGTATATGAGGAAAGAAATATCGAAGGCAGCAAGGTCGTATTTTCAAATATCGACACCAACGGCATTGCCTATATAGCACTTTACTTTGCACTCGGCGATGATAAGGAACTTCTTCCCTATGCTTCGCTTTTTACCGACCTGATCGGAAGCGTGGATACCGAAAACTATTCCTATCTTGACCTGACAAATGAGTCCGGAAAGTATTCTGGTGGCATATGGACAGCCGTTTCGGCCTACAATATGCCGACAAAAGAGGAGAGCTTTGTTTCATATATCTCCTTGAAACTTAAGAGCCTTACCGAGAACATCGGCAAGTGCTTTGAGCTTGGCTATGAAATGCTTCTGTCATCTCTGTTTACCGACAAGAAGAGACTCAAGGATGTGATAGGAGAAATCTTTGCTTCAAAGCAGAGCAAGCTGATCTCATCGGGCCATAATACCGCAATTGACAGGGCATATTCCTATTTTTCGGAGCGCTCCGCATTTGAACAGATGGTGGGTGGCATCGAGTACTATGAATTTATCAGGGATCTCTATGAGAACTTTGATGAGAAGGCTGATGCACTGATCGAAAAGCTTGATTATGTAAGGGACAGTGTGATAAGGTCCGGAAATATACTTGTAAATCTTACAGGTCAGGAAAAAGAATATGAAGCCCTTGCCGTAAGCTTTGCTGACTTTAAGAAAAAACTTGGGAAAGATCAGAAGAAGGCCGAAGAAATCGTGCGTCCGGAGATTGATTTTAAAGTATATCTTCCGGAAGCCAGAAACGAAGCTTTCAAGATCAGTGGTCAGATTCAGTATTGCGCAAGTGTAGGCAGCTACAAGAAAGCCGGCGTGGAATTTACGGGAGCCTTTGCTGTCCTTAAGACCATACTTGCCTATGACTATCTCTGGATGAATGTCAGGGTAAAGGGCGGCGCCTACGGCTGCTTCTTCTCCTATGAAAAGATTTCAGGCAACTGCGGCATTGTATCCTACAGGGATCCCAACCTCAAGAATACCTATAAGGTATATGAAGAGGCTGCGGACTATATTGAAAACCTTAATCTTGACAAAGAGGCAGTTGAAAAATACATCATCGGAACCCTCTCCGGCACGGATCTTCCGAAGCTTCCGAGGGCGATGGGTGAATATTCCTTCTCCGCTTGGTTAAGAAGCCTGAGCAACGAAAGCCTGCAGAAGGAAAGAGATGAGATACTTGACTGCACTGCAGAGGACATTAAAAAACTTGCCCCTGTGCTCCGCGCAGTATGCCAGGGCTATATCTGTACAGTCGGCAGCGCAGGCAAGATCACTGAAGATGCAGATATGTTTAAAGAAATAAAGGAACTGAACTGATGAATAATTCCTCATTCCGCTCCGGCTTCGTAACCCTTATCGGGCGTCCGAACGTCGGAAAATCAACCCTTATGAACCGTCTGATCGGCCAGAAGATCGCAATCACATCCTCGAAGCCCCAGACCACAAGAAACAGGATACAGACTGTCTATACCGACGAAGAAAAGCAGGTGATCTTTCTCGACACGCCCGGAATCCACAAAGCCAAGAACAAGCTTGGCGAGTTCATGGTAAACGTTGCCGAGAAAACACTTTCAGAAGTCGATGTGATACTCTGGCTTGTCGAACCGACCGAATATATCGGAGCCGGCGAGCAGCACATAATAGAAATACTAAAGAAAACCGAAACCCCCGTAATACTTGTCGTAAACAAGATTGACACTGTAAAGAAGGAAAAACTTCTTACCGACATTGCGGTTTATAGCAAGGAAATGGACTATGCAGAGGTGGTTCCGGTTTCGGCACTTACAGGCGAGAACACGGCAGAGCTGATGAAGGTGATAGGAAAATACCTTCCGGAAGGCCCGATGTACTATGACGAGGACACCATAACCGATCAGCCGGAACGCCAGATATGTGCAGAACTTATCAGGGAAAAAGCCCTGAAATATCTATCCGAGGAAATTCCTCACGGCATAGCAGTAACGATAGAGCAGATGAAGGAAAGACCGGGCGGAAGGCTTATCGACATAGACGCCGCCATAATCTGCGAACGTGATTCCCACAAGGGCATCATTATCGGCAAGCAGGGCTCGATGCTTAAAAAAATCGGTACTGCGGCAAGGCAGGACTGTGAAGCATTACTGGGTTGCAAGGTAAACCTGAAGCTCTGGGTAAAAGTCAAGAAAGACTGGCGTGATTCCGATATCCTGATGAAAAATTTCGGGTATCAAGATGATGAAATGTAAAATATGGACAACAGAATAAACCTTACCGGTATCGTCCTCTCCGTCATGCCCGTGGGCGACTATGACAGGCGCGTAACGATACTGACAAAAGAAAAAGGTAAAATTGCAGCCTTCGCAAGAGGTGCAAGGCGTCCGGGAAACTCGCTTCTCGCCGTTTCCCAGCCCTGCGTTTTCGGGAACTTCACGCTTTTTCCGGGAAGGGACAGCTTCACGATCTCGGAAGTGAAGGTGGAAGAGTATTTTTCCGAAATCAGGGAAGATCTTGACAGCGTTTATTATGCGATGTACTTCTGCGAAGTGGCTGATTTCTATACCAAGGAAGGCAATGATGAGCGTGAGATGATGAAGCTTCTGTATGCTTCCCTGAAAGCGCTTGTAAAAGGGCAGATGAGTAAAAGACTGATAAGGTCGGTCTTCGAGATTAGAACCTCTGTTTTAAACGGAGAAGGACCGATGCTTAACGAATGTGTGCTCTGCCATGAAAAAATACAGGAGGACAAAAGACTGTTTTCCGTTGCAAACGGAGGTGCGGTCTGTGATAGATGTAAAGCAAAGCTTCCGGCATCGGACCTTAGGAGCCTGAACCCGTCAAGCTGGTATGCGCTGTGGTTTATAGGCAACACCCCGATTACAAAGCTTTTCAGCTTTACCGTAAGCAAAGAAGTTGAAGATGAGCTTAGTGCTCTTTCGGCGGATTATCTTTTCTCAAGGGTAAAACACAAGTTTAAAGGCGATAAACTACTTGAAATTATAGGTGGTTAAGAATGGACAAATATAAGGGAATAAAAACCGAAAAAACCAAGAAGATCAACACCCTGACAGTACGTTTTGCATTTATATTTTTTATATTCAGCATTGTACTGACAGCTGTGGTCTGTGCTGTGCTGTTCCGTAATGAAAGCAAGTCCTTTAAAAAGATCAAGCTAGAGGAAATCCGGAACGTAAATGAGTACCTGGAGACCATAATCCAGCATGACGGCGACGACTTTAAGGATTATTACAAGTATCTGAAGCAGTACCATGACAAAATGGATGTCCCTTTTGACTTTGAGGAATATGATACCGCCCTTGATGTTTTCAACGAAGAGTTCAAAAAGGTTTACCCCGATGCACAGTTCGGAATCGATGTTACGATAGACGAACTTCCGGAGGACCTGCTTCTTCTGTACCTGATATATGATTATGAATACTGGACCCTTACCTTTGAGGATGCCTGTGAGGTTTTTGACCTTGATTATACCTATATGATCCTGCCTGACAGTGATGAAGGCACGGTAGCTTATCTTGTGGATGCGACCAGGGATGAGCGTGATGACAAGCCGGGATACATGGAAGTGTATATCATCGATGATCCCGAAGAAAACCCCAAAGATAAGGTAAAGGTGCTATGGAACACATGGGAAAAGGGCGAGCAGCTCGACGAATTCCAGAAATGGGAAAATGAATATGGAAATACCTACACCTGCTACACTCCTCTCTACATGGAGGATGAAAAAGTAGCGCTTATATGTGCGGAAATAGATATAAACAGCGTAAATAAAGAAATATTGCGTAATTCACTGCATATGTCTTATGTAGTAGGTATTGTGATGCTTATCTGCCTGGCATTCATGCTCTGGTTTGTGAACAGAAGATATCTGAGAAGGATTTCCATGCTGACCGAAAATGTCAAGGAATATTCGGAAAGCAAGGATGTTGCTGTTGCCGACAAGGTAAAGAAGCTTGCAGTCGGCAAGACCGAAGTAGGCGAGCTGGCAAGACAGACCTCGGAGATGATGCTTGAAATCGATGATTATATGAGAACCCTTGTTTACACCAACAAGGAGCTCAACGAGAGCAAGCAGCGTGAGAGGGATGCCCAGAACATGGCCATGAAAGACGGCCTTACGGGAATCCGTAACAAGACGGCCTATGAAAATATGCGAGAGACTCTTGATAACCGTGTGCTCGAGGGCTTTACGGAATTCGGTGTTGCAATGGCTGACATGAACTATCTGAAGCTGATAAACGATACCTACGGACATGATAAGGGTGACCTGGCAATCGTTAAGCTGAGCCGTATCATCTGTAATGTGTTCAAGCATTCCCCTGTTTTCAGAATCGGCGGCGATGAGTTTGCGGTTATTCTGATGGGTGAGGACTATACGAATGCCGACAAGCTTGTGGAAAAATTCAGAGGCATGATATCTGAGCTTTCAAGGGAATGGAGCCTTGAAAAATGGGACAGAATCTCAGCTGCGATCGGTATGGCCAAGTTTGATCCTTTACGTGACCTGACTGTAGAGAGCGTGTTTAAACGTGCTGACGATATAATGTATAATGAAAAAGTCAAAATGAAGGGAGTAAGAAGATGGTAAATTACATACATCCGGAGAATGTTTGTTGACATTAAGCCCGGGTGTATGTTAATATTGAATTGTATTTTAGCGGCTGTTTTACGTAGGGTTTAACAGACCGTGAACGGGTTTGCTGCAATTGGGAGGAGGTAACTTCATATGGCTCTAGATTACAGAAAGTGCGCAGAGGAGATAGTGTCTAATATCGGCGGGCGTGAAAATGTTGCCCAGGCGGCGCATTGTGCGACCAGACTTCGTCTGGTTATCAAAGACAATTCCAAGATTGACAAAAAAAAGCTTGAAGCAGTAGAAGGCGTTAAGGGTATGTTTGAAAACAGCGGCCAGCTTCAGCTGATAATCGGAACCGGTACTGTTAACAAGGTCTATGATCAGTTCCTTGCGGTGACCGGAATGACTGCCGCAACCAAGGATGATGTAAAGGCGGCTGCCGCAGCAAAACAGCCGGCATGGAAGAAAATGTTGAAATCCGTCGGTGATGTTTTTGTGCCGATACTTCCTGCCATAGTGGCATCCGGTCTGATGATGGGTGTTGTCGAGGCACTCGGCAAGGCCTTTCCGGAGTTTGCGGATACAGACTGGTATGCTTTCCTTGATATGGTTGCAAATACAGCATTTGCATTTCTACCGGTAATCGTTGCGGTCAGTGCCGCAAGGGTTTTCGGCGGAAATATTTATCTTGCTGCAGTTATCGGTCTTATGATGGTCCACACGGGTCTTTTGAACGGATGGAATGTCGGCAGTGAGGAGGCTATCAACAGTTTCTTCGGAGTCTCGAACGGAAAGATACCTACATGGAATCTTTTCGGAAACCTGAAGGTGGGCGACTATGTTGTGGGCTCTATTTCGAGACATGGTTATCAGGGTCATGTAATACCGGTAATGATTGCCGTCTGGTTCATGAGCAAAATAGAAAAATGGCTGCATGACCATGTAAATGAAATGATCGATCTTTTCGTTGTTCCGATCACAACGGTATTTGTTACCGCCCTTTTTACTTTCGTAGTTATCGGTCCCGTTTTTGCTACTCTTGAAAATTATGTTCTTGACGGCGCAAAATGGCTCGTAAAATTTACGCCGGGTGCATTTGTAATGGGTGCGCTGTATCCCGTTACGGTGGTAATGGGTCTTCACCATATGTACAACGTTATAGAGGCCGGAATGCTTTCGGCTGACGGTCTCAATACATGGATGCCCATAGCTTCTGCCGCAAACTTTGCACAGTTTGGCGCCTGCCTTGCGGTAGGTATCAAATGCAGACAGGCTAAGCTTAAGACGGTTGCGGTTCCTTCGGCACTTTCCGCCTCGCTCGGTATCACCGAACCTGCGATTTTCGGTGTTAACCTGCGATTTATGAAACCCTTTGTCTACGGCATGATAGGTGCTGCCTGCGGTGCGGTATTCGGTGCAATAGCAAAGATCGGTGCTACAGCGTATGGTGTTACAGGTATTCCGGGCTATCTGACAATCAACAACGGAGTAAAATATACAATCCTTCTTCTTATCTCGGGCGGAGTGGCATTTGCCCTTACAATGGTATTATGGAAAGAAGAAGTGCCTGAGGCGGCAGCAGCTACAGCTTCCGCATCGGCAGGAGCATCTTCCGTGGAAGAACCGAAGAAGGCTGAGCCCGTGGCTTGTGAGCCAAAGGCAGATGAAGGAAAAGAAATCACTGCAAATACCGTAATAAGCTGCTCGGCAGGAGAAATTGGACAGCCCACAAAAGGAAAAGTTATTCCGTATACAGAGATAAATGATCCTACCTTCGCATCCGGAATGATGGGACAGGGCGTAGGAATCGAGCCTGACGAAGGAATTGTATATGCACCCATGGATGGTGAGATAAGTACCGTGGCAGAAAGTAAACATGCGATAGGAATTACCGGCGCAGAAGATATGGAACTGCTGATCCATGTTGGAATCGATACGGTTGAAATGAAGGGTGACGGATTTACTCCTTATGTTTCTGAGGGCGATAATGTAGTCAAAGGACAGAAGCTTCTCGAATTTGACAGGGCGAAGATCAAGGCGGCCGGAAAGGCCGAAACCGTTGTGGTCCTTCTGACCAACAGCGATGATTATGAGAATGTAAAAATATAATTCAGGAGGAATAAACAATGAAAGAATTTAAGTATGTGATCACTGATGAGGTTGGAATCCATGCAAGACCTGCAGGCCTTTTGGTTCAGGAGGCTAAGAAATTTGCAAGCACGATTACCTTTAACAAAGGTGAGAAGAGCGCAAAGGCTACTTCCCTCATGAAGCTCATGGGAATGGGAATAGTAAAAGGCGATGAAGTGACCATAAAGGTTGAAGGGGAAGATGAGGAGGCAGCAGCTGCTGCAATCGAAAGCTTTATGAAGGCTAATTTTTAGGAATTCCTTAAAACCGATCATTGATTATTAAGCACATGCCGGGGTTTTCTTTCAAGAGAAAACCCCGAAAAAATAATTAGACTTGCGGGGTGGTTGAATTGTTATACGGAGCACTTGAGGCAGGCGGCACAAAAATGGTATGCGCCATCGGGGATGAAAACGGCAGGATTATTGAACAGAAATCAATTCCTACGAAAACTCCCGAGGAAACCATGCCTGCGGTAATCGAATATTTTGAAAATAAAGATATTAAAGCACTTGGAATCGCAAGCTTCGGACCGGTAGAGCTTGACAAAAATACACCGGAGTACGGCCATATTCAGGAAACACCGAAGCTTCGCTGGAGCGGTTACGATCTGGTCGGAACCATGAAAAAAGCGCTTAATGTACCCATAGGCTTTGACACCGATGTGAACGGTTCCATGCTTGGCGAGGCAACCTGGGGCGCGGCCAAAAATCTTTCTGATGCCCTTTATATAACGATCGGCACGGGAATAGGCGGCGGAATCCTGTCGGGCGGTAAAATTGTTCATGGTATGCTTCATCCCGAGCTTGGACATATGACGCTTGTAAAAGCAGAAAATGATACCTATGCCGGAAAATGTCCTTTCCACAAAAACTGTTTTGAAGGACTGGCCGCAGGGCCCGCGATAGAAGAAAGATGGGGAAAGCCGGGAAAAGAACTTTCCGACAGAAGCGAGGTATGGGAGCTTGAAAGCTATTATATTGCCCAGGCTCTTGCCAACCTGATACTGATCACAAGTCCCCAGGTTATAATACTCGGGGGCGGTGTAATGCATCAGATGTCGCTTTTTCCGATGATAAGGGAAAAAGTAAAAGAAAATCTTAATGGCTATATCAGAACCGAAGAACTTAATGATATGGACAGATATATTATACCTGCTGCATTAAATGATGATCAGGGGATAATGGGTTGCATAAAGCTTGCAATGGACGCCTGCGGGCAGAAATGACAACAGGAGGTGCGAAATGTTTACATATGAGGGCAAAGCTGTATTTGAGGGGATTGCGATAGGAAAACTCAGCATCTATAAAAAGAAGGAAAATTCCGTAAAAAGACTGAAGACGGAAGATTCCGCAGCGGAAATAAAAAGATATGAAAATGCCAGGGAAGTGGCGATGGAACAACTGGAAGAGCTTTACAATAAGGCTTTGAAGGAGGTAGGCGAGTCGGGCGCGGAAATCTTTCATGCGCATCAGTTCATGGTCGATGATGAAGATTTTATTGAATCCGTGGAAAGCATGATAGAGACGGAGCAGGTAAACGCCGAATATGCAATAGCCCAGACCGGAGACAATTTTGCAAAGATGTTCTCGGAAATGGATGAGGCATATTTCCAGGCAAGGGCGGCGGATGTTAAAGATGTTTCAGAAAGATTGATAAGTATCCTTTCCGGAAACGCAGGTGACGGTCTTGTTTCGGATGAGCCGGTTATTGTTGTTGCGGATGACCTTGCGCCTTCGGAAACCGTGCAGATGGATAAAGAAAAAATCCTGTCATTTATTACTGTGCACGGCTCCGCAAATTCACATACTTCCATACTTGCCAAAACGATGGGAATACCGGCGCTTATCACTTGTCCTGTCCCTCTCGATGAGGAATATGACGGAAAGCTTGCAGTGGTTGACGGCTATGAGGCAAAAGTATATGTAGATCCCGACGATGAGACTCTTGCAGTAAAGAAAAAGCTTTTTGAAAATGAGCTGGAGAAGAAAAAACTTCTGGAACAGCTTAAGGGCAGGGAAAATATTACTCTTGACGGACAGAAGATAAACCTTTACGCAAATATAGGCGACACAAAGGATCTCGGCCTTGTGCTCAAGAATGACGCCGGCGGTATCGGACTTTTCCGTTCCGAATTTATTTATCTAGGCTCGGACAATTATCCGACCGAGGATGAACAGTTTGCGATCTACAAAAAGGTTGCCCAGACTCTTGCCGGCAAGAAGGTTATCATCCGTACCCTTGATATCGGAGCCGACAAGCAGGCGGACTATTTTGCCCTTCCCGCAGAGGAAAATCCCGCCCTCGGACTACGTGCGATAAGAATATGCCTGACCAGACCGGAGGTGTTCAGAACACAGCTTCGCGCAATACTTCGTGCCAGCGCGTATGGGAAGATTTCCATTATGTTCCCGATGATAATATCGGTTGACGAAGTTAAGAAAATTAAGAGTATAGTGGAAAACATCAAGGCTGAGCTTGACAGCGAAGGACTGAACTACGACAAAAATATTGAACTTGGAATAATGATAGAAACTCCGGCAGCGGTCATGATTGCCGACGAGCTTGCTGAGGAGGTTGATTTCTTCAGCGTAGGCACAAATGACCTTACCCAGTACACGCTTGCAATCGACAGGCAGAATCAGTCGCTCGATATGTTCTATGATCCTCATCATCCGGCAATTATGAAAATGCTTAAGATGGTTGTGGATGCGGCACATCGTCACGGCGCATGGGCGGGCATATGCGGAGAGCTTGGAGCGGATCTTTCGCTTACAAAGGAATTTCTTGCCATGGGTTATGATGAGCTTTCGGTATCACCCGGAAGAATTCTTTCAATCAGAAAGACTGTGCTTGAAACTAATGTGGAAGAATATAAAAAGCAGAAAGCATAGACTTTGAAAGGACCGCATATGAAAGAATGGACCAGAGAAGAAAAATACAGGTATCTTAAGGATCTTTCGGAAATAAAGGAGCTTCATGACAGAGCGGAAAAATCGGTTTACCGCCAGAACTATCATATTCAGGCGGTAAGCGGGCTGCTTAACGACCCGAACGGATTTACCTTTTTTGACGGAAACTGGCATTTGTTTTATCAGTGGTGCCCCTGGGGTGCCGTACATGGCCTTAAATACTGGTATCATGTTAAGTCCCGGGATCTTATAAACTGGGAGGACTGCGGTATCGGTATTTCGCCGGATGAAGGTGATGCACCTGACAATAAAGGAGCATATTCGGGTTCGGGATTCGTACTTGATGATATTTTGTATCTTTATTATACGGGAAACCACAGAGATGCGGATTATGTGAGACATCCCTTTACCTTGCTTGCTTCGATGGACAGGGAAGGTAAGATAACAAAGGCGGAAAAGCCGCTGTTTTCAGAAAATCCCGTCTATACTGAACATCAGAGGGATCCCAAGATTGTCTATATAAAGGAAAAAGAAAAATACTATATCATACTCGGTGCCCAGACCCCGGAAAAGAAGGGAAGGGTGATCGTATATAAATCAGATAATGCGGTTTCGGGATATGAATTCGCAGGAGAACTCAGCGTGCCGGGCTATGAAGACCTCGGAATCATGTGGGAATGTCCGTCCATAGAACATATCGACGGAAAGGACGTACTCATTTTCTGCCCTCAGCATCTGTCACTTCCCGGACGTGGCGGAAGTCAGAACCATAATACCTATCTTGTCGGAAAGATGGATTGGGACAAGCTTGTATTTCTGCCGGAGGGTAAGCTGGAATTCTTGGATTTCGGATTTGATTTTTATGCTGCGGCCTGTGCAGCGGGAACCGGCAGGCACATCCTTTCCGCATGGATGGGACTTCCAGATGTCACTTATCCGACCGACGAGGAAGAGTGGTCGGGATGTCTTACCCTGCCCAGAGAGCTTTCGGTAAAAAACGGAAGACTAATCCAAAAACCGGTGAAGGAGCTCGAAAGCTTAAGGAAAGAAGAAATTGAAGCCGGAGCCGGTGATTATGAGAATGTAAAGCTTCCTAAGGCAGCGGAACTTCTAATAAAAACGGATGCCGAAGAAGGCTCAGGATTTTCGATGCGCTTATTTGCGGGAAAGGACGGACAGGGCGGTCTTTCGGTTTCTTATGATGCCTCCGAAAAAAAACTTGAAATAGACAGAAGCGGAATGGATATCGTTTTTAACGAAAGCGAAGGAACTTCAAGAAAGCTGCAGCTGTCTGCAGCCCTTTCGGAACTCAGGGTATTTATCGATTCCAGTTCGGTAGAGATTTTTGTCAATGACGGTGAAGCTGTCTTTACAAGCAGGGTTTTTTCGACGGAACACGAGAAATATTTGCGGACAGACAGGGGAAAGGCAGAAATAAAAATCTGGTCCCTGAAATAAAAGCGTACAGCATCTTGACATTTTCCCGAAAAATTGATAAACTTCAAAAAGTATTAAAAAAGGGTGAGAAAACCCGATATCCGGAGGCTAAAATGGCAGTAGAAAAGACAATGGACAAAATTGTGGCTCTTGCAAAGGCAAGAGGCTTTGTATATCCCGGTTCGGAGATCTACGGAGGTCTCGCAAATACCTGGGACTACGGTAATCTTGGTGTTGAACTGAAGAACAATGTAAAGAAAGCATGGTGGAGCAAATTCATCCAGGAAAACCCCTATAACGTAGGCGTTGACTGCGCGATCCTCATGAATCCTCAGACCTGGGTTGCATCGGGTCACCTTGGCAGCTTCTCGGATCCTCTTATGGACTGTAAAGAGTGCCATGAGCGTTTCCGTGCAGACAAGCTGATCGAGGATTATGCAGCAGAGAAAGGAATCACCCTTGACGGTGCGATCGACGGCTGGAGCCAGGAGAAGATGGCACAGTTCATCGAGGACAACAAGGTTCCCTGTCCTTCATGCGGCAAGCATAACTTTACCGATATCAGACAGTTCAACCTGATGTTCAAGACCTTCCAGGGCGTTACCGAGGATGCAAAGAACACTGTATATCTTCGTCCCGA
>JAFRWN010000115.1 GCA_017437965.1 Lachnospiraceae bacterium
AAGTTCCTTGTCAACTTCCGACTGTGTATCCTCATAGGGCTCTGAGAGTCCGAGGCTCAGAACATAATCAAAGCTATCGATAAGGGCCTTCTTGGTGTCATCGTTTATGTCAGCCTTCAGCACATCATAGACAACAGTAAGTGCACCTGCAGTATTGATATCCGAGCAGAGCGCATTCATAAAGTCCTCATTGAACTTGTCAAAGCTTTCCTTATCTACGTTTTTGTAGCTGTCGCCAACCTTTTCGGCATTGAGTCCTCCAATTCTTTTTCTTAACTTTTCATACGCAGCCTTTACCTGGTCAAGAACCTCGTAGGAAAACTCAAGAGGCTTACGGTAGTGGCTCTGCAGGCAGAACATTCTGTAAACCAGCGGATTGTAACCCTTTGACTCAAGCAGTGAAACCGTCAGGAAATCTCCCTTGGATTTGCTCATCTTTCCGGTCTTGTCATTCAGATGGTGAACATGGAACCAGTAATTGCACCATTTATGTCCGAGATAGCTCTCGCTATGTGCAATTTCGTTCGTATGATGAGGAAAAATATTGTCAACACCGCCGCAGTGGATGTCCATGTACTCGCCAAGATGCTTCATTGAAATGCATGAGCACTCGATATGCCAGCCGGGATATCCTACGCCCCAGGGGCTGTCCCACTTAAGCGCCTGGTCCTCAAATTTGGACTTGGTAAACCAGAGCACGAAATCATTCTTGTTACGTTTGTTGACATCTTCTTCAACATCTTCGCGCACGCCGACAAAAAGGTTTTCCTCGTTGTGACCGGTAAGGACATAGTAATCCTTAAGCTTTGAAGTATCAAAATATACATTCTCGCCTGCAACATAAGCATAACCTTTTTCCAGAAGCACCTCGATCATGTGTATGAACTCGTTTATGCAGTTTGTTGCGGGTTCAACTACATCAGGTGTCTTTATGTTGAGCTTTGCACAATCTGAAAAGAAAGCATCGGTATAAAACTTTGCGATTTCCATTACCGTCTTATGCTCACGCTTTGCACCTGCAAGCATCTTGTCCTCTCCGGTGTCGGCATCGCTTGAAAGATGTCCTACGTCAGTTATGTTCATTACACGCTTTACATCATAACCGATGTAGCGAAGTGTCTTTTCAAGCACATCCTCACAGATATATGAACGAAGGTTTCCTATATGCGCAAAATGATATACTGTAGGTCCGCAGGTATACATGCTTACCTTTCCATCGGTATTCGGCACAAATTTTTCAACCCTCTTTGTCAGTGTATTATAGATATTCAGTCTGTTTTCCATCTTTTCTCTCCTTTATATAATACATGGTTTATTGCTGTTCATCATTGCCCGTCCATGGTCCAAGGCTTTCACGGATCTCCTGTCTTCTCATCTCTTCAAGATACTCGTCCAGATCATCTTTCTGCTGCTTCGGAGGAGTATAAGGAACATCGTCATCCTCTATCATGTTCATATCCTGAAACTTCGGATAACCCGGTTTCTTCCTTAAAGGTCCTACCTTCATTTCACGAAGGATAAACAGAAGTATGTTTACTCCGACAACCAGCAGAAAGCTCCAGAGCTTCCATGACTTCAGTAAAGAAAGTGCAGTAATGACCACTAAATTGAATACCACCATTCCTTTGACTACAGTCTGGACTTCCCTCATTTCGATACGGTATAAGGCAACCTCCCTGT
The DNA here is from genome assembly GCA_017437965.1 of Lachnospiraceae bacterium. GTDB lineage: Bacteria > Bacillota > Clostridia > Lachnospirales > Lachnospiraceae > UBA3775. The sequence goes on from JAFRWN010000115.1 coordinate 1,681, forward strand.
TATATTGGTGCACATTGCTTTTTGTATTTATATCATCCGGATTGACCCTTACAACACCGTTCCTGATGTCGGTATAGGATAATTTCATATCTTACTCCTTATTTTCTGTATATCCAGTCGCAGACAAGCTTTATCCAGCCTGCCGCATCCACATTTATCTGGCACTCTTCTTTTGCGGTAACCTCGTCTGCAAGCGCAAGTCCATGTCCGCCGTTCTGGTATATATGCATTGCGAACGGAATATGGTGTTCATTTAGCGCTGCGGCAAAACGCAGGGAATTCGAAACCGGAACGCAGCCATCGTCGGCGCAGTGCCATATGAAAGTTTTCGGTGTATTGTCACTTACCTGCTTATCAAGTGAAATAAGCTTTTCCCTGTCTTCCTTTGTAAGATACCCGACTCCGAAAGTACTTTCAAGACCTCCGAGCGGAAGGTAGGAATCTTCACACATCAGATTGTCGATCGAACCCTGATGGGTATCTGTTGTCGCAATCACGGGATATGCAAGAGCAAGTGCATTCGGCCTGTGCTCCTCTTTAAAGAAGCCGAGAGGTTCCTTTACGAAATTCTTGTCCCAGTGAACAGCAAGGCTTGCCGCAAGATGTCCTCCGGCAGAAAAGCCCATAACCGTTATGTCATCGGGATTTATATCGTTTTCAACTGCATGCTCCCTGATATATGCAAGTGCCGTTGCAGCCTCCAGAAGATCAAGCGGAAAGCTTTTCTTCACGCAGGAATACTTCAGGACATAACACTGAATTCCTTTTGTAAGAAGTGCAAAGGCTATCGGCTCGCCCTCACGGTCGGATACATAATCATAGCCTCCGCCCGGAATTATCAGCACTGCAGGACGATTATGTCTTCCGATCTCCTCCGACTGGTCTGCTATATATTCTACAAGCACAGGGTTGCAGCCCTCACCGGACAGCCCTGCTTTTTCGTAGGGAACCTTCAAGTTTATAGTATTATATTTCATATTAGCCCTTATCCTTTCTTACTGTTTCCTGACACAGCCCCCGCAGGTACCGCAGGGCCTTGCTTCGCTGTCATAGGCCGTAAAGCCTGCATCTTTCATTTCGCTTAAGAGACATACTGCCTGAGCGGAAATGCCCTCGCCTCTTCCAGTAAAACCGAGATATTCCTCTGTCGTTGCCTTGACGTTTACCCTGTCCTTTTCTATCTTAAGTGCAGCTGCAATGTTTTCACGCATTTTTTCAATATGCGGTCTCATCTTCGGTGCCTGGGCGATTATCGTGGCATCAATATTTTCTATCATGTACAGCTTGTCCGAAAGAAGTTCTCCGACATGTGAAAGGAGCTTTATTGAGTCCGCACCCTTATAGGCCGGATCATTGTCCGGAAAATGCAGCCCGATATCACCGAGCGCCGCAGCGCCTAAAAGTGCATCCATTATTGCATGTACCAGAACATCCGCATCCGAATGGCCGAGCAGTCCCAGCTCATAATCTATTTTCACACCGCCGATTACAAGATCGCGGCCTTCTGTCAGACGGTGTACGTCGTAGCCTGTACCTATACGCATATACTACCTCATCTATTACACTATTTCCGAATAAGTTCCAAGATATTTAAAGCTCTCCGAGTTGAATTCAAGTTCCGAAAGGAAGGTTTTGAACTGCTCGGAATAAACGCTTTCCTCAATATCGAAGTAGAACATGAATTCAAAATTCCTGTCCGGTATCGGCCTGGATTCAATCTTTGTAACATTGATGCCAAGTGCGTAGAGCCTGCTCATGAATTTGAAAAGTGAGCCCGGCTTATGCTCAAGCACAACAATGATTGAGGTCCTGTCAGCACCCGGGAAAATCTTCAGCTTCTTTGAGAAGCATATGAATCTTGTGTAATTGTTTCCGTTATCCTGGACGGAGCTTCCGAGTATGTCAAGTCCGTAAAGTGATGCACATGCGGAGCTTGAAATTGCCGCAACATCACTTCTTCCGCTCTCTGATACCATTTTGGCAGCCACAGCGGTATTTGCGACCACAGTAACCTTTATATCACCAAGGCTTTTTATAAATCCGGCACACTGGTTTATCGCCTGCTCATGGGAAAAGATTTCCTTGATTTCCTTTATGTCGGTTCCTTTTTTTGCAAGCAGGTTATGGTCAACCTTAAGCCTCAGGCTTCTTACTATATGGAAATCATGCTTGCTCATCAGATCATAGGTCATTTTTACCGAGCCTGCTGTTGAATTTTCGATCGGAAGCACACCATATTCCGCCTCACCCTTCTCAACAGCAAGGAATACATCCTCAAACTGTGAATAAAAGTGAATATCCGGAAAGCGGAAAATTTTTGATGTGGCAATACCGCCGTAGGAGCCTTCAACTCCCTGACATGCAACAACAGCTTCCTTTGGAAATACCTTATCAGTCTCCTCTATTGCTTTGTCAATCTTGTCAACAAATGCTGAAGTAGGATGGACAATATTATGCTGGTAGGACTTGCTGACATCCATCATCAGTGAATATATCATCCTTGCATAGCCCTCAAGCTCGGGTCCGGCAAGCTCGCTGATACGTGCAAGAAGCTGTCTTTCCCTCGCACCGTCAAAAGTCTGCATATTGTTTTTTGCCTTATACTCGGCAATTTCCTTTGCGGTTGCCATTCTTTTTTTGAAAAGATCTATAATGTTATTATCTATCTGATCTATTTTTTTCCTGCTGTCCTGAATGTCCATTTATCCCTCCGGATGTCAATCTTTTTTTGATACAGAAAAAGGGATGTACAATTCGTACATCCCTTAGCTTAGCCAGGGGCAGTAGGATTCGAACCCACGACCTGCGGTTTTGGAGACCGTTATTCTACCAGCTGAACTATACCCCTTTGGTTTAGCACCGAGATATATATTACTATATCATGTACCGAATGTCAACAAAAATATTTATTTTTTATATGCGGCACTTATCAGGCTCACAAGTATTGCCGCAAGCGTTTCCCTGCCTGTATTCCATATTGAATTGTATTCGTTGAGTGAAAGCGGCGCGGTTCCGTTACCGATATTGATTCTGAGTGCAGGTATCTTCTTGTCGCACTCTGCATAGCTCTCAACCGAACCGTACATTTCGGCTGCATACTTCTTTGAATCATTTTCAAAAGAAAATTTCTCCGAAAGCATATCCGCAATGTTCTTTGCCGCAAGTGTTGCCTCTTCATCCCCGCCAAAATCATAGGCCACGCTGTTTCCACTGGTACGCAGGTTTATGACAAGGTCCGGATTAATCTTCTCTATCAGCTTTATCACGTCTCTCGTCTCGTTTTCGGAAGCACTTGTCAGTCCTTTGTAGCCCTTGCTTCCCGGTTCCTCACTGCTTACCATGTCTTCCCAGCCATGAGGGAAATTCATCGTGATTTCGGTTCCTCTTGAATTTGCATAGTAAAATGTAAGGTAACTTTCTATCGAAAGGTTCGTGCCGCCGGCAACCTGATCTCTTTCAAACCATTTCTGCAGGTTGGTTTTGACTGTTTCAGACTTTACCTTCTCGACATTATACTGACTGATGGATACACCGTCGGGATTAAGCATAGGAATTATATGGATATTGTACTTCTTGAGCAGCTCCGCATAGGGATATCCGCCGTAAACACCCTCTGCCGCATAATGTGCATAATATTCGCAAAGCTTTGCAGCAAACAGCGAAGTCATATATTCACAGCCTTCCATTCCGCCAAGAACAAGTATGCTGTGCTTTGCCTCAGGACTTCCCAGCACAAAATCAAACACATTTCTTCCGTCCTCACTGAGACCACAAACGGAAAGCCTGCATATGTCTGGAAATTTCTTTCTTATCTGGCTTAAATCCTCAGTCATGCTCTCATAGGAATAGAACTGCCTTGAGGAATCTACGATATCAAGTGAAGAAAGAGAATATGTGAATTTGGAATCACTGTTGATGGCAATCTCGGTAACGTCCTCTTTTCTGACATATACTTCCTTGCCGGAAACATATACCCTGTACCAGCCTTCATCATTGTAACCGTTACGGTAGAGCTGCTGTCCGAAAACGCCCTCACCTGCATCGGCACTTGCACTCTGCGGTTCAGACTTAAAGGTGATCTTTTCCGCATTTACATAAACATTGTCATCACAGGTATAGAAGCCTGCCGCATCCACGACAGGAAGCGGTTCCGGCTCTTCTGTTGGAAGTGCGACAACCTCATGCTCATGTGAATTGAGCTCGTTTATGTCACGTCCTTCCTTTTTTTTGCCACAGGAAACCACAGACAGAAGCAAAGCAAAGATTACCGCTGCCGCTATAAGCCTTTTCACTTTTCCTGCTTTATTATACAAGCTCCTACTCCTTTAACCCTGCATGAGCTTTTTAAGTTCACGTATATTCTGTATTCCGATAAGTTCAATACCGGAAAAACCTATTCCGGCTGTTTTAAGTGCTCCGATTCCCGCTTCAGGAAGTATCACACGCTCATAGCCCAGCTTCTTTGCCTCGGAAACCCTTGCGGGAATCTGGGATACCGACCTTACCTCACCCGTAAGCCCGACTTCACCGAAAACTATGGTTTTCTTTGTGAGCGGAATGTTGGCATAGCCCGAATAAAGTGCAAGTATTATCGCAAGATCGAGCGACGGATCGACTATTCTCATACCGCCTGCCACATTGATATAGGCATCGCAGGACGAAAAATGAAGTCCGAGATGCTTTTCCATCACAGCCATCAGAAGATTTACACGGTTGTAGTCGGTACCAGCCGCAGTACGTCTAGGCATATTGAAATTGGTCTGGCAGACAAGTGCCTGCACCTCAGCAAGTATCGGTCTCGTGCCTTCCATAACCGAAGTCACTACAGAACCTGGCTCATTTTCCGGCATGCCGGCAAGCATATGCTCGGAAGGATTGGGAACCTCCCTTAACCCGCTCTGTACCATTTCAAAAACACCAATCTCATTGGTGGATCCGAAACGGTTCTTTACCGCACGCAGTATCCTGTAAAGAGAATTGTTGTCGCCCTCAAAGTAGAGCACGGTATCTACCATGTGCTCAAGCATTCTGGGTCCCGCAACGGTACCCTCCTTGGTCACATGCCCGATAATGAATACCGCGATATTCTTTTCTTTTGCAAGACGCAGAAGCACCTGGGTGATCTCACGTACCTGGGATACCGAACCTGCCGCGGATTCGACATCGGCCTTGCACATGGTCTGTATCGAGTCGATGACGAGCACATCAGGCTTCATTTCTTCGGTCTGTGAGACTATTTCGTCGATATCGGTCTCACAAAGAAGCTTCAGTGTATCGGAAAAGCTTCCTATCCTGTCGGCACGAAGTTTGATCTGCCTGAGGCTTTCCTCTCCCGAAACATACAGAACACTTCCGTCATTTCCGGAAAGCTCCCTGCACATCTGAAGCAAAAGTGTCGATTTGCCGATACCCGGATCTCCACCGACAAGTACAAGCGAACCCCTGACTATTCCTCCTCCGAGCACGCGGTTAAGCTCGTTGATCTTCGTATCGATCCTAAGTTCTTCGTCCGTGCTTACTTCGGAAAGGCTCTTTCTTTCAGAAGTCGGTCTTATCACCGCTACTGTGCCTTTGGAAGTTTTTTTGCTCCGGTAGTTATCGGGGGCCTCAACTATTGTATTCCAGTTTTTGCAGGCAGGACACTGCCCTGCCCACTTTGTCATTTCATTACCGCATTCCCTGCAGTAAAACAGTACCTTTTTCGCAGGTGACATTTACAGTATCTCCCTCGTTTATCTCTCCCGCAAGCAGCATATCTGCAAGCTTGTCCTCGAGATTATCCTGAATGGCACGCTTTACGGGACGTGCACCGTATTTGGGATCATAACCCTTTTCCGAGATGAAATCAACCAGCGAAGGCTTGAATTTAAGGGTGATGCCCTTACCTTCCTTGACCCCTGTGGCAAGCTGCTTAAGCAGAAGCTTTACAATAGATTTTATCTCGTCTTTTGTAAGCTCATGGAACACAATGATATCATCGATACGGTTGATGAATTCGGGCTTGAATATCCTCTTCACCTCTTCCATTACGCTGTTTTTCATGAATTCATAATCCTTCTTGGCATCTTTTTCCTTCGAGAAGCCAAGCTGCTTGGGATTTACTATGCTCTGGGCACCGGCGTTGCTCGTCATGATGATGACGGTATTCTTGAAGCTTACCG
>JAFRWN010000116.1 GCA_017437965.1 Lachnospiraceae bacterium
ACAGAGGAGAGGAAGGTGTAGCCGGTACCGGCAGTGGACGGATGAGAGATCATGACCTGACCCTTGTATTCGGGTTTCAGCAGATCATAATAGGAAGTCGGAGCTTCAACACCGGGATGAGCCTCCAGCCAGTTGGTATTGGTCATGAAGCCGATGGTGCCCATGTAAATCGGGGCATAATAGTGATCGACATCAACAAGATACTGGAATTTTTCGAGAACATTCGCAAGGCTCGGGCTTTCGTATTGCGCCAGGAGACCGCCTTCAGCTTTTGCAGCAATGAAAGCATCCATCGGGCCACCCCACCAAACGTCAAATGACGGGTTGCCTTTTTCAGCCTGGACACGGGCGAGTGCTTCGCCGGAGGAGAGGCGGTTCCACTGAACATCGATTTCAGGGTAAACAGCTTCAAATTCTTCTTCCATTCCCTGGCACCATTCTTCCTGGGGTGTGCAGAGAACATACAGCACACCATCCTGGGCAAACGCAGAAACTGCGCTGCAAAGGACGAGAAGCATGGCAAACAATACAACTAAACCTTTTTTCATATTTTCTCCTTTATTTATGATCCGTAAAGAGTACGGGTTTACTATGCATAAAGTATATCGTAAAATTAGTCTGACAATTCCAAAAACACCGAAACATTTCGACCATTAATGCATAAATATGATATTTGTCATTATTTAGTATGACTATTCACACACAAAAAAAACCTCCGTTTCCGGAGGCAATAGACATCATATCAGATTATTTCTTCGCAAGTGCGTCACGGATCTCAGTCAACAGCTTGACTTCTTCGCTCGGTTCAGCAGGAGCAGCAGCTGCTTCCTCTTCCTGCTTCTTTGTCAGCGCTGCGGCTTTGTTGGCAGCCTTCATAATGAAGAAGAGCACCAGAGCGATGATGAAGAAATTGATCACTGCAGAGATGAAATTGCCGATCGTGATCATCGGAGCAGATGCAGCTTTCGCAGCAGCAAAGGATTCGTAGGTGTTCCCGTCAAGCGGAATATACCAGGAATCGAACGAGACTCCGGAGAGCAGCCGACCAATAACAGGCATGATCACATCATTGATCAGGGAGTTAACGATGTCATTGAACGCGCCGCCGATGATAATACCGATTGCGAGTCCGAGGACATTGCCTTTAGAAATAAAGGTCTTAAATTCTTCAATCAGTTGTTTCATAATTACTTTTCCTCTCTTTTTATTATAGAACCTTCAAAAATTTATTTTGAAATGTTCTATTAAAATCCTGTTACAGAATTTTCGCCTGCCTTTTTTCTTCGGGAATTCTCATTATATAACTCACTTGTTATTTGCGATGCATACCTTTTTTGAGTCAGGTATTAAACAAAAAAGTAAATAAAATTTCCCAAAAAACAGATGTTCTTCTCTTAAAATTATACTTCAATTTATAGAAAGGGAAAAGGAATCGAATAAATAAAAGTTAATAGTAACTTTGTGCCTCGGGTGCAAAAGTAAATGCAACGGGAAATGATTTTTGATATGATAAATCTATTGCATTAACCGATACAAAGGGAAGTTGCAATAACTTAGACAATCAGGACATGAGACTCCCCCTTGGG
>JAFRWN010000117.1 GCA_017437965.1 Lachnospiraceae bacterium
AAATACAAAGCCCGGAAAGGGAACGGTGATACTGCATGGTACCGGTTCTTACGGGGGAGCAAAAAGGTTGAATTTAAGAGAGGATTCACATTTGAAAACCAAATCATCAAAGCTTGAAAACATACTATTGCGTATTGAGAAATTCTGTGACAAGCTGCCGCAGCCGGCGATCCTGTTCATGTGGTTATTCATAATAACTGCTGTGTTGTCGCTGATTTTCAACGTTTTTAATGTGACGGTCATCAATCCGGCCAACATGGCGGAGGTCCATGTGAAAAATTTCTTTTCAAGAGAAGGTCTGTACTGGTTTCTTGCAAATATGATCACCAATTTTACGTCCTTCCCGCCTCTGGGCCTTGTACTTGTGATGACCGTAGCCGTAGGTTTCTGTGAGGAGTCAGGACTCATCAAGGTTTTCCTGAATGCCAAAATGAAGCATACCTCTCAACGGTTTCTTGCCTATCTTGTGGCTTTCATAGGTATCCTCGGAAATATTGCTTCCGATACTTCAGCCATAGTGATTCCGCCATTGGCGGGGCTTCTATTCTTATCTGCGGGACTTCATCCGGTCGCAGGAGTTTTATGCGCTTATGTCGCCACTCAGTCGGGTTTTTCCGCCAACATTATGATTTCCGGCACAGATGCGCTTTTACAGGGGATTTCTCAAAATGTTGTTGATGATTTTCTCGGAGAGGGAGTTCTCAATGTGGATGTCACATGTAATTGGTATTTCATGGCTGCATCCACCATTTTCTGTACTTTTTTGATAGGCTTTATGTGCAATCATTTCATCAATAAAAGATTAGGTGGATATGTTCCTGCACAGGGGCTTTTGCTCAACACGGAAGATGAGGTTACACCGCAGGAAAGAAAAGCCCTCTCCCGGGCCGGTATCTCAATTCTGATATTTCTTATAATAGTAGTCTGCGCAACAGTATGGGGTCCTCTCGGAATTGTAGTCGGAAAGGAAAATGTCGGTACAAGAGCCTTTATAGGTTCCTATCTTCTGAAGAATCTGATCACTATCCTTGTTTTCTTTTTCAGCGTCCCGGGTATTGTTTACGGACTTTCGGCCGGTACATTTAAAGGGCTTGATGACATATACAGGGCTATGGTCAAGGTCATGGGCAGGATGAGCGGATATCTGGTCTTTTGCTTTTTTACCGCTCAGTTCCAGAAGCTGTTTTCATGGACCAACATAGATCAACTTCTTGCCATCAATGGAGCAAATGCTCTTAAAGCCAGTGGATTTACCGGCTTCGGAATGATCGTCAGTTTCATTCTGTTCAGTGCCTTAATAAATATATTTATTACTTCGTCTTCTGCAAAATGGTCGATCTTTGCGCCGGTCTTCATTCCCATGATGCTACTGGCCGGCAGGTATCACCCTGCCATGACACAGCTCTTTTACAGGATCGGAGATTCAACCACCAACTGCTTCACTCCGGTTATGCCATACCTGTGGGTAACGCTGAAGGCATCACAGGATATGTTTGATCCCAAGCTGAAGATAGGAACGTTTGTCTCAAATCTCTTCCCGATCGGAATGATCCTTCTGGTAATGTGGGTCATTTTCCTGGTGGTATGGATGTCCTTGGGTCTTCCCATCGGGCCGGGGGTAACGACCTTGGTGAACATATGATCCGGAGTCACAATCGACATCAAGGCATAAAGCAAGGCTCCCCGCCGCCGACATACTTGCCGGTAGTGAGGAGCCTTATCCTTTTTGCTTATAATAGCTTCTCTACATCCTTTGCCTTCAGCACTT
>JAFRWN010000118.1 GCA_017437965.1 Lachnospiraceae bacterium
CATTGTTCTTGATTACCTGGAATTTGATTTCCATGCTTCTCTTAAGAATCTTGCCGCACCATCCGAAGAAGCTGTCAAGGCTCTCACCGAAGGTTCTTCCGCCCTTGCAGTTCTGTTTGTATTCAGCCTGTGCCCGGCTAAACTCCTCAGAAGAATTCATCTCAGGCTGTGTGTAATAGGTACCCATCTGAGGTCCTCTTATCACTCCGAGGGTTTCAAGATAAACAACCGCATCAAGCATATCATAGTTGCATGCCTCAAGAGCTCTTTTTGCCTCGTCGTAGGTAACTCCGGTTTTTTCTCTTATTTTTTCAGCTTTTTCAAGATTATCCATTTTGTTTCTCCTTTTTGTCAACTTTTATTGTGCTTCAGCCCTTCGCTGTAGCTTATGGCTATATAATACAGGCCGAAAATTAAATAAAAATGTGACAAAGATTAAAAACAGATTAAAAACAAAATTATTTTGATTAATCCCTGAGATTTCCTGCTTTAAGATTACTGTCAATGATATCCATGATTTTCGCGAAAATCACATCTGATGCGCCCTTACATCTTTCCTGGCGTTTTACCACCTGCTCTGCCCTTATACCATGTTCCTTCCAGTCATTTCCACCGTTGGAATTGTTAAGAAGCAGGGGCTGGAAATTATCCATGGCATGTGCAAAGCGTGCCTCCGGAGTCTCATTTTTTTCAAATTCCTCAAAAATGATTCTGAGCTTCTTACCCTGATCCGAAGGCAGTATTCCGAATATCCTGTCCGCTGCCACTTCTTCCCTTTCTCCCTGGGTCTTCTTAGCTTCCTCGTCGTAGGCATAGGTATCGCCCGCATCGATTTCCACAATATCATGCACAAGGCACATGAGCATTACTTTACCAACGTCGATCTTTTCATTGGAATACTCCGAAAGCAGCCATGCCATCACTGCCATATGCCAGGCATGTTCCGCATCATTTTCTTTCCTTCCATGATTTGTAAGACTCGTCTGGCGGAATATGCTTTTTTCCTTATCTATTTCGAGTATGAAATCAATTTGCTTTTTAAGTCTGTCGTCCATACAGTACCTCATCAAAACATTTTTCGGGCTATCATTAGCCTTTCTTTACGTCAGCGCTTACTATCCTGCATCCTGCCGGGCCTTTTCTCTCATTAATCCCTTCAAGCACAATACTCATGCTCCCATCATCAAGCTTATATTCTTCGCTTGTAATTACACCGGAAGGCGCCTTTAAAAGCACTTTATGAAAATCCATCAGTATATTAGGCAAAATAACACTTAACAGATGCATTTTCTTTTCAGCGGGATAATCCCCAAGCTTTTCGGAGATTACCAGCACAGGGTTAAAAACTTTATTTTCCATATGATCCGTCCTCATGATCATTTTTCCATAAAACTACAGAGTATCAATAATTTTCCTATGTATTCTCTTAAAGAAATACAGTGAGAGTACCAATGAAACTGCCTCTGCGATCGGGAAGGCCCACCATACGTTCACAACATGTCCTGTCTTTGACAAAAGCCATGCTGCCGGAATCAGTACCACAAGCTGACGTCCGAAGGAGATCACAAGTGAATAGGAACTTTTCGAAAAAGCCTGGAATACCGAACCCATTGCGATACATGCGCCTGCGATAGGAAATGACAGGCAGATGATACGGAGAGCCGGAATACCGATATCAAGCATATGCTCCGACGCGTCAAAGCAGGCAAGTAGCAGTCCAGGAATCAGTTCGAATACCGCAACGCCGACCAGCATTATCGAAACAGCAAGCTTCATGGAAAAGGACAAAGCCTCTGTTATCCTCTCCTTCTTCCTTGCGCCGTAATTGTAGGCAAGCACAGGAATAAGGCCGTTGTTCATACCAAATACCGGCATGAAGAAAAAGCTCTGGAGCTTGAAATAAATACCGAACACCGTTGCCGCCGTGGTCGAGAAAGTGATGAGTATCTGGTTCATAAGGAAGGTCATCACCGAGCCTATCGACATCATGAATACCGATGGGATTCCGACGGTATAGATCACCTTTATTGCATGAACCGAAGGCTTTATTATATCCTTTACCGAGAAATTGATCTCTTTGTTATACCTGAGGTTCATTATCATGCCAAGCATCGCAGCTATCACCTGACCAAGCACGGTCGCATAGGCAGCTCCCGCTACTCCAAGCTTCGGAAATCCAAGGAGTCCGAAAATCAGGATGGGGTCCATGATAATATTTATAATGGCACCCGTACCCTGCGAGATCATGCTCAGTATCGTTTTTCCGGTTGACTGAAGAAGCCTCTCAAATGTCATCTGGAAAAAGATACCAAATGAAAGTGTCGTACATATTTTAAGATACTTTGAACCGCTCTTTGCAATCTCGGCTGCGGCAGCCGCATCATCGCTTTTTACCTGACCCTTAATAAAAGGTTCTGCAACAAAAAGCCCGACAAACAAAAATACGAGAATGTTGATCGCAGTGAGGAACAATCCCGTATTTGCGGCTGCATCGGAGTTTTTAAAGTTCTTTTCTCCGAGTGAACGTGAAAGCAGTGCATTTATACCCACGCCGATACCAGAACCCAAAGATATCATAAGCATCTGCAAAGGAAAGGCAAGAGTTACTCCCGTAAGAGCCTCCTCACTTATCTTCGCAACAAACATGCTGTCCACAACATTATAAAGCGCCTGGACCAGCATGGATATCATCATCGGCAGCGACATGGTAATTATCAGTTTTTTAATGGGGAGGACACCCATTTTGTTTTCGGCAAAAACAGGCTCCTCCCTTTTAATATCATTCATATTTAATTATTTCTCTCTTTTTCTCTCTTATACAGTAATTAAATGGCTTTTATGCCCAGGGATTGTCCTCATTGGGAACACGGATTCCGGGAAGCAGGTACTCTTCGTTAAGGAACCACTCTCCTGTGCTGCCCTTCTTGCGGAGTCTTACCTGTCTGTCGTTATCGGCACCGGAAGAATGTACCCAGAGGGTTACATAGCCGTCCTTCTCATTGTCATAGGAGTAAGGATTGTCGAATACGGTAAGTGTAAGCGGGTTGGTAGGAGTATAATTGTTGTCGGGGTTTGTACCGGCAAAATATGATCTCATCAGGTAATCCTTGCCCTTAAGCTGGTCACGCATACGTCCGAGCTCCTGGCCCATGAGCGGTGCGGGTCCTTTAAGGTAGTTCAGCATCTCAACTGTCTTGTCAAGATCCTTGTTGTAATTTGAAAGTGCAAGAATAACAAGTGCAACTGTTCCGAAGGGATCCTGAAGATTAGCCTGAGGCAGAGCCTTGAGCTCATCAACGTTTTCCGGAAGCCTGTCAAATGTAAAGGTTTTGTCCTTACGCTTGAAATTCTTGATAGCCTCGTTTGTAAGCTTTTCGGCACCCTGCTTTACTGAATTGAGTGCTCCTCTTGTCTCGCTTGAAGCCTTGTTGTTCATTGTTGCCTCAACCTTGTTCTTAAGTTTGTCAAAAAAACCCATTTTCTATCTCCTTTCGGTTTGGTTTTACGTTTACTGATGTCAATTATAGCATATTTTTCATAAAAATATAAGCATTATTTTTTCCTTGTCAGCATTTCATAGGTTACACCGTATTTCTCCGCTATATCCTTTGCATAGGACATGCCCTCCGGCGCAGTTCTTACTACCTTGAAGGATCTCTTTCCCTCTTCACTCTTTACTACAAGTGATGCTGCCTTGTACTTTTCACTCTCGGCATTCAAGGTATCGATTTCAACTGCCAGCTTATGCATATGCGTGTTGTAGATGGTTCTTGACCCCTTTGAAATTATCGCCCTGACCGCATCCCTTGCGATATAATATCCTTCCTCAAAAGATGTGGTCGAAAAGGTCTCATTAAGCAGCAGAAGGCTCTTTTCCGTACATTCATCAAAAAGCCTTCCGAAGCGGATGCACTCTTCACCGAGTCTTCCGAGGTCCATAGTCTTATCCTCATCAGCCGGATAGTGTGTGAAAATACAGTCAACCGGAACATATTCAAAAGACTCGCCCGGAACATATATTCCGCCCTGGGCAAGCACATATAAAAGCCCTACCGCCTGGGTTATCGTCGTTTTGCCGCCTCTGTTTGCGCCCGTAAGGATATAAACTGTCGAATCATCGCCAAAATCAAGATCATTGGGTACGATGCTTACATCTTCCTCTGCGGAGACAAGCTTAAGATTATATATTCCCCTGGCTTTCATTCTCAGACCGTCTTCCATGCTTTCATAAGCCTTCGATTTGCAGAATGTCCTGCCGGAATCCACAAGAAATCTGATATATTCGGCCCAGCTGGTATAATAAAAGAGCTCAGGTATCAGTGCTACTATCTCATTAATGCTGATATTTACATACTTTCCTATCAGCTTCGCAAGCTTCTTTGTCACATGTGAAAGAAGCTGGGAAACCTCTTTGTCAAAATAGTGGGTTATCTGTCCTGTACCATCCCCATCCGGAATGCCGGCAACCGTTGCGGCCATCGCAGGGCCTACAACCGGAGTTGCACGGAGACTCATGAATGAACCAAGTTTTTCGGCGGTTTCCAGAACTCCGCCGGCCCCCTGTCTGCTTATAGGGTGATAACGGTACTCACCGTTCCAATCGTTTCCGTTCTTTACCCCTTCCTTAGTGCTTATTGCCTCGGCAAAATTGCCAAGGATTCCGGAACTCTTGAAAGCCTTGTTATTGACCGAAACAAGTCCGACAGACTCGGCCTCAAAGCTCGGGTTGAGGTTGATTCCGACTGTAATGCTCTTGAGATTTGAGGTATCCGCACGCAGTTCCTCAATATCCTTTTTCATTTCCTTATAGGCATTGTCGTTATATATGGCAGTAATATAATCCCTGAGCTTTACAAGTCCCTTCGACTTTATATTCTCGTCCGAAAGGCACTCCATTATTGCTTCTACCGTCTCAATATAATCCTTGAGCTCACTCAGACGGTGAAGAAGTTCCCAAAGACTTGTCCTGGTGTCAAAATCCTTTTTGAAGCTTCCGTAATCCTTGAAAAATTTCACATGGTCTAGAAGCTCCATAAGTCTTTCCCTCATGGCAGGATAATTATAGATATCATCAAACACATCCGAACGGAACCTTGCTACCTCGGCACTATCAGTCATCTGCGCCATAATATTCATCAGAAGCCTCTGCTCAGACGGCTTTGAATTCAGTTTGCTGCAGATAAAATCAAGTCCAAGGTCATGGCATGCCGTATCGGACAACATTTTATAGCTGGCCTCAATATCCTCAGGAAAAAGGATGCTGATTTTTTCC
>JAFRWN010000119.1 GCA_017437965.1 Lachnospiraceae bacterium
AATAGCTAAAGCGCCGGCTTCGCTGTCGGCGCTTTAGCTATCAATAAGGATTGCCGAGATGGCGGTGTAATAACTGCCGTTTCGGCTTTTTTGCGTTAAGGAGGCAATTATGGAGAACAAGATTTACGGATATGTAAGAGTATCCAGCAGTGATCAGAATGAAGATCGACCAATGATGGCATTACACAAGGTGAACGTCCCGGAGAAGAACATCTATATGGACAAGCTCTCTGGAAAAGACTTCAACCGACCGCAATACAAGAAGTTGGTAAAGAAGTTGAAACCGGGGGATCTGCTTTATATCCTTAGCATTGACCGCCTGGGACGCAACTATGAAGAGATACAGAACCAGTGGCGGGTTCTGACAAAAGAGGTCGGCATCGATATCTGTGTTCTGGATATGCCTCTCTTGGATACCAGAAATGGCAAGGATTTGATGGGAACTTTCATAGCTGACTTGGTATTACAGATCCTATCGTTCGTAGCTCAGTCGGAACGTGAGAATATCAGGAGGAGGCAGCAGGAAGGAATAGCGGCAGCTAAGGCTAAAGGAATTAAATTCGGAAGACCTCCGCTACCCCTACCTGATAATTTCCATGAGGTGCATCAGGCATGGAGAAATAAAAAAATGACACTCCAACAGGCGGCTGAAGCCTGTGGAATGCCGGAAGGAACGTTCTACGGGAAAGCTCGGAAATTTGAAAATTCGGAGTAACAAAAGGCAGCAATTTATTCTGAAAAGTGTACTTTTGAAATGCCAATAATGACCGCAATAATTTCTTGCGAAAAAGGAAGAACATTGTTGACAAAACGGGCTAATTCGAATAAAATAAAATGTGTGCATTTGACGGGGTTGGCCTTGTAAAAAGTACACTTTCAAAAATTCACCACTATGAGGGAGGCTTTTATGGAACCTATCAGGTACATGACATCTTTACTCACTTTCTACCTTAAGGGTGAAATAAAGAGTGAGCAAAACTTCATCGTGTTCAAAAATCCGAATACGATACTGGGGCTGATTCCGTTGGGGGCAAAAACAGACAAGTATCCGATCACCCAGATCGCGTCCACTTCAACAAACTTTAAGTTGAAACTCGGAAAGCTTATTCTGGGAATCATCGTAGCTATTGCGGCTTTGTCGGTAATAAAGGATTCGTTCGTCGGAGCGCTCGTCATCCTACTGTTTGCTGCCAACTGGATCATTGATGCTTTTGAGATCGATCTGGTTGTGACTACTACTGCAGGTCAGCAGAAACCGATTGACTTTTTCATTTTTGAAAAGGGTAAGGCACAGCTCGCGGAACAGCAGATCAATGATATGATTTCCAACAGACTGTCCGATACCAACGTTCGGGAGCAGACCAACAGAGTTGTTGATGCAATCAATAACAAATAAACCAAAATCATAAAGGGCTCAAAAACCGACTGAGATAACACCAGTCGGTTTTTGCTTGTCGAACGATTTCAATGTAAAAAACAGAATATGACAAAGACCAAGGCCTTGCCCTGGTCGAGTCAGATGAGGAAGCCATTGAGCTTTCGCTCCGTCACACCGATGATGGTAGCGAACACTCAGCGGCTTTTTTTGTGGAACCGTCCGGTGAACGGGTCCGCAAAACCGATGAAACTGAAAGGAACAGCCTCCGGCCAGGGCTGCGAGTTTCGGATTTC
>JAFRWN010000120.1 GCA_017437965.1 Lachnospiraceae bacterium
ATCCTCAATAAGGACCTCCGAACATTTTTCTACTTTATCCCTTATGATTGCCTTCTGGGTATAGTAGTCGCTGTCATGGACAAGATCCTGAGCTTTTTTGATTTTTTCGGAATTTGGAAGTTCCCTTTCAAAATCAGTGATTTTATTCTTTACATAATCAACAATTTCCCATGAAGCCTTGGAATCAATTTCTTTTACCAGACATATCAGGGCCATGGCATGGATTTCTTTTTCCATCAGGGAATTCGACATTTCCATTGCATCTTCAAGCTGTCTGAATGCTTCCGATTCACCTGCTATGCTTTTCATGTCATAGATTGCTTTGTCCCTGCGCTGGATATTATGAACCTCGTTGAAATACTCAGTCATATTTTTTTCTTCGAGATTGATCGTAAAAAGCTGCACCCTGTCAGTCAGGAGGTCTGATGCCGCCATCAGATTCTCAGCACTCTTGTGCATCAGAATATAATCATCCGTGGCATGGGACAGTTTCTTATAGACCGAGGAGGCCTGAAACAGTTCGACAAGGAGCATGACCAGAACTACCAATGTGGCAAAAATCATTATTATATTGGCAGTTTTAAGCGATATTCCTTCTGATTTTATATTTTTGGGATTTTTCACATTTCTACCCCTTTCAAGCTTTTAAGCTTTTATAGAATTGTATCACAGAAATTTTTATTTGACAATAATTTTCCTTCACGCTTAAGAACTGCAGCAATATATTCCTTTATATTATCAATAGGATGCGAAAAAGCCATGCCCCCTCCGAAAAGATCCACAGAGTGAATGTCGGAGCCGCAGGTTTCGGGAAAATCATGCTCTTTAGCATAGGCAAGGGCAAGTTCATTGTACGGAACTGTGCCGTCCGGCAGGCTGTTTCTTACCTCGTGTGCTGTATTTATGGTCTCCACCCCGTCCACATAATCCGGAAAAAGCCTGATTTCAGGAATATAGCTTGCCTCGCGGAAAGGATGGGCATGGATGATCAGCCCGCCGTCCTTATGAACAAGATTGTACTGCTCCTCAATCGTGGCGTCCTTTATTTCCGGATGCGCAAGCAGCCACTTTTTGTCAAGCCCGTAGACCAGAAAGTCGGTGCCCTGGTATGAAGATTCCCAGCCAAACATTACGTTAAGCCCGATCTCGTCGCCCTTTTTCTTTGCGTTTTCATAGCCCTTGCAGTATGCCTCGACCCAGTCACTCCAGGGCAGGCTTCTGTCAGGCATGGTGTTTCCATAGTAAAAGTGGTCGGTCACGATGATTCCCGCATAGCCGGCCTCCTTACATGCAACTGCCATCTCAGCGCCCGTGCTTCTTCCGCACTTACTGCCCTCCGAAGTATGCAGGTGGGTTTCATAGGCAAAGGGGAAACCCTCGGGCAGTCTCAGTTTTTTTCTCTCATTTTCCATATCAGTTCAGATCCTTTTTATCCTATTATTTTAATTATCCTATAACACCAAAAAGATTCAGAAGTAAAGACTCGGCAAATACCAGTATCATGATGATCGGAATGCCTTTCACAAAAACCTTGACGTCCTGGGTGCTCATGGTCATGTGGAAGAACATCGATACTCCGATGTAGCCTGCAAAAATCTTAAGAAGCCATGCTGACCACGGAATAAGTAACACAAGCTTAAAGGCGGCAAACACTATCATCGCTCCGAAATACATCGGTGCCGAGGAGATGAAAACCTCCTGGATCGAAATCATTATCTTGCTGCCCCTGGGATTGAACGCTATGTGGCCGAGAGATTTTCCTTCCTTTTTAAAGAGCTTCACTTCGGTAAGCCTTGCCCCTGTGATCAGAGCCATAAAGGCATGGGAAAGCTCATGCAGCATGACACCCGGGAAAAAGAGATAGTTTACGATTATCTCCACCCACCATGGATCCAGGAAAAGTGCCAGAAGCTCGGCAAGTCCCAGCTGCAGAAGGTTTATTGCATATCCCACAACGATTACCAGAACCGGCACCAGTACGGCTAGCGCCAGCGAATACAGAAACATGTTTTCATGAATAGAATTTAATATGTCTGCCATCAGGCACAGCCTCCGAAACATTCACTTTTTTTAATTCAATTATAATTCAGTAAACTTTTTTGTCAAGTTAAACCCGAGTTTATTTACTCTTAGCCAAATACTTTAATGTATAAAAGCGCCCGCATTTCTGCGAGCGCCTTTGTAATGATTATTGAATTTCAAATCAGTTCTGACCCTTTTCAAGAGCAAGTGTTCTTGTTGTAAGGTCGCATACCTCGGTAGGTCCGAAGTACTGGATTGCACCGGGATAGGTGAAGCTGGTCTTTACAGCCCACTCTTCTCTGTGTGCCTCGAAGAACTTGAAAGGAGCTCCGTCAAGCTCTACAAGAGCCTTTCTGATAACGGGCTTGTCCTCGCCGTTTCTTCTCTCGATGTTCATCATCTTGGTGATGGGCATACCGCCGGCAACCCACTCCTCAGCAGGCTTGGAAAGGTTGGAAACCTTTGAAAGATAACCGGTGTAACCATACTGGATGAGCATGAAAGCGTTGTATCCGAGTGAATAGCAGTAATCAGCATCGAAGTTTGAAGGGAACGCGCATCTGCCCTCATATCCGAAGAAGTGATGCTGTGCACCGAACTTACCCTTGTAGCTGCC
>JAFRWN010000121.1 GCA_017437965.1 Lachnospiraceae bacterium
ATAAGTCTTTCCCTTGCTCTGTCGGGAATCTGATGAACGAAACCGAGGATATCCTGGTTCGAATCTCTGAAGCCCATTCCACGTCCGATACCGGACTCGAAATATGAAGCCGATCTTGAAAGGTTGAAGGTTACCATGCACTGATACTGGTTCCAGATGTTAACCATTCTGTCAACCTTGTCATCGGGAGTATTTACACTGAGGATTCCAAGAAGTGCATCCCATGCTGCCTTAAGTTCTGCAAGGCCTACTGCTACCTTCTCGGGAGTATTGTACTTGTCGATCATCTCAAGGGCTTTTACCTTGTTGATGGTCTTGCCGTCTGCCTCAAACTTTTCAGCAACAGGCATTTCAACATAACCAAGTACGAAAACAAGAGTCTTGCTCTCGCCGGGAGCGAGGGTGATCTTCTTGAAGTGTGAAGCGATCGGTGACCAGCCGTCTGCGAAGGAGTTGTTAGCCTTGTTTGCAAGTACAGCCTGAGGATCGTTGAAACCGTTGTAAAGACCGATGAAGGAATCTCTGTCGGTATCATAGCCATCGATCTCATCATTTACGGTATAGAATGCAAAATGATTTCTTCTGTCTCTGTATTCTGTCTTATGATAGATTGTGGAGCCCTTGATCTCAACACGTCCGGTTGAGAAGTTTCTCTGGAAGTTGGTGCAGTCATCCTGTGCATCCCACAGACACCACTCAGCAAATGAGAAGAAACCGAAGTTCTTGGTCTCGTCTGACTCATTTGTAAGAACTACCTGCTGAACTTCACCGTCATAATTCTGGGGAACGAAGAAGGTAGCCTCAGCCTTTAAGCCATTCTTCTTACCGGTGATAACAGTATAGCCCATACCATGACGGCATTCATAGGAATCAAGCTCAGTCTTTACGGGTGACCAGCCGGGGTTCCAAACGGTACCGTTGTCATTGATATAGAAGTAGCGACCGCCCATATCGATCGGTACATTGTTGTAACGATAACGGGTAATTCTGCGGAGTCTTGCATCTTTATAGAAGCAATAGCCACCGGCAGTATTTGAGATAAGTGAGAAGAAGCCCTGAGTTCCGAGGTAGTTGATCCAGGGATAAGGGGTTCTGGGTGAGGTGATGACATATTCGCGTTTTGCGTCATCGAAATAGCCGAATTTCATATAAACCCTCCTGAGTTTTTATTTTGTTAAAAATAAGTATAGCAAATATAATGAAAAAAGTAAATCATTTGCTTGTATTTTTTTGCGAAGCCATCCACGGACCGAAATCCGCATCCTCCGAAAGCTCTATACCGGTCTCAACCTTTGTGGTATTTACGATTTCTTCAGGATCGTCCGGCATCGTATTCTTTGCATAGATCATGTAGACCGCGATTCCGATAACTATGCAGGCGATAAACCACATGATTATTGCAAATCTCCTCAGTTTTCTATGGTAAAGCTTGTCCGAGCTTTGTCTGCTTCCGATTATTTTTTCATCGTATTCTCTGCGTATACCTGTTTTTGTTTTCATTAATCCAACCTAAACTATGGTCTCTTTGTTCATGCAGCACTGCTTGTACTTTCTTCCGCTTCCGCAGGGGCAGGGATCGTTTCGGCCGATTTTCTTGGGCTTTACGATGGTGCCAGACTTTCTCTGCTCGAGATGAAGTTCCTTCCTTCTTTCCTTGGTGAGGATTCCGTCCCACTGAGGAAGGTTATAAAGCCAGTCCGCATTGCAGTCACACATGTTATAGTAAAGCTTTTCGGGATCGAATCCAAGATTTACAACGGTTTCCTCCGTCATCTCTTCAATCGGGTTCGGATCCTTTAAGCTGTCATTGATTCCGTCAAGAAATCCTACAAAGGTCTCCAGCTCCATATCATATTTTTCAGCCAGTTCCTTAACCGTTCCGGTTACAACGTTCTCCGGATCCGACAAAAGCTTTTCATAAACTGCCTTTTCCTTTTCAAAATACTTGGCCCAGAAGGTCTTTCCGAACTTCTCGTCCATGTCCTTGTCGTAAGCTTTGTCTCTCCAGTCTGTAAGTAAACTCATAATTCCTCCTGTTCAGGGTCATTGCCCCTCATCTGCTTTCTTTTTCTGCCGTCTCTGCTGTGGCCGGTGTAGCATGGCTCTCTCTCGCTGCATCACCTATCGTGGCAATTTCCACGGCCGGGGTCAGATTTCCTTTTCTTTTTCCCATCAGACCCGCCTCGCTTCTGTCCGCCTTACTGCGAAGATACAGTCCCGCAATAACGGCTGCCGACAGGATAAGCAAAACGACAGCATATGCTATTATATCACGGATGTGCGATTTTATAAAGCTTTTTAAACGCGATTCGTGATTTTTTTCATCGTTTTTTTCTTCCTTGGCACGTACAGCCTCGGAAAAATCTATGATTTCAGCCCGGTCGGGCTCATCATCATCTTTCTCGTCCGGTTCGTCATCTTCTTCATCTTCCGGATAATCGTCATCTTCTTCGTCATCATCATCCGGATCATATTCATCATCTTCCCGGATTATCTGATAGATTTCCGCTTCAACCGGCTCGTAGACATATTCATCATCTTCCTCGAGATCGGTATCCACCAGATCTTCATCGTCCGGACGCTCATCAAAGTCATCGCTCATCCTTCGCTTACCTTCTCATCATCTTCTTTTTCTTTCTCAAGAAAATCTTTTCTTTCCCTCTTTGACTTTCCGTGGGTCCTGTCATAGACAAGAATGAAGCAGTATACGATTATGGGCACAAAAACCAGAAGGAAAAGCGATGCCATCATCACTTCCTTGCTTCCGAGAACCATCCCCAGACACATGGCGATAATGAATACCGCTATCATTACAAGTCCCACCCTTGCCATGATCACCTTGGTCCTGCTGTTTTCACCCTCATTCATATTTTCATCTTTTTTTATTTCCACAATGAGTATTCTCCGTTCATAAAAGATTTGATAAAACCCTTGAATTGTGATATATTATTATAAAAAGTATACGGGAGGTAATACGACATGCTGCCAAAAGACCCCAATATCCTGCTCAGCTATGTCAACACAAAGCTGCGCGATTCATACCCTACACTTAACGAGCTTGCCATCGCCGAGGATATCGACCAGGAGGAGATCTTAAAGAAACTCGCCTCCGCAGGCTTTACCTACGACGAAGAAAGCAATCGCTTTATATAATAGGTTATCCGGCGGAATTTGTCAAGCGATAACGTTTTTATGGAGAACATGAACGAAGTAAAATTTTTAAAGAAGGACATTAAAGCCGAGCTCACCGAGAAGAAATCACGCTTCATTGCCTATGTCACTCCCGTAAAGAACGAGGACGAGGCACTTGATTTCATAGCTGCCATAAAGAAAAAGCACTATGATGCAAGGCACAACTGTTATGCCTACTCGGTTGGAGGAATGATAAAAAGCTCGGATGACGGCGAGCCTGCCCATACCGCAGGGCGCCCGATGGCCGAAATCATTTCAAAAGAAGGGCTGGACAATGTCTGTGCTGTAGTCACAAGATATTTCGGCGGAATACTTCTGGGTACCGGAGGTCTTGTAAGGGCCTATCAGGGTGCTCTTGCCCTTGCTTTGTCTGAGGCGGAGTACTACACCCTCTCACCCATGTTCGGTTTCCATATACTTTGTGATTATAACGACCATGGCAGGCTTACACGCCATGCCGAAAACAACGGATTTATCATCGAAAACCAGAGCTGGTCCGACAAGGTTGAATTTGACCTCTATGTTCCGGCTGACAGAAAGGAAGAAGCAAGGAAGGCTGTCATCAGCCTGAGTACCGGAAAAGCCGGTATCACGGAACTTGGCAGCTGCCTTAAATAAATGATGCACTACGGAAAGCGGAAAATCGAGGAAAGGCAGCTTTTGCTCCGTTCAAAAGCAAGGCGTGTCCATTCTTTTTTTATGGTTATGGCGCTGAGACTGCTTCTTATTGTCTCAGTGATAGGAGTTGCCGCCTTTTTTTCGGGTGCCTACGGTGCACTTAAGGGTATAATCAGCAAGGCCCCTTCCCTTACAACGATAGACAAGCTTCCCGAAGACAACCACAGCATTATCTACTATTCCGACGGTCAGACTGTCGCGAATATAGTTTCAGACAAGTTTCCCACTTCGAAATATGTACTTTACAAAAACATATCCGAAAACATAATAAATGCGTTCATCGCACTTGAAGACCCTGATTATTACAAGCACCAGGGTATCAATCTGCGCTCTCTTTTCAATAACAACAAGTTAGATTTTTTCAGTTCGGATGATGAAGAAAACTACACTCTTACCCAGAAACTGCTTAAATACCGGATTTTCCCGGAATACAGCAATGCCCGATACTCTTTCATGCAGGAAAAGCTGCAGGAAAGCTATCTTGCCATCAGGCTTGAAAAAAACACTTCCAAAGAAAAAATAATCGAATATTATCTCAACTCGCTGGACGTCGGAGATTCCCACGGAATATATTCGGCCTGCGGCTATTATTTTCAAAAAGAGCCTTCGGAGGTAAGTCTTTCGGAAGCCTGTGTGCTCGCTCCCGCAATGCTTGATCCTTCCAATGCCGACCCGGTTTACTGTAATGCTTCAAACAGGCAGCTCCGTCAGACCCTGCTCTCCCGCATGCTGCTTCTGGAATTCATCACCAGGGATCAGTATGACGAGGCAGTGGCGGATACCGATGACGTTTATGAACGTATAACCCGGAATACCGAAAGCAGATCCGATTATTTCAGCGAGGCCTTAAGGGAACAGGTGCTTTCCGACCTGATAGCAAAGGGCTATTCATCATATGAAGCATCTGCGCTTTTCTATAACGGCGGCCTTACGATCTATTCCACCCAGGATAAAGACATCCAGCTGATACTAAGCAATGAATTCCTGAACACAGACAATTTCCCCCAGGTCGGTGACGGCAGCTGGTATGAGCTTTCTGCAGATTGGGAGCTGACAGTCAGCACTCTCTACCGCGGTGTGCTGAAATATACCATAAACGATCTTCTGGAATTCTATGCGAACTATGAAGACGCAGACAATCTTTACCGCCATACTGACGGCAAAAATACCGGAATCACAACCTCCACCTACTCACAGGAGGATCTGGATAAGAAAATCGCTTACTTTATAGGCAGGAAAAAGAGTGAAAGGGATGTCATAAAATGCACTGAAAAGAACCATATCTATACGATAGAGCCCCAGGCCGCCATGGTAATAATGGATGCGTCAAGCGGCAGCGTGGTTGCCATCTACGGAAGCCGTGGATCAAAGCCCGGTCCTGCCTCCACTAACCGTGCCTGCGAATACTACCGTAGCCCCGGCTCTGCCTTTCTTGTCCCTGCCGTTTTCATGCCCGCGCTCGATTCCGGAATGTGTACTCTCGCAAGCACTTTCAATGATTCATATTACAGCTACACCGAAAACGATGTGACACGCACGATAAACAACTGGTATTCCACCGGCTATGAGGGTCTTTCCTCCATCAGACGTGGCATCTACCATTCCATGAATATTGTCAGTGCCCGCTGCTTCGACCGCATCGGTGCCGTAAGTTCCCTTTCATATCTGAGACGCTTAGGCTTTTCGAAGCTCAACCAGGCCGGAGACCGCGGCGTATCGCTTGCAATCGGAACCCTTAACGGTGGCGTCAGCCTTCTTGAGCTGACCAGTGCCTATGCCTCAGTGGCAAATAACGGAATATACAATGAACCCCGTTTCTACTCTGCAGTCTATGACAGACACGGAAACCTCCTTCTCGGCGAGAAAAACAAGAGCCGTGTTACCAAAACATCGACTGCCGTGCTTCTTACCGACGCAATGAAAGATACCATCGAAAAAGGCACCGGTACCCGCTGTGCCTTTGACGAGATCGATGTGGAAATTGCCGGAAAAACAGGCATTACCGAAAACCATTCCGATCTCTGGTTTGTCGGATACACTCCTTACTACTGTGCAGGCATATGGTCCGGCGCAGACACTCCCACGTCCCTTTCCCAGACCCAGTACCATAAGAACATATGGAAAAATGCGATGGAAAAGATCCATATTGAAAAGGGACTGACAAGCGGCAGCTTTACCCTTCCGGAGAACATTGTTTCCTGCACGATCTGCAAAAAATGCGGTAATCTTGCGGTAGAAGGACTGTGCGACTGCGCAACTGCGGGCGACCTTACCGCTACGGAATATTTCACCGAGGACACTGCGCCTAAAACCTACTGCAGCTGCTGCAGAAAGATAATCATCTGCGATGAAACCGGAATGGCAGCATCCGAAAACTGCCCTGACACCCATACCGTCATCATGACCGAGAAAAACGAAACCCCCGAAGCCATCAGCCACGGGGGTACTGCAGATACTGCTTATTGTATTACACCGGAAATGCTCTATACCTGCTCCTATCACAGAAAGAAGGATTAGGACAGGGCATCCACCATCTTCTTGACATATTCATAAACCGGCTCTGCGGAGTTTTCTCCGTTTGCCGCTATGATCTTTACTATCGCACTGCCGACGATCGCCCCGTCGGCATATTTTGTGAACTCGCTTACCTGGGCCGGCTCATGTATACCGAAACCTATTGCCACAGGCACATCTGTCACAGCCTTTATCTTCTCAACTATCGATTTCACATCGGTAGTGATCTCGCTTCTTACACCGGTAACTCCCATTGAAGAAACCACATAGATATAGCCTTCCGCTTCTTTTGCGATCATCTGTATCCTGTCATCGCTTGTGGGTGCGATGAGTGATATGATATCAACACCGTTGGCCTTTGCCGCCTGATGTATTTCTTCTTTTTCTTCAAACGGCATATCGGGTACGATCAGTCCGTCGATTCCGACCTCAGAGCATCTTTTACAGAATTTCTCGGGGCCGTACTTGAAAATCGGATTCAGATAGGTAAGAAAGACAAGAGGTACATTTACCTTTTTGCTTACTCTTTCCACCATGTCAAAAACCATGTCAGTCGTACATCCGCCGGGTGCGGAAAGAGCGCGCACATTTGCATCCTGGATCACCGGGCCTTCAGCTATCGGGTCCGAAAAAGGAATTCCGATTTCAACAAGCGCTGCGCCGGCCTCTGCCATCTTTATGATGAATTCTTCGGTTTTCTCAAGGCTGGGATCACCTGCCGTGAGAAAAGGAATGAAGCTTTTTTTGTTTTTCAGGGTTTCATATATTCTGCTCATTTTGTTTTCCTCCTTACTCATGCAGATCGATACCGCGGTAGCGTGCGATAGCCGCAACGTCCTTGTCTCCACGTCCCGACAGGCAGCAGATGATGATCTGGTCTTTTCTCATCTTCGGTGCGATCTTCATTACATGTGCAACCGCATGCGAGCTTTCAACTGCTGCAATGATACCTTCGGTCCTTGCGATGAATTCAAAAGCGTCAACAGCCTCATCATCGGTAACGGGCACATATTCCGCCCTTCCGATGTCACGGAGGTATGCATGCTCGGGACCAACGCCCGGGTAATCAAGGCCTGCAGAAATCGAATAAACAGGTGCAATCTGACCATACTTATCCTGGCAGAAGTAGGATTTCATTCCATGGAAGATACCCTCGGTACCGGTTGCCATGGTGGCTGCGGTCCTGTCGGTATCGACACCCTTGCCGGCTGCCTCACAGCCTATAAGCTTAACTCCTTCATCCTTTATGAATTCATAGAACATGCCCATTGCATTCGAGCCGCCGCCGACACAGGCCATGACAACATCCGGAAGCTTTCCTTCCTTTTCAAGTATCTGCGCCCTTGCCTCACGGCTTATAACCGACTGGAAATCCCTTACGATCATAGGGAAGGGATGGGGGCCCATTACCGAACCGAGAACGTAAAGCGTGTCATCAACCCTCTTTGTCCACTCTCTCATGCACTCGTTGACCGCGTCCTTAAGTGTCATGGTTCCCGACTCAACCGGATGTACCTTTGCGCCGAGCAACTCCATACGGTAAACGTTAAGCGCCTGGCGTATGGTGTCCTCCTTGCCCATGAAAATCTCGCACTCAAGGTCAAGAAGTGCGGCTGCGGTTGCGGTTGCAACACCGTGCTGGCCCGCACCGGTCTCAGCAATTATCCTGGTCTTGCCCATCTTCTTTGCAAGAAGTGCCTGACCGAGTACATTGTTGATCTTATGGGAACCTGTATGGTTAAGGTCTTCACGTTTGAAATATATCTTTGCCCCGCCGAGCTCCCTTGTCATCTTCTCTGCATAGTAGAGAAGCGAGGGACGTCCTGCATATTCGGCAAGAAGCTTGTTAAGCTCTGCATTGAAGGCAGGGTCCTTTTTGTAGAACTCATAGGCCTCCTCAAGCTTTTTTACTTCGTTCATCAAGGTTTCGGGGATATACTGTCCGCCATGTTTTCCGTATCTTCCGTTGCTCATGTTATGTCCTCTCTTCTTTATTCTCCACGGAGAGTTCTTAAAGCCTCTCTCTTGTCCTCGCTTCTCATCAGCGTTTCGCCGATGAGCACAGCATGTATGTTTCCGTCAGAAAGCTTTTTAATGTCCTCTGCAGTCTTTATTCCGCTTTCCGAAACAAAGACAACGCTGTCATCCTCCACCAGCTTTCTGAGACTTATCGAATTGTTCATATCGATCGAGAAATCGCGGAGGTCACGGTTGTTTACTCCGATTATCTTTGCGCCGACCTCTACCGCTGTTTTTACTTCCTCCGCATCATGTGCCTCGACAAGTGCCGAGAGCCCGATCGAATGTGCAAGGTGAAGATAGTTCTTAAGCTTTTCCTTATCTAGCAGTGCCACGATCAGAAGCACTGCAGCAGCACCAGCCTCCTTGGCCTCCACTATCATGCTCTCGTCAACGATAAAGTCCTTACGGAGCACCGGTATGCTTACCCTCTGGGCTATCTCTCTAAGATAATCAAGGCTTCCCATGAAATAGTGCGGTTCGGTCAACACCGAAATCGCCACTGCCCCCGCTGCCTCATATTCCATTGCGATTTTCAGATAAGG
Organism: Lachnospiraceae bacterium; assembly: GCA_017437965.1. Classification (GTDB taxonomy): domain Bacteria; phylum Bacillota; class Clostridia; order Lachnospirales; family Lachnospiraceae; genus UBA3775. The sequence goes on from JAFRWN010000121.1 coordinate 8,949, forward strand.
AAAATAATCCGCTATCACACCCTTGGAGGGAGAGGCCTTCTTTACCTCGCATATAAAGTTCATTCCCGGTTTTCTTAAGGCATGATAAAAAGGATAGTCATATTCCTTCTTAGCCTCTGAGACATCCGCAAGTCTTTTTTCCGCAATTTCCTTTAAAATATTGTCCATTTTCTGTACCTGTCTAAATACTTAAAAAGTTACTGAGTATCTGCTTTCCGTCCGGTGTCAGTATCGACTCAGGATGGAACTGCAGACCGTAGATCGGAAGGCTCACATGCTCAACCGACATGATCTCGCCCTCATAGCTTTCGGAAGTGATCCTCAGGCACGCCGGCATGCTCCTTCTCTCAGCCGACAAAGAATGGTAGCGTCCCACCATGAACTTGTAGGGCAGGTTTTCAAAAAGCCTGCTGCCGCCTCTCTGTCTGATGACCGACTGTTTGCCGTGCATGAGTTTTTCCGCATATCCGATCTTTGCACCGAAGGCTTCGCAAATGCCCTGGTGACCGAGGCAGACACCAAGTATCGGTATCGACCCGTCAGCCCTCATCACAAGCTCCTCGCAGATTCCTGCATCCGCAGGTCTTCCGGGGCCAGGTGAAATGATGATGTGGCTCGGTTTCATAGCAAAGATTTCATCTACTGTAAGCTCGTCGTTTCTGATAACCTTGATTTCCTCGTTACCGAGTTCTCCGACAAACTGATAAAGATTATATGAAAAGCTGTCGTAATTGTCAATAAGCAGTATCATTCTCTTTTCCTCCTACAGATTTTCCGATCCTTTTTCCAATGCAATCAGAACTGCTTTGGCCTTGTTTATCGACTCCTGGTACTCGGTCTTCGGTACGCTGTCTGCAACTATGCCTGCACCTGAGCGGATGAACACTTTACCGTTTTTCTTGAAGGCAAGCCTGATCGCGATACAGGTATCAAGGTTTCCCGTGAAATCGATGTAGCCTATCGCTCCGCCGTAGATTCCTCGTTTGTTATTTTCAAGCTCATCAATGATCTCCATTGCACGGAACTTGGGAGCTCCCGACAGGGTTCCTGCCGGAAGCACAGCCCGTGCGGCGTCGAGCGCCGTAAAACCTTCCTTTATCTCTCCCGAAACGGTTGAACCGATATGCATCACATGTGAATAACGCTGGATCTCCATGTATTTCTCAACCTTTACACTTCCGAAACGGCTGATCTTTCCGAGGTCATTTCTTCCGAGATCCACAAGCATATTATGCTCCGCAAGCTCCTTTTCGTCCTTCAGAAGCTCGTCCTCGTTTTTCTGATCTTCCTCCTTGGTAAGACCTCTGGGCCTTGTACCTGCAAGCGGGAAGGTATGGAGCACGCCGTTCTCAAGCTTTACAAGAGTCTCCGGCGAAGCTCCCGCAACCTCCAGCTCATCAGAGGAAAAATAAAACATATATGGGGATGGGTTAAGCGTTCTCAAAACCCTGTAGGTATTAAGAAGCGACCCTTCAAAATCTGCCTCAAGCCTGTTTGACAGCACTACCTGGAAAATATCGCCCTCGAAGATATAATTCTTTGCCTTTTCAACCATATTGCAGTATTCTTCTTCGTTGAAAAGGGGCCTTATCTCACCCTTTATGAGTCCCGGCACAACCTCTATCGGCTTTCCGCTCTTGATAAGCTCGGCTATCCTCCAGAGCTCAGCCTCCGCATCCGCATAGGACTCTTCAAGATTCTCGGTTTTTGCATTTACGATGATCACTATCTTCTGCTTCAGGTTATCAAATGCGATGACCTTATCGAAAAGCATCAGATCGACATCGGCAAAGCCTTCATTATCCTCTGCCTTAAGTTCGAGCTTCTTCTCGGCATACTTTACATAGTCATAGGCGAAGTATCCGACAAGGCCTCCCGTGAAGCTCGGCAGTCCTTCTATCTTCGGGCTGGTATAATCTTTAAGCAGGTCCTCAATGTATTCGGAAGGATCACCCTCACCGGTCTTAACGACCTTGTCACCCTCTGTAATAGTGGTAACACCGTTCTTTGCCGCAATGCAGAGCTTCGGTTCGAAACCAAGGAAGGTATATCTGCCCCATTTTTCCTGGTTCTCCACACTCTCAAGCATATAAACATGAGAGCTGACACCCTTTAAGATACGGAGCACCTCCATCGGTGTCCTGATGTCTGCGATCAGTTCTTTTGCCAGGGGCACAACCTTGTAACCCTGTGATACCTTTTTTGCTTCTTCCAAGCTTAGCATTTTTCGATCCTCCTGTTGAAAATTAAGTTTAACGCAAGAAAACCGCCCATGAGAACATCTTCTTATGCTCTCAAGGACGGTTAAAAATCTTTCTACCGCGGTGCCACCTTGATTTGTGGATTCCACACTCTCGTCAGAATACTATCATATTCCCGGCAGGTAACGTCTGCCTTACGTCGCGGAATACTCGGCTTTTGCCTTTGACCGCGCCCTCAGTGGTCCATTTAATGAACTGCTTACCACCGGCTCTCAGCTCCCCGGCTCTCTGTAGGCGCATCTTTCATTTTTATCTCCACCTCAACGGTTTCAAAATATTGAATTATGGTGTAATTAAATCACAAAATATTTTCAATGTCAAGAAGTTTTTTAAAAAACTTCCTCACTCATTCTCTTTGTAGTACCCAAGTCTCTTCTCTACGGAATCCAGAAGCCTCTTTCTGATATCCTCAGGCTCATATACTATCATCGAGCTTCCGTAACTTCTTACCCAAGAATAGAATTTTTCTATTCCGAAAACGTCATCCTCATAGATAATATACCCGTCATGCTTTTCGACATGCCCCTCCGCTCTGTCGCCAAGTTCCCTTTGCACACGCATAACCACTCCGGCCTCATCAAGAATTTTTACCTTTACATGAACCGGAACACCGAATTCCACTCCCCATGCCCTGTCATATTTTGTAAATTCCACGTGCTCCTTAGGGGTGCAAATCTCATTTGACGTCCTGCAGTCCTTTATCCTGTCAAAACGGTAAAGTCCTTCATCATGACCGACAACATAAATAAAATTATCGTCCACATTATGTATGATCTTCATCGGCCTGATGGTCTTTTTCTGTATTTTCTCTTTGTTTTTATCAAGGTAACTGAAGCTGACGCTCTTTCCTTTATTCATCCTCTCAGACAGAAAATTTCTTAGCTGTATATCTTCGTCGGAGAAAGAACCGATAGCATTCTTAATGTAACAGGACTTGCTTTTCTTCACTTTTCTGCCCAATTCATTGTCAAGAAAATCACTGAGCATGGTAAGTTCCTCATTGTCAAGTATCAGCTGCACATTTCTGCTTCTGGGTCCCTCAAGAAAAAGTCCGGCACACTTATCGAGCCTGCCGTCCTCAAGTTCCTCCCCCGCATCGCGCTCTTCATATTCCTCATCATCACTTGCATAGTGAAGTGAATAGCCCTGGATATTCTTAAGATCGCGGATTATGGTATCCTCATCGACCTGCATCAGCTCAGTCAGTTCCCTTACCGAAAATCCGTCGCCATAGTCCTTTGACATCAAGGAAACAAGGGTTGCCATTCTGATAAATTTATTACTTCCGTAACTACTCATAAAGGCCCTCCTCCCTGTACTTTTCTAAGGTACGGTTCAGCGAAAAGACCATTGTTTTCCTTAGTTCTTCCGGCTCACGAACATAAACACTGCTTCCGAATTTTCTTAAGAATCTTGCAAAGTCATTAAGTCCGCGGATATCGTCCTCATATATATAACCCTTCTCAAATTTACCGTCCGTACAAGAATAAAGTGTCGCATTTTTTCTTTTCCTCAAAAGGTTTTCAAGTTTCAGTCCGATATTTCCGAAATCCTGGAATTCCACCTTCACATGTACAAGAGGGTCGACCGAAATCTGAAACATTTCCTCAGCCATCCTGAGATATCGCGGCGATTCAAAGATATCGTTCTTAATGCCCCGGGCAATGCTTATATTCTTTATCTTCATAACATTAAGTATATAATCGAAACCCGCGCCCTCGTTCTTTCCGATAAGGTAAAGCATATCCCTGTCGGAAAGGTAGACGACAAGTCCGAGCCTGAAAATCATGATTTCACCCTTGTCCCCGTATTCTATTTCAAGTGCATAATGCTCATAATCCAGCTCCGACAGTCTGTCGAGCCACTTTTCCACTTCAGGCTTTTTATTCATCCTGTTGCCAAGCACTACGAAATTTTCCCTGTTCTCCTCACGGTATTCCTCGCCTAGTACAAGGGCAAGCTTTTTTTCAATTTCCTGCAGCTTATCAGAAAATGAATATGACGGCCCGAAGGCATGAAGCCTGTCAAGAATGTCAAGTGCTTCATCTTCGGAAAGGTTTACATATACAGGCGCCTTCTTTGTCAGCTTATACTCATTCTCCGCAGTCTTCTCAATTATCCCTGCCGAAATCAACGACCCAAGTGCATTCACAACCGCATTCCTGTATTTCTCTGTCTCCTCGTTTCCGACAAGATCATGCTCATCATAGTGCACGGGCATTATATATTCCATATATTTTCGGGTAAGATGATCGATATTGTAGACCGAGCCCTCCTTCTGAAGTATCAGAAGCAACAGCATTTTGGAAAAATCCGTCTTGTAGGAATCCTCGACCGAACGAAGCACCTTATTATCCCTCGCCGAACTTTCCGCAGGAACGGTAAGAGTGTATCCGACTCCCTTTTTATGCCTTGAAATATCATATGTTTTGGAAAGTTTTCCTACATCCTTTTTTATGGACTCGGTATCCACCCCATATTTTTCAGCAAGCCATTCCTTGGTTTTCGGACCGCACATAAGGTCTGCAAGTATCATATCCTGCCTGGTTTTGCCTTCTCCTGCCATGAAAAGTCCTCCAAATACATCCGCCCATCGTTACTTTTACAAGGCCAGCATTTTCTCCGATATCATCACATCAATATCCCTCGGTACGGGCTGGATTTCAATGGGAAGCCCATTATCCTTCTTAAGATGCCTTGCTGCGCAACATGCCTGGAGTCCGAGTCCGAGATCCATTATCGGAATCGGATTCCCTGTTCCGACGGACAGGTTTATCGGACTTGCATTCCCGAGCAGGAACACTCTCTTTTCCCCGAACCTGAACATTTCGACATTCTTGTCAAGCATTTCCGTGCTGTCTGCTTCTTTTCTCAGGTCATCCGAGTCGATCTCAAAGCCGAAATGCCCGGCATTGCAGAGCATCACGCCGTCCTTGAACAGTCTGATATGCTCATTTCGGATAATGTGGAACCTGCCGGTAGCGGTAACGATAACATCTGCCTGAGGAATCAGTTTTTCGAGATCCATATCTACCGTATGGCCATCAGCTTTCGCCTTTAAAAGATAGACGGGATCGATGTCATAGACCATGGTATTTGACCCCATTGCACGGAATTTATTCGCTATTCCGCTGCCCACATAACCATAGCCGATCTCAAGCACTTTTTTGCCGCCAAGAAGCGTGCTGGTTGCACGCATGAAGCCGTCAACGACCGACTGTCCTACGCCGATGGCATTTTCAAGAAGGCGCTTAAGCGGTGAATCATCAATTACTATTATCGGGAAGGTGGGCTTTATTCCTGCATCGTCGATAAGAAGCCTGCCTGTCCTTGTTTCTTCATTTGCACCAAAAGGCTTCCAGTCCCTTTCTTTTTTGAAGTAGGTTCTTATCAGATTGGAACCGTTGTCCAGAAAAAGATCCGGCTTTTCCTCCATTACCATCTCAGCGTAACGCTCATGATCCTCGAGAGTATCGTTTTCCTTTGCATAGACCGTGATCTTAGGGTTTGTCGCAAGAAATGCCGCTGTGTCCTTCTTGGTTGTTCCCAGATTTCCAACGATGGTGATATGTTCCGCTCCTCCGTCAAGGAAGCAGTCGAGCCAGACCGCTGTCTTCGGTTCAACATGAAGACAAATACCGATCTTTTTGCCTTCAAATGCCCTTTCTTCGGCAAACTGCCTGCGAAGATCCGCCATTAACGGCATCTGCTCGCGGAACCATCTGATTCTTTCTTCACCTGCTTTTGCAAGGGTAATATCATCGATAATTGAATTCATGTCTTTCCTCCTGTTTTTTAAATATATGTCATTCAGACTTCAAGTGTTTCTGTTATCTCAAGAAGCTCTGCTATGTGCTCTGTGGCATGGGCGCTTCTTACATCGGACAACGGTCTTCCTTTAAAATCCGTTTCCATGCGGTACAAAAACTGCAGCCAGCCGACAAGCATGATCCTGTTCCTTACTGACGCAAGTTCTTCCTTATCCTTGTCCTCAAAGTATATACGTATGACCTCATTCCATATATAATCCGCCGTTTCGGGTGAAACGCCGAGCACTCTTTCGGTATTTCCGGGCTCATCCTCTTCAAAGCACTTATAATTGAAGAACACACCCGCTAGATCAAACACCGCATTTCCGGCCGCCATGGTATCCATGTCTATTATCATCAGCTCGCCGCCCGTGCGGATGATATTGTTCATATGGCAGTCCCCATGTATTGCATTAAGGCTCTCAGGTACCGCCTCGACGAGCATCTTAAGACGCTCATATTTATCCTCCGGAAGCGTATGTTTTACAGTTTCAACATAACCGATGAACCGCTTTCTTGCCGAAGGACAGCATCCCTTGTCCATCTTAGTCGAATGCATCAGCTTAAGAAGCGCGGTATAGCTTTCCACCACATTTTTAAGCTCGTCCGGAGAATCACAAAGCCACTTTGTACAGGTCGTGGAATCAAGCAGTTCAAACACCGAACCGTACAGATCGCCGACCTTTACGATATCATATGGTATCGCAGTCGGAATACCCTTTAAAAATGCCGCCTTCGACAGACGCTGTTCATTCTCTATCATTGCAAGGGCATCACGTGAATTATACACCTTAACGACGGTATCGGCATCAAGCCTGTAGACCGTACCATAGTACCCTTTTCCGATAACCTCACAGCCGTCTACCGATATTTCCCTCATTTTTTTATGCACGTCAAAGAGTTCCGTAAAGCCTGTCATTTCAAATATTTCATAGACATCTCGCGACACATTTTCTATGACAAGGTTCTTTCCGGTTTTCTTTCTTACGCCCATGAGCACCCTGAGGCCCGCACTTGAAACATAAGTGAGCTCCTGCGCATCAAATACCGGATTTTTCTCTCCTGTCCTTTCAAGGATTTCATCTATCTGCCCGGCAAGTTCCGCTGCATTGTCCGAATCTATCCTTCCCTTAAGCGGTATCCGGATACCATCAAGATTTTCAATCACAATATTTTTCTGGAATATACGAAGGTCCGATCTCTTTTCGGCAACTTCCCTGCAGTAATCCAGTGTTTTCTGCACCTTCTCCGCCGTACTCTCTATCATCGGAGTGATCCTGTCTTCAATCGATTTTGCTCCGATCACTATCTTATCCCTAAGCACATCTACAGTCCTTATGGACTTGTGTACCGCAAAGCTGTCAATATCCTTCTGCTTTGTAAGGCGTGAAGTATCAAAGAGTAATTCGGGATTTCTGTTGGCTCCGATATCGATTTCATCGGCAAGACGGATTACCGCAGACAAAAATGCGGTCCTGATCACTCCGTCCTTTGTTTTGATATCGTAATATTCTTTTTCGTCAAACAGGTCGACTCTTCTGTGACCTCTTGAAATCTGTATAATGGCAAACAACTGCTCTTCTGAAGCGAAATCAAACAATCCTGCATATTTTCTTATAAAAACGCCGCTGAATTCATGATGGAATTCCCTGATTATATCTGCATTCTCCATCTCGGGATGGTCCTTACGGTAAGACTCAAGTCCCAGCTCTTTAAGAAAGATTTCATAATCCTTCTGGTTTATTGTAAGCCCGACGTCGTGAAGATAGCAGGCCATGATCAGCACATAGCACTCCTCCGCACTTAAAAACTCTACCTGCTGTCCGAGAAGAAGATTGCAATATTCCAGAACATCCATGCTGTGAAGGGCGGAATGGTCCGTAAAATCCGGGAACCATGACAAAAACGACTCCAGCATTTTGTTCAGAACCGCCACATTATCCCTCATCTGTCTGTGAAGGGCAGGTGACTGTTCCTTCAGTTTTTTCTCAAGAAGATATTCATTCATTAGCTTCCAACTCCGCTGTCAGATTTATGTAAAGGCAATTAGTATTGAAAGTATATATGTATCTGATATCCTTTGCCAGATTCATTACCATGCGTATTCCTATGTTTTCTTCCGTATCGTCCCTGTGTATTTCATAGTATTTCATAGGGTCGAACTGTTCACAGAAATCCCTCAGGCAAAGTGATATCCTGTTCTTATCGGCATAAAGCCTGTAATCCACGCATATTCCGGTTTTATTCCGGGGTTTTCCGTGCTCCACTATGTTTCCGGCCATTTCCTCGACAAAAAGAGACATAAGCCTTGCCTGTCTTGCACTGACACCATGCTCAAGGCAGAACTGCCAAGCCCTTTCACTTTCGCTTACAACATCCTCCATGCTGTATATATGGGCATCTATGTTATCTTCCTTTCTTCCGCCGAAACCTTTTTCAAGGAACATATAGTCCTCCGTGTGCTTCGGTATGCCGTGGTTTCGTAAGCAAAGATACAAAAACATGCCAAGGATAAGGATGACCTTTCCGACAGCCACCGCTGCCATGATGCCTTCAGAACCAAAGATTTTTCCGAGAACTGCTGCCGTGATTATCGGTACAAAAAGGCGTTCTACAAAGCAAAATATATTTACCATCTTTCTGTTCTGTATTCCCTGCAGATAGTCCTGGTATATCTCGGTAATGCCGTCAAGCGAAAGGCCTAATGCCATGCAGCGAATACTGAACACGGACAGCCTTGTAACCTCCGGATCGGAGGTATAGATGCCTGCAATGAACGGAGCCGCAAAAAACAGGATTGCTCCGGCTACAAGTGTTATCTTCACACAAAGCTTTATTGCATATGTAAAACTTCTTTTAAGTCCTTCCTTGTCGGATGCCCCGTAATACATCGATGACACGGTAAGAAGCGTCCTTCCGATGCCGATGCTGATACAGAACATCAGCATATTGAGATCGCTCTGCATTCCCTTTGCAGCCACCGCAGCAGTGCTTACTGCGACAACAAGGTTTATCCTGTTGGTGGCTATATCTCTTATAATTACCGCAAGCTTTTTGACGAAAGAAACTGAGCCGCACTTTACGATATCCCCAAATTCCCCGAAGGTCATTGTCTCAAGCGAAAACCTGAAGTAACCTTTTTTCCTCACAAAATGCGTCGCCAGTACGGCAAGCTGCAGCCAGATTGATACCGAGGTTGCAAGCCCCATTCCGAAAATGTTTCCGTGAAAAACAAAAATATTCAGAAGGTCTCCCGTCACATCCGAAACGCACAGCACTACCGCAGATATCGTTATCAGCTTTTTGCCGTTATCCATTACCATGTATGGACTCAGTATCTGCACAAGTATCACTGCGGGGATACCGACAATATATCCCTTCATGTATTTAAGCATATGCTCAAAGATTTCCGGCTGCCTGCTTCCTTTGATACCGCAGATACGGAACAATACCTCAGGCGCAAATATACAGACAAGCAGGAACAATGCAGCTATTCCGAGGCCGAAAACCACCGAAAAAGTAAATACCGCATTGGCCTTCTGCCTTTCGCCTTTTCCAATTTTATGGGAACATACTATTTGGCCGCCGATTGATATGAAGCTGGCAAGTAAGAGTATGATGTTTACCATCGGTCCCAGAAGGGAAACAGCGGAATATGCATCATGTCCCAGATACCTGCTTGTGATCACACCGTCTATGATATTGGCGATCACGCCCGTAAGCATCGAAAAAATCATGACGATCGCTGCAGGAAGGAACATACTTGCGATGATATCCTTTTGCTGGTTTTGTTTTAAATTTTCTTCCACTCTGGTTCCCATACCGCCACTTCTGTAAATAAGATATTTGTGTCATTATAGCATATGCGGTAAAAAAACACAATGTTTTACGATATATAACAGAAAACGCCATACCCAAAAGGGCATGACGTTCTTCTTTTTCTGTTTCTTATAGGTTTACAAACGATTTTAGTACATTCCGTCCATTCCGCCTGCACCGGGCATGGGTGCGGGAGCGGGCTCCTTGATGTCTGCAACAACAGACTCTGTTGTAAGGAGAGTAGCAGCAACGCTTGTTGCATTCTGAAGTGCGGTTCTTGTAACCTTAACGGGATCAAGTATTCCTGCCTTAACCATGTCAACATACTCATCCTTTGCTGCATCATAACCGATACCTGCTTCGGATTCCTTAACCTTGTTGATAATAACAGCACCTTCAACACCTGCGTTCTCTGCGATATAGAACAGAGGTGACTCAAGAGCCTTAAGAACAACCTCGGCACCGGTCTTCTCATCTCCGGTAAGATCCTTGACTGCCTCTTTAACCTTCTTTGCAGCATGGATATATGCCGAACCGCCGCCTGCGATGATTCCTTCTTCAACTGCTGCCTTGGTAGCATTAAGAGCATCTTCCATTCTGAGCTTTGCTTCCTTCATTTCAACTTCGGTAGCGGCACCTACACGGATTACTGCAACACCGCCTGCAAGCTTGGCAAGTCTTTCCTGAAGCTTCTCTTTATCGAAGCTTGAGGTACTCTCTTCAAACTGCTTCTTGATCTGGTCAACACGCTGTGCGATTGCAGCCTTATCGCCTGCACCGTCAACGATAACGGTATTTTCCTTTGAAATCTTGATTGACTTTGCACGTCCGAGCTGGCTCATGTCTACTTCCTTGAGCTCAAGACCGAGATCGGAGCTTATTACCTCACCGCCGGTAAGGATTGCGATATCCTGGAGCATATCCTTTCTTCTGTCGCCATAGCCGGGAGCCTTTACGGCAGCAACCTTAAGGATTCCACGGAGCTTGTTGAGAACGAGTGATGAAAGAGCCTCACCTTCAACATCCTCAGCGATGATAAGGAGCTGTGCGCTAGCCTTCATGATGCTTTCAAGTATCGGAAGGATATCCTGCATGCTTGAAATCTTCTTATCTGTAATGAGGATGTAGGGATCCTCCATGTTGACTTCCATCTTTTCCATGTCGGTGCAGAGGTAGTTTGAAATGTAACCACGGTCAAACTGCATACCTTCAACAACGTCAAGCTCGGTCTGCATGGTCTTGGACTCTTCGATGGTGATAACACCGTCTTTTGAAACCTTTTCCATTGCATCTGCAACCATAGCGCCTACTTCTTCATCGCCTGCAGAGATTGCTGCAACCTTAGCGATGTGATCTTTAGACTGAACAGCCTGGCTCATTGCTGTGATAGCCTCTACTGCTGCGTCGCAGGCCTTCTTCATACCACGGCGGAGTGCGATGGGATTTGCACCTGCCTCAAGGTTCTTCATGCCTGCATTTACCATTGCCTGGGTAAGTACGGTTGCGGTTGTGGTACCGTCACCTGCAACATCATTGGTCTTTGTTGCAACTTCCTTAACGAGCTGGGCACCCATGTTCTCATAGGGATCCTTAAGCTCGATTTCCTTAGCGATGGTCACACCGTCGTTTGTGATCAGGGGTGCTCCGTAGGACTTGTCAAGCACTACGTTTCTTCCCTTGGGTCCGAGTGTTACCCTTACTGTATTGGCAAGTGTGTCAACACCTGCCTTAAGAGATGCTCTCGCATCTGCACCGTATTTGATTTCTTTTGCCATTTTAATACGCCTCCTGTTTCTCTCTTTTAAGATTACTCAGTTACCAGAGCAATAATATCTTTCTGAGCCACAACTGTAAACTCCTCGTCGCCAAGCTTTACCTTGGTTCCTGCATACTTGGAGTAGATTACGTTATCGCCTACCTTAACCTGCATAACAACCTCTTTGCCGTCAATCACACCGCCGGGGCCGACTGCAACAACAACAGCCTCCTGGGGCTTTTCCTGGGCACTTGTTGAAAGAATGATACCCGACTGGGTGGTCTTCTCTGCTTCCTTTTCTTTTAATACGACCTTGTCGCCTAAAGGTACTAATTTCATTTTTTCCTCTCTTTCCAAAACCGGCTTCATTTTCCGGTTTTTCCCGGTATTTTTTTTAACTGTCCTGTAGTATATCACTATTTTTCCGGCTTGTCAACAAAAAATTAGCACTCATTTGAAGTGAGTGCTAATTTTTTTTTACTGTCTTCGATATGCCAGTGGTGAAATACCGAAATGCCGTTTGAAAAGCTTCGAGAAGTGGTACATATCTTCATATCCGACCTTCTGGGCTATCTCCCTGATGCTCTTTGTACTGTCGGAATCGAGCATTTCCTTTGCCTTTTCAAGCCTTATCCTTATCAGGTAGTTAATCGGCGAATCCCCTGTTTTTTCCTTGAATATTTTGGAAATATATACCGGGCTCAGATACATGTTCGTTGCAATCTGGTCAAGCGAGATCCTCTGGTCATAATTTTCATTCAGAAAATCAATGATCTTCCTGGTTACATAACTTTTGGAATATGATGAAAAGCTTGTTCCCTGAAAATCGTTCTTGACATCACCCTGGATCGCACGGAATATAAGCACGAGCATTCTGATCACAAGAGCTTTTATTATATAGTACCGTCCGGGCTCAGCCCTGTCATTCTCTTCTATGATATCATAGCAGCAACGTGAAATTTCCCTTCTGTGTTCCGGAGAAAACCTCAGGATTGCGGATCCGTCCTGAAGCTCGATGCGGTTTCTTCCCATGCCGGCAAAATGCACATCACTGAATCCGCAGATAAATTCTATCGTCGGATTGTCACGGTCAATAATTATGTTCTGGTGCTCGTCACCGGGGTTACATATGACAAGGTCACCCTGATGCACATCATATTCCTTTGAATTGACCATGTATCTGCCGTTACCCGACAGTATGAATGCCAGTTCAATATTGTTGCTGTGATGATGGACCTGCTCGTTCCTTGAATCATGAACGCGGCTGCAATACCATATCGAAGGGTTCAGTTCCTCCACCGTAATGTCCTGAAACATGTTGTCTGCCATAATAAATACCTTCCTTTTCCTATCCTTACCCAATCAGTGATTAATATTTTCTATCTGCCAGTCTATTTCCTTTACTCCGTTTTTTTTCAGAAATTCATTTGCCTTGCTGAAGGGCCTGCTGCCGAAAAAGCCTCTGTAAACCGAAAGAGGACTCGGATGCGGTGCCTCGAGTATCAGGTGCTTCGGATTGTCGAGCATCGCCTTCTTCTTCCTTGCGGGCGATCCCCAGAGCATGAACACTATCGGCCTGTCCTCGCAGTTTACCGCAGAAATCACCGCATCGGTAAACTGCTCCCAGCCATGTCCCGCATGTGACGCCGCCTGATGTGCCCTTACCGTAAGCACTGTGTTTAAAAGAAGCACGCCCTGCTCTGCCCATTTTGTAAGGCAGCCGTTGTCCGGAATATATGTTCCGATATCATCGTGCATTTCCTTGTAAATATTCACAAGTGACGGCGGGATTTCAATACCCGGCTGCACGGAAAACGAAAGCCCGTGTGCCTGGCCCACATTGTGGTACGGATCCTGCCCGAGTATAACCACCTTGACCTCAGACAGAGGCGTCAGATGGAAAGCGTTGAAAATATCATCCGCCTTCGGAAATATCTGTTTTGTATTATATTCTTCCCTTACGAAGTTGTAGAGCTCCTTATAGTAGGGCTTTTTGAATTCGGCTCCTATCGCGGGAAGCCAGTCATTTGCTATCGCACTCATAACCTCACGCTTACGCCCTTGTTTCTTAAATATTCCTTTACTTCTCTGATCTCCAGCTCTTTGTAGTGGAAAAGGCTTGCAGCAAGCGCCGCATCAGCCTTGCCTTCTGTCAGGGCTTCATAGAAATGTTCACATGTTCCCGCGCCGCCCGAAGCTATTACGGGCACTGAAACATTTTCAGAAATTATCCTTGTAAGCTCGATATCATAGCCGTTCTTGGTTCCGTCGCAGTCCATGCTTGTAAGCAGAAGCTCGCCTGCGCCAAGCTCAACAGCCTTTATCGCCCACTCAACCGCGTCAATTCCCATGTCGATCCTGCCACCGTTTTTGTAGATATTCCAGCCGCTGCCGTCCTCTCTTCTTTTGGCGTCTATCGCACATACAACGCACTGGCTTCCGAATTTGTCGGCAGCTTCCGAGATCAGTGTCGGATTCATTATCGCAGCAGAGTTTACGGCAACCTTGTCGGCGCCCTCACGGAGTATCATCCTGAAGTCGTCAACCGTGCGGATTCCTCCGCCTACCGTAAACGGGATGAAAACCGTCTCCGCAACGCGTCTTACCATTTCCTTCTTGATCGTCCTGGCATCTGAGGATGCAGTAATATCAAGGAAAACAAGCTCATCGGCGCCGGCCTCACCATAGGCTGCGCCTACCTCAACCGGATCTCCGGCATCCCTGAGGTCCACAAAATTTATTCCTTTTACGACCCTGCCGTCCTTTACGTCAAGACAGGGGATTATTCTTTTTGTAAACATATTAAATCTCCGCAAAATTCTTCAAAATCCTGAGTCCGACATCTCCGCTCTTTTCGGGATGGAACTGGGTTGCATAGATGTTGCCCGACTCGACAGCCGCATGAATAAGCGTTCCGTATTCGGTCGTCGCAGCCACATCGCTTTTATTTTCAGCCTGCAGATAGTAGGAATGGACAAAATAAACATAAGGATGCTCTCCTGTTCCCGAAAGCAGCCTGCTTCCCTCCGTGACAGTAAGGTCGTTCCAGCCGATATGCGGGATCTTAAGCCCCTCGGCATCCGGAATCCTTACAATCTTTCCGGGAAGAAGCGAAAGTCCCTTTACCCCGGGGCTTTCCTCGGAACTGTCAAAAATCAGCTGTAGGCCCAAACATATGCCAAGGAAGGGCTTTCCAAGTGAAACAGCCTCCTTTATCACACTTACCAGCCCATAGTTCTCAAGCTTTCCCATCGCATCGCCGAAGGCTCCTACTCCGGGAAGCACTATTTTGTCCGCAGAAAGTATCTCGGAAGGCTCCCTTGTAAGCCTGACCTCACAGCCGAGCTTTTCAAAAGCCTTCAGCACGCTTGCTATATTACCTGCATCATAATCAATTATCGCTATCATTTTCTTTCACTTCCTTATCTGAAATACGGCTGTCTGCCATGCAGTCAAAATCCGCCCAGAACTCAACGCCGTCATCTATGTTTCTGACGCCGCAGTCACGATGGTGAAGCTCCATTATCGCCTTGACTATTGAAAGACCGATTCCGCTGCCGCCGTACTCCCTGGTCCTTGCCTTGTCAACCTTGAAGAATTTTTCCCATACCTTAGGAATATTCTCATCATCAATGTGGCTTCCGGAATTGTATACCGCAAAGCGAAGTGCATTTCCGGTCTCCTTAAGGCTTACCTTTATGATATTTTCACCTGCCACATAATGGTAGGCATTGCTTATATAATTCGTGATGACCTCCTCGGTCATATATTCATCGGCATAGACAAAATGTGTAGTAACTGCATCAAACTCCACCTTTATCTCCCGGCCTTCTGCAAGTACCTCGGACGCCGCGAGCACACCGCTTATCATCTTTGTAATGTCAAACCTGCTGATTTCAAGCTGGTCCTCACCATATTCCAGCTTGTTTAATGAGAGTATCTTTTTTACCAGGGTGTTCATTTTCACAGCCTCGTCCATGATGACGTCGCAGTAGAAATCCCTGCTCTCCGGATCGTCATTTACACCCTCTTTTAAGCCTTCCGCATAGCCCTGGATTATCGCAATGGGGGTCTTCAGCTCATGTGAAACATTACCGAGGAAATCCCTCCTCATCTCATCGAGCTTTTCCCTCTTTTCAAGGTCTACCTGCAGCTCGGAATTGGCTTTCTTGAGATCCAGTATGTTCCTTTCGAGGCTCTCTGAAAGTATATTGAGGCTCTTTGCGAGCTGTCCTATCTCGTTTGCGGAATTCACCTCCGCCTTGGCCTCGAAATCGAGGTCTGCCATCTTCTTTGCAACCTCGTTCATAACAAGTATAGGCTTTGTGAACCGTCTGAGGAAGATTATGATAACAATAGCCTCAATAAGTATAATGAAAATACCGACATAGGCATAGAAATTGTTTGCGACCTTTGCCGCACGCTCAACACTCGCATAGTTCATCCTGACAAGACAATATATGCCGTTATTAAGTTTTCCGACAAGATCATAGTTTACCGTATCATAGTACTCATCCTCGGTCCTGAAAATCCTGACACCATTTTCTTCCTTTACCAGATCGGAATTTTTCGCATTCGAGTCCTCTCCCGTAAATATATAGGAGCTCAGCGAATCCACGAGCTTTTTGTTGTTTCCGTCAGAACTGTATACCGCAAGCTTACCCATGGCATCAAGAAGACAGATATCGAAGTTATAGTTGGCACTCATCCTGTCCAGCTCTTCCTTTATCGTTCCCTCGGAAATGAAGGTCCGGCTTCCCAGCCTGTCATCTATCCTGTCGAATATCTCCTCCAGATTGCCCATCTGGCGGTTCCGGTAATATGTTTTCAGCAAGAGGTTCGAAACCAGTATGCTTATAAGAATGCAGCTTGCCATCAGTGCCACAAACACCAAGGCAAACTGCATTCTAAAAGAATTCTTTAATTTCATATTTTACTTTTCCGGCTCAAACTTGTAGCCATAACCCCAGATGGTCTTGATATATTCGCCCTTCTCGCCAAGCTTTGAACGCAGCTTCTTGACATGGGTATCTATCGTGCGGGCATCGCCCACATATTCATAATTCCATACGTTGTTGAGTATCTTTTCCCTCGAAAGCGCAACGCCCTTGTTTTCCACAAAGAAGGTTAAGAGCTCGAATTCCTTTACGGAAAGCTCGATAAGTTCGCCGTCAACCTTTACCTCATGGGCACGCTTGTCGATCAGAATACCGTATACCTCAACAGGCTCGGCATCTGCGGCTACCGTTCTCCTCATCAGGGCATCTATCCTTGCCACAATGACCTTGGGGCTTGTGGTCTTGGAAATGAAATCATCCGCCTTAAGCTCAAAGCCGGTAAGCTCATTCTTCTCATCATCCTTTGCGGTCAGCATGACCACGGGAGTGTCGGAATACTGTCTGATGGACTTTAAAACATCCCAGCCGTCAAGCTTCGGCATCATCACATCAAGCAGCACCAGTGCGATGTCCTTGTCCTTAAAAAATTTTTCAAGCGCCTCCTCACCGTCGGCCGCCTCGATTATCACATAGCCTGCTTTGCCGAGGAAGTCCTTAAGGAGCTTTCTTATCCTGAGTTCATCATCAACCACCAATATTTTCAATGCGTCCATGCTGCCTCCTAAACATACTTGTAAACCGTAATTTTCTTTATATAAATATCCTGTTTTCCCTCTGCCGCGTCTGCCTCAACAGCATCCAGCACATCAAAGCCTTTAAATACCTGGCCAAAGACGGTATTGTGACCATATATCCACGGCGCGCCGCCATATTCCAGAAATCTTGCCAGCTCCTTATCCTCAAGCTCGGTACCGTAGGTATCCGCAAGATACTGCTTAAGACTGATGCCGTAACGCTCGTTAAGCGGGTCATCAAGCTTTTTTATCGTATCCGCAGCCGTTGTCACAAAGAAAAACTGCTGCGCATTTGTACCGTTTTTGCCCTGGTTTGCCATGCAGAGTGCACCTCTTGTGGGTACCAGGCGGTCGCTTATCTCATTTGTGAAACCGCCTCCCCAGATGCTTTCTTCCTTTGTATCTTCTGTAAGAGGCTTTCCGCCCTGAACATAATAATCCTTTACAGCCTTTGAGATCAGGGAACCGGTATAGTCTCCCTTTTCCGCCTTTTTTCTGAAATTTTCTACTGCTCCCGGAGCATCCTCGTCAAAGAGCCTTACATAAATATGGCCATAGTCAAGAATGAAAATATCGGCACAAAGCTGGCCTTCCACGGGATAACGGTATTGATAATAGTCCTGCGCCGCATCGGACAGGGTCTTCTCCTTAAGGTCATTTCCCTCGGGAGCATAGACATCCTTCTTATTCTTTCCGCAGGAACAGGTCAAAAGGCAGATGATAAGGCAAAAGCAAAGGAAATGTTTCTTTATTTTCCTCATAAACTTCCCCTTCGGGCCTGTCAGATCACGCTGAATTTGTAAATAGTTACCGAATCAAAAGGCTCGCCTGCCGCATATACTGATTTCGGGAATGAAGGCACATTGCAGGCATTGGGAAAATGCTGGGTTTCGAAGCATACGCCCTGCCAGAAATCATATTTTGCGCCGTCCTTCATCTCTTCGGGGGGATTCACCCAGTTGCCGGTGTAAAAATGCATGCCGGGAAGATCGGTGAACACCTCGAGTTTTCTTCCGCTCTTTTCGCTTACGCAGCTTGCCACAAGCTCGACCTCATCCTTGTCACAATCAATGTCAAGCACAAAATTGTGATCATACCCGTGCTGCTTCTTTATAGGTTCATAAGGACATTCATCGAAATTATGCTCGCCGAGTTCGGCCTTTTTTTCGCAGAACGGACGGATGTAATCTCCGATTTCCTTGGGTTTTGTGAAGTCCATCGGAGTACCCTTTACTTCCATGATCTTTCCGTCAGGCACATTATTAGGTCCTGCCGGAGTAAAGGCATTTGCCTTTATCCATACCTTATGGTCAAGCACATTTCCGGATGCATGGCCGTTCAGATTGAAGTAGGCATGGTTTGTAAGATTGATCGCGGTAGCCTTGTCGGAAACCGCATAATACTCAATTATCAGCTCATCATCGTCGGTCAGGGTGTAGGTCACGCTCACATCGAGATTTCCGGGCCAACCCTGCTCACCGTCGGGTGAAAGTCTTGAAAATTCAAGGCTGTCCTCGCCTTCCTCACCGTAGGCCTCAACCTCGTAAAAGTATTTATTGTAGGATCTGTTGCCGGAATGAAGGGTCTTTCCTCCGTCATTATCCTCTAAGATTACTTCCTTTCCGTCGATCACGGTCTTAGCTCCGTCAACACGGTTGCAGACACGTCCCATCAGGCCTCCGAAATTGTCAACCGTGGTCTCATAGCCCTTTACCGAAGGAAAGCTCAGGCAGATATCGTCAAACTTTCCGTCCCTGTCCGGTGTTTTTATTGAAATGATCGCTGCACCGAAGTCTGTTATCGAAACACTCACGCCATTTTTGTTGGTCATGGTGTAAAGTGTTGCCTTCTCACCTCCGGCTGTCTTTCCGAAGCTCTCTTTTCTGATGCTCATGAATTATTCTCCTGTGTTTTTACTTGGTCTTTCGAACCTAATCTTCTCATTCTGTTAAATTTTATCTTCTTAAGATCTGAACAACACACAATGCCACCATCATCAGCTGGAACACAAGTATTGCGGGCATTCCGACGGTGAACTTTGTGTGCTTGGTTTTGTGTCTGAAAACCTTCATTCCGAGGATAGACCCCACCGAGCCGCCGATCGCAGCCACAATGAACAAGGTTTTCTCCGGTATGCGCCACTTATTCTTTTCTGCCTTTTTCTTGTCGATTCCCATCAGGGCAAAGCCCAGGATATTTACAATCACAAGGTAGGTAAGTCCCAGCATACCGGGATGGTCTTTATAAAAATCAATAATCTGCATAAAGGATTATTCCTCTTCAACCGGTACCGTCTTAAGATACAGTTCCTCGAGCTGCTTCTCGTCAACCACATCCGGTGCGTTGCACATCAGATCGCTCGCATCCTTTACCTTCGGGAACGCAATAACCTCACGGATATTGTCGGTACCGCTAAGCAGCATTACAAGTCTGTCAAGACCGTAGGCCAGTCCTGCATGAGGCGGAACACCGTACTTGAATGCGGTAAGAAGGAATCCGAAACGCTCCATTGCCTGCTCTTTGGTAAATCCGAGTACCTCAAACATCTTCTCCTGAACATCGTCAAGATGGATTCTGACCGAACCACCGCCTGCTTCATAACCGTTGATAACAATATCATAGGCTTTTGCGCGGACCGAGCCGGGATCGGAATCGATGTTGCCCCAGTCCTCCTCCATCGGCATGGTGAAGGGATGATGCATAGCCTTGAAACGGTTCTCCTCATCCGACCACTCAAGAAGCGGGAAATCAATCACCCAGAGCAGGTTGAATTTGTTTTTATCAATCAGTTCAAGTGCCTCGGCGAGCTCACATCTGAGCTGTCCAAGCACATTCCATACAATTTTGTTGCTGTCCGAAACGAAGAACATCATATCGCCCGGCTCAGCCTGCATTTTTTCAGCAATAGCCTTCAGCTCGTCCTCTGTCATGAACTTAGCAAAAGAGGATTTGAAGCTGCCATCGGGAAGAAGTGCAAGATATGCAAGGCCCTTTGCGCCACTGCCCTTTGCCATATCGGTCCATGCATCAATTTTCTTTCTCGGCATCTCAGCCTGGCCTTTGATTGTTATACCGCGAACTGAACCACCGGCTGCGATAGCGCCTGTAAATACAGCAAAACCACAATCCTTGACAACGTCCGAAATGTCGATAAGTTCCATTCCGAATCTTGTATCCGGCTTGTCCGAACCGAAGCGGTCCATTGCCTCCTGCCAGCTCATGCGGGGCAGGGGAAGCGTGATATCATAGTCGATGCACTCCTTGAAAACCTTTTTAAGAAGTCTTTCATTAACATCCAGTACATCATCGATGTCCACAAACGAAAGTTCCATATCTATCTGGGTGAACTCGGGCTGACGGTCTGCACGAAGGTCCTCATCACGGAAGCACTTCGCGATCTGGAAATATCTGTCATAGCCCGAAACCATCAGTAACTGTTTGAAAAGCTGGGGTGACTGTGGAAGCGCATAGAAGGTTCCCGGATGCACACGGCTCGGTACAAGATAATCCCTGGCGCCCTCCGGAGTTGACTTGCAAAGTACCGGAGTCTCAATCTCAAGAAAGCCCTCGTCGCAAAGGAAGTCACGGACAACTCTCATTACTTTTGAACGCAGCATGATCTTGTTCTGAATGTCGGGACGGCGGAGGTCAAGATAACGGTACTTGAGCCTCAGTTCCTCCTTGGTCTTGGAATTTTCTTCAATAGGGAAAGGAAGAACGTCCGACTGGCTTAAGATTCTTAAGCTCTTCGCACGGAGCTCGATCTCACCTGTCGCAAGATTCTCGTTTACAGCGCCCGAACGCTTTTCGATCACACCTGTAACTGCAAGCACATCCTCACTTCTTATTCCGCTTGCCTTCTCAAAGAACTCACTGCCGCAGTCCTTCTCCTCAAAGATTACCTGAAGAAGTCCGGTACGGTCACGGAGATCCACAAAAACGATTCCGCCTTTATTTCTGCTTTTATTGGTCCAGCCCATCATTGTGACGGTCTCACCGATATTTTTACTGTTAACCTCTGCACATCGATACGATCTGTGCAGACCTTTCATGCTCTCTGCCATGAAAAATTGCCTCTCTTTCTTTATTTCTGCTCAAAAATGGTCCTAAAACACCATGCTTAATGATACCACATTCCCAAAAAACTTTCAATATTTTTTATTTTCTGGTGCAATTTTGGTGCACCTGCCGTGATACCGGAACGACTATAAGGATAGTCTGAACAAATTCTTGCCCGAGCCTGAGCAGGCCGTCAACCTCCCCTTCGATCTTAACACCCTGATAACAAGTGGGGAAAAGTATCATATCAACGCCGATAACAAGGAAAAAGCAACCCTTGAAAACCTGAAGGATGTCCCCCTTGAAGGAAGCAGCATGGCAAACAGCTTATCCCACTTAGGTCTGGTGAACACTTTTGTTCAGAACGATATCAACGGGCACGCCAAAAGCTTTAACGATACTGCAAACGAAATTAAGAAGAACGTGGCACCGAAAGTAAAGGCAAAATAATCAAAGCAGATGATAAAAAAACAAGACTGGGGGTTAACCCTCAGCCTTAGTTGTTTTGTGACACGGGGACGTATCCGGTGTCACGCTGTTACAATGAACGGGAAGTAATCCTCCCGTGCTCCATTGTATATACCATGTCACACAGTATGCCGATATCTTCCTTCGAATGCGAGGCCATCAGTATGGTGCCTCCGTTCTTCTTATACTCCAGGAAAAATGTCCTCATCTCCTCAAGTCCTTCAACATCAAGCCCGTTAAACGGTTCGTCAAGAACCAGCAGCTTCGGGTTCTCCATTATCGCCTGCGCGATCCCCAGACGTTGCCTCATACCGAGCGAATATTTTCTGACGGATTTCTTCATATCGGGGTCAAGCCCGACCTTTCTCATGGCTTCCCTGATTTCATCCCGTCCTATCTTCGAATTGATGCCTGCAAGTATCTTCAGGTTTTTATAGCCGCTGTATGCCGGGATGAATCCGGGCGTTTCAATGATCAAGCCGAGAGATTCCGGAAAATCACAGTCCTTTCCGATATGTTTCCCGTCCACACGGACCTCTCCCTTATCCGGTCTGATAAAGCCGCAGATACATTTCATCAGCATAGTCTTGCCGCTCCCGTTGCGTCCGACAAGACCGCTTATCTTTCCCTTCTCGAAATGTACGTTTATATCATCCAGTATGTGGTTTTTATTCAAGGTAAGGTCAAGACCTCTGACATTTATCATAGATATGATTCCTTTTCTTCAAAGCCAGTTCTGTTTATCATTATCCCGCTTATCAGCAGGGCTACGGCCATTATCGTTCCAAAGTATGCATATGATTTCCAGATAGCATATACCGGTTTTCTGACTATTTCCTCAAAATGTACCCATATGACAAAGTGTGCAACCGGGAAACTCCAGCGAATACCGGACCCAACCGAGCAGGTGATGACACCCATGAGGAAAAACAGTACCGTAAAAAGCAGTCCGGCCTTCCTTTTTCCAAGCACGGTGAAGGCCATCAAAAGCACCGAAACCATCATGAAGAACATCAGCAGGAGCGTGAACGAGAATAGCAGTGCGCCGGAAATGCTCAGCTGGTTATAAAGGTTTGAGGGCAGAAGCTGCAAAGCATAGGAACTCACTGCTTCGGGATGCCTTGAAAGGTAAGTCCTTGTGACAAAGCTCCACTCGTTGCCGAAATAGCAGTTCTTTACCGACATAATAAGCACTCCGCCGTATATCACCGCAATGAAGGTCAGCGACGCCATCAGTGAAAACAATACCTGTCCCCACATCCATGCAAACCTTCCGCTTCTTGACACATAGAGCATCGAATTCGGTTCGACCGAAGGAAAATCACTCATCATCACCAGAAAGAAGCTGGGGATGATCAAGACAAGCAGCCTTGAATTGCACAGATCTATCAGCGGCTCAAACACGTTCATCTTCATCCCCTCCGAAACCGAGCGACTGACCAGCGGATCGACCGCCAGCATTTTTACCACAGGAAAGATGAGAACGAAAAGTAACATCCTCGCATTCAGCACCCACTTGGAATATTCGATTCCTGCAATTTTAAATATCTTTCTAAGATTCACAGGTATCCGCCTTTCCGAGATTTATCAGCATATACACCAGATAGCTGAAAAGAAAAACGCCGACATTGCACCGGATAAGGCCCTTAATGTCAAGGTCTTGGTAAATAGTGCTCCCGAGCCTGTAATAACCGATGTTGACAAGCGTAATGTATGCCTTACTGCCGTTCATAGCCAGGTATACGATGAACCTCTCCCAAAGATGGCACAGCAGGAAAGGCAGGGATATCACGAAATATATGTTGATGGACAATGACGAGATCAGCAGAGCCGGAATGACTGCAAGAGCCCCGTAGGCAAAGTATCTGACAGCATTTACAAGCAGCACCGCAGCAATGCTGCCAGTCTTTACCGCCTTACAGTACCATGCAGGGGCAGTATACTCCAGCATCTCATAATAGCCTGCCTGATCCTGAACGCTGAAGCTTTGTATTCCTGGAAAAGAAAGGCAGATGACAAGTTCCGCAAGCAGGCTTCCGATAATAAGCATTATCCCCCCACAGATGACTGCCGAAAGATACGAAGCGGAAAAATAATTCTTTTTGCTGACGTGGGGCATGACATATCTCGTAAAGCGGTGCTTTAAATCTTCATTGAGCACCGGTACGAAAGCAAAGGCTGTCAGTACAGGGACAAACATCATAAGCCAAAGGCTGTCCTTTCCGGCAAGCATCTCCAAGGAATTATAGTTTATGTCATCATCCATTTTGCTCTTATCGATGATCATGTCGATCATCGTGATGCTGTCACCGTTAATATCTAACTTGACCACTGCGGCAAGGAGCATCACGCAGACCGCCGCCGAACCCATCCAGAATTTCCAGTCGGTCAGTGTCCTTACAATATTTGTACGAAGAAGCTTAAACATTTATATCCCCTGAAGCCCTCTTATATCTGAAATTTGCACCATCTTTTCCCGACAAAATGTACCGCATTGTCGTCAAACTTATCAAGCTGTTCCTTGCTGTTTTTTCTTGGATAGCAGCTGCTGTAAAAACCATCTCTCTATCCGGTTCTCTTCAACAGTCTCCGAAACCAAAACAGCAATATCAGAAAAACTTACACTTTATTTCAAATTTTTTGTGACATTGGGACGTATCCAGTGTCACAATATCTCCTTTTGATTCCACCTCATCACTCCGGAATTTCCTTATAATAGTGAAAGTTTCCTCCGTCCTCCGCATTTACATAGCAGACATAGGTTATTCTGTCATTTTTATTATACAGCGACAGCTTCCATGAAGCCTTTGTTTCAAGACTTAAATCTTCTGGCATGGTTGATTTACCGTTTATGCTTTCAACAAAATACACCAGTTCAACTTTCCTGAGTTCGAATTCAACCGTCTGTGACATTTCCTTGCTAACAAGCTTTACCGCTTCTGCAGCGCTGATCATGTCGTAGCTTTCCTTTTCGTCAATATATCTGAAGCTCACCGGAATATTATAAATGGAGTCCACCTCGAAGCTGTTTATCATGGAACCATAGCAAAAAATCTGATAACCAGAATCACCTTCAGTATAACTGCTCGTACCGTTTATCCC
Organism: Lachnospiraceae bacterium; assembly: GCA_017437965.1. GTDB lineage: Bacteria > Bacillota > Clostridia > Lachnospirales > Lachnospiraceae > UBA3775. The sequence continues at coordinate 33,855 of JAFRWN010000121.1, forward strand.
GTCAAAGTCTATCCCCTTATATGTTGACGTACATATCATCTGAAGACCTTCCACGCCGTGAAGTTCATAAATGTTCACATATTTTACCTTTAGGTCTGCACTTTTATTTTCAATGCATTCCAGAGAATTGATATAGCTTTCAAAAACGGCAACCGCATCCTTGACCTTTACGGTCTTGTCAAGCATATTTACTTCTTCTTCACTGTCAGCAGGCACCTCTTTCTTAAAGCCCCCAAAGTAACTCAACTGGTCATACGCTTCAAGCATATCCGGAAAATCATCATTTTTGAAATGTCTTTTTGCAATAACGCCACGGTTAAAGCGGAACAGCCCGTTGCCCACAGGGCTCTGTGCCTCCATAAATACCTTATCATCACCCTTATCCTGATAGATATACATAAAAACCTGTGTCTTATCATCAAAAACCTCATCTTTATAATCTTCAACCAGCGGAATTACAGGTTTTACCAGATTTTTTTCTTTTATTAGTTCTTCTATCCGCTTTGTAGCTTCTTCTCCTCTGAGTCCTTCTTCATTCCATACATACATTCTTACTTTCTCAGTTTCCTCGCTATACGCAAGAGAGATTGCATCATATTTTTCCCCCGAAAACATCGTGTACTCAGGCTTGAACTCAACATCCGGGAAGATTTCCGAAAAGCATTTAACGAAATTGTCATAAGCGTCTTTATTATTCAAAAATGAATGGTATCCGAGATCAAAGGACGGAAGCCCATCAAGTTCTTCCGGCACAGAGACCGTAAATTCCTCCCCGGGTATGATATTGGCTACGGTATTTACAGCTTCCATTATGCTTTCTGCGTCCGAAGCAACAATGGATTTTGTAATTTTTTCGTTATTCTTTATTTCTTTTTCTGAGCTGCTTAGCATATTTTCACTTTCAAAACCGCTGTCGTTTTTTGAACATGATACAATAAAAACACTGGTAACCAAAACAAAGAAAACTGCAATTTTCTTAAATATTCTCATCATTATGTTTCTCCGTTTTATTCTTAAATATTGGGCAGAGATAAAAAATATCTCCGCCCACATAAAAAATGTCGAGTAACAATCGCAACATGATCAAGGTGTCGATACTATTGTTCCGCTAACAATAGCAGTATTACCGGTCGTACTGGTATATCCTGAAAAATGAAAATCCTGATACTGTGTAATACCGCTGTAAACAGGTTTGCATTCTACCGAATCGGTATAAACATAGTTATAGTATCCAAGATATTTAACAGACATAGTACCATTATTACTCGTAATAAGAGCCCTGTAATTTCCGCCCGATACCGTAATCGAGTGACTTGTCATGTATCCCATCGCACCATTTGTAGAATATGCAATTTTTTTATTGGTACTTACATTGGAGCCTTAAGGTGCACCAGGAACATTTACATATGTCACAGACCATGTTGCACTTGTTGGATAATCCATCATTGCTGCATTTGCAGTTTGAATTCCTACATCTGCAAGAGCTATAATAGCTGCAAGCAGAATTGCCGTAATCTTTTTTATCGTATTCATAGATACTCCATTTCTATAAGCCTTTTGCTTATTTGTAACTTCTATTTTCAGAACACTACTATAACCGTCAGTAATTAACTCGACTTTATTACTGGCAATTTTTCAACCTGTACCTTTTCACTGGAATATATTTCTTCGAGTTTATATCTCCAGTGATAAACAACTGGCTCTTCGTTGACTTCCTCAAAGTATTTATAGATGCGCGAAACCAGTTCTTCTTTGGTTTTAACTCGTATGCCTTTTAAAGATTGACGAGTCAGCTTGCTGAAGAAACCTTCAACAAGATTCAGCCATGAACCATGCTTGGGTGTGAACACAAATTCAAACCTATCCGGTACTGTAGCAAGATATTTTCTTGTTTCATCGGATGTATGAACCTTTAAATTATCAAGTACCAAGCGGATTTTATCACCTTTGGGATATTTTGAGTCAAGCAGCTTAAGGAAATCTATGTAATCCTTACTGGTATGAGAATCTCTAACCAATGGTATTGCTTCTCCCGTTTGCAAATCAATTCCGGCAAGGAGAGATATTGTACCAAGTCGTTTGTACTCATAATCACGACTGATAGTCTTGTGCCTTTCATCAGGAAGAAGATCATCAGATGTTGTTGCAACTGCCTGTATTCCGGGTTTTTCATCATACGAGATTGCATGTATGTTCTCACTGTCAGCACAGATGCCGATGTAGTTACCTTTCTCATCGAATTGTAACGAAAGCTGCTTATAAACCAAAAGAACATTATGCATCTTCTGATCGAAATCAGGGTCGCGGTTTTCGCAGTAGTATGTTATCTTGTTGGGCTTGATATCTGCCTCTTCAAGAATAGTGTGTACCTTTGACTGACTTATAGTGGAAAGTCTTATATGACCGGCTTCTTCTGCAAGTATGATAGTGCCGGATTTTTTACCCATGATATGTACCTCCATATCCTTATATGTAGGTTATATCATAGATTTGACAAATAGTCTAGTCATTTAAAAACATTTATACTACGAGAACTCATTATCTTATCATTGGATCGTACCTCGCTTTCTATATATTTGCCCAGGAAATCTTTTTTCATTTCTGAATTTTAAGCATTTCCTTCAGCTTCTCAGGTTTTTCAGGCTGATTCGTTTCAGAACCTTTTCTGCTGTTGTTTCAGCAGCTTTTCCAGCTCCTTGGGTTCAGCAGGCTGATAATAGCCATTTTTCGACGGACTCTTTGCTGTAGTCAATGCAGATTTTTTTGCAGCATTAACTCCCAAATTTGCTAAAATCTTCTTTAACCTCATAACCTAATTCCTCCTTTATTTTTTCTTGTAACGTACCACCATAATCTTCTTTTGTCAACAGGTTTGGCACAAACGGTCGTTTTTCCGTCACAAACGGCAAAAAAATATTTTTAATAAGACCTGCAACGAATGCTACATCATTTGATAACAAACTAAAAAGCATTATTATTGAAGCTTTGTTGGCTCCGTTTAGATACAGCATTTTAGCTATGGCTTCAATAGCAATCAATATAATAAAGCATTGCAGTTTTACTTTTTTTCTCGAAAAAACTTTTATCAACTTGTTCGGATTAATGATTGGTGCCGCCAACACAATCTCAACAGTCGTTATTATAAAGACAGCTATCTCTGCCGGTTTAATTATATTTCTAACCGGCAGAGAAGCAAGCTTCAATACTGCAAATACATTTAGAAATATTAAGACATTACAACGTAAATATGTATTTGCATGATATCCTCCCATCCGACTTCTTATAATAGTGAAAGTAAAATAAAATACAAAGGCTCCCATTATATCTTTACACATTGTTCCTGATCCCAGAACAACCAAATAATTACATACAGATGAAATAATGTTTTCATTTCCGTATTTTATTATCTCATAGTCATTTTTTTGTTCAGGTAAAATCTTTAAATACAAAACAGTCAATTTGTCAGCTATTTGTTCCATCGTCGGCATTTTCATTTTCCTCTCACATCAAAAAAACTGTGTACACTTCTGCACACAGTTTACAAATAATTTGCCATTCAGTCAACAGGTTTGGCACAAACGGTCGGGTTTCCGTCATAAACGGTGGAAAGCGGTATGATTATCTCACTTGTAAAGCAATCATTTTCCTCAAAATTACGATAAATACCGTTCATGTTTTTGACGTGTTTTTTTATGGCTTTTAATCCAAAGCCGTGATTGGTCTTATCATCTTTATTGCTTTCCTCGCTTACCACATTTTTTGCAACACTTTCGCTGATTCCGTTTTTCACCCTTATATACAAAAAGGATTCTTCATTGTACAGATCCATTTCAATGTTGTTGGTTCCGTGTTTTTTCATTGCTTCTTCGGAATTCTGCAGAAGATTCACCAAAATCGATGCTATTACTCTTTCGGAAATACTTCCGAGGAATATTTTTTCAATTCTTAACGATACCACATAGTCATTTTCCTTGAAAATTGACAGATAATGCATCAGCACGGCATTAATCAGTATATATCCACTGTCAATCAGATTCTCGTTTTTCAGGCTTTCCTCTGTTTCATTAATAACTTCATCCAGCTGTCTTTTTGCTTCATCCAGTTGTTTTTGTTTTAGCAGTTCCTGAATTGGAAGGAAAGAGTTTCTTATTTCATGCCTTAAAGACCTTAATTCTTTCTTTGACTCTTCAATTTCTGTCAAACGGGACATTTCATAATCGGTTTTGATAAGAAAAGAATTTAATTCATAATTTTCCTTTTCTTTATTGTACATATAAAGCACAAATGATAATGAAATAAAAGAAAAGATCAAAAGAAGGATAATAAAGCAAAAAAAAAGAATTCTTCTGACAGTTTCATTTTCATTGCCGATGATGGCAATTCCCAGATCGGAACACAAAGTAACAAAAAGCATTACCGTACCTTCAGGAACCCAGTTTTTAACGTGATATTTTTTTTCAAGTTTATGTACAGAAAGGAAAAACGCCAAAGAAAGCAGAAACTGAACAGTTTTTGCAAGAGAAAGAGAAAATACCCTTATATCAGAATCGTTCCGGATTATTGTTTCTGCTATTTCAGCCGATGAAATCACCGGCATGAGCAGCATAGTAGCCAATGCAGACAGACTGATAGCCAGTTCAAGCAGCAGTACTTTAGACAGTTTTTCAAAATGTGGTCCTTTGAAAAAAAGCTCCGCCACAAACATATCCATCAGGATATATATTACCACATCAAAAGTTGTAAATGATTGTAAATGATCAAGAATACCAACGCAAGCAGAATTAATACCCACACAAATTATTAACGCCATTAAGCGATATGGCAGCCCATGTTTTTTGGGTATAAGCATAATGCCAAGAAAACCATATTGTATAACTGCCTCTATGATCGTAGCAGATATTTCAAACGCACTCATAAACCTTTTCTCCTGATTTTTTCAATCATCTTTTTTTCTACTTCGTCGCGTCTTCGCCTGCTTATGGGAGCCTTAAGACCATATTTCATCAAAACATCTCCTCCCACAAAACCGGTAATATATCTGTAATTCACTAAAAATGCCTTATGCGTTTTTATAAAATCATTTTTTAACATAAGCTCTTCATAGCTGGCAAGTGAATCTCTTACAGCTATTTCTCCTGCTTCATTTCCGTTATCATAGCGAAACAACAATTTATGACCAAGTACCTCAAGACATATCAGCTTATCAATGCCGATATATTTTTTTCCGTCTTTTGTCTTCACCTCTATGATTTGACTCTTTTTCCTGAAAGCCTCCAAGAGATTATTGATCGCGCGCGGAAAATCGGTGTCCATTTTGGTTTTTCTGACAAATGCTATGGGTTTAATATCGAAAACATTATAGGCATATTCATCATAATCGGAAACAAATATTATTTCTGCCTTTTCATTGCTCTCCCTGATTTTTCTTGCAACTTCATCCCCATTGGTTCCCGGCATTTCAATATCCAAAAAATATACATCATAGTTTTTTGCCGCATGGTTTTCAAGCAGAGAAACAGGATCACTGTACTTATCTATCGTATATGCCTCCGTTTCTCTGCCTGAAAATTCTTTTTTTATATTTTGTTCCACTTTTTTGACGATATCTTCCATATCGTCACAGATACATATCTTCATATTTCTATTTTATCAAATACGATATTTCACTGATCTTCACCATCTCCTGGCTGCCCTCAGCCATGTTCTTAAGCATTACGGAGTCTGCCGCTGCCTCTTCCTCACCGATGATGGCAACGAATGGAATGCCGAGCTTATTGGCATATTTCATCTTGGGCTTCATGCCCTTGTCCTGATAGTAAACATCAACGGGCACGTCGGCTTCTCTTAGTACTCTTGCGGCCTCAAGCGCCTTACCCATATATTCCCTGCCCATCGGTACAACAAGGCATTTTACCAAAGATCCGGTCTCGGATTTAATCACACCAACTTCCTTCAGCTGATAGAAAAGCCTTGTGAGGCCGATCGATATACCGATGCCGGGAAGCTTCTTGGTTGTGTAGTACTCTGTCAGGTTATCATAGCGTCCGCCCGAGCATACGCTGCCCATGGACGGAAAATCATTGAGCTGGGTTTCGAAAACGGTACCCGTATAGTAATCAAGACCTCTTGCGATCGTAAGGTCAAGTGTGAAGTTTTCATCCGGCACGCCGAAACCACGGAGGAAGCCTACAACCTGTGAAAGCTCGTCAACGCCGGACAAATAAAGCTCGTCATCAACACCGTTTGCTTTAAGAGCCTGAAGCATCTCATCGTTGCTGCCTTTAATGGAGATAAACGCAAGGATTTTCTCAATTGCTTCCGCGCTCACGCCAAGCTCTGTAAGCTCGGATTTTACATTTTCCTCGCCTATTTTTTCAAGCTTGTCGATTATACGGAGTATGTCGGCGATATTACCGCCATAGCCCAGGGCCTTAAAGAAACCGTTAAGAACCTTACGGTTGTTCATTCTGATGGTGAAACGGCCGAAATCAAGTTCCTTGAAGACATTGTAGATTACTGCAGGAATCTCTGCATCATAGATCAAATCCAGTTCCTCTGCGCCGATAACATCGATATCGCACTGATAGAATTCTCTGAAACGACCCTTCTGGGGACGCTCGCCACGATAAACCTTTGCCATCTGATAACGCTTGAAAGGGAAGGTCAGCTCACCGAAGTGCTGTGATACATAACGTGCCAGCGGCACGGTAAGGTCGAAACGGAGGGCAAGGTCGTTGTCGCCCTTCATAAAACGATAAATCTGCTTTTCGGTCTCACCGCCTGCCTTTGCGAGCAGAACATCCGAAAGCTCGATTACAGGAGTGTCGATCGGCAGGAAGCCGAATTTTTCATAGACGCGGCGTATCGTGTCATACATTTTATTGAAGGCTATCTGGTCTTCGGGAAGAAGCTCCATAAAGCCGGGTAAGATTCTTGGCTGTACTTTTTCCATGGTTGTTCTCTCTTTCTGTTATTTCATTAAAAATCTTTCATTAGCCTGAATAATAAATTTATTCACCGTCTCAAATTCTTCCGAATGGATGATATCGATCAGAAGAAGGAAAAGCCGGATATCATAGTTTCTGGCCTCAAGCGACATGATCACAAGTGCATTGTCGATCGTATAGGCCCGTCTGAACGGCCTCTCACTCACCAGTGAAACGAAGGTATCGCAGACATGAAGCACCTTGGCACCCATCGGGATATCGTCTCCCGAAAGCCTCTCGGGATAGCCCGTTCCGTCCTCGTTTTCATGGTGATAATAAATATATTTCAGAATATTTTCGTTGTAGAGCCCGCTCTTTAACGCAAGGTCACGGCTCAGAACCGGGTGCATTCTCGAATACTTGATCTCATCGATGTCTAGCAGGCCTTCCTTACGGCCATAAAGGTAGGCCGAAAGCTGAAGCTTCCCGACATCATGGAGCATGGAAGCCTTTGCGATGTCGCTTACCTCGTCCTCAGGCATCTCAAGACGCTTTGCCATGATCTCAGTCAGCATCGCAACGATCATGCCATGGTCGAAAACCGCAGCAATGTCCTCTTTATATTCGGTCTCCTTGCCAATCTGTTGTATGAGGGTGATTTCCCTGCTCAGTTCCATGCTGCAAACGCTTCTTTCTTCCGTTCGATCATCTCATCAACTCTGCTTATATAATCCGTCAAGCTCTTAACATTCTCTACGCGTTCGATTCTTACTTCACTGCTTCCGTCCTCAAGAATCTTTTCCGGAAAAACATATTTCGTGGTCGCGCCGGCGCCGAGTGCAAGTATCGTCTGCTTTTCTTCCATTATCAGGATGTTGTAGAGGCCTTCCTTTCCTTCCCTTGCATAACCGATGTTTTCAAGGTTTTCCGCCATGTTTTTCTGACGGTAGAGGTAGTACGGATGATAGGCATTTTCAGACGCAAACTTCATTGCAAGCTCCGCTGCCTTCTCCACATCCTTCGCAGCCAGATCCTTATATCTGTCATTTTCAAGCTTAAGCCTTGCTGCACGTTTTATCGCAAGCGTATGCACTGTAAGGGATTCTGGATCCAGTTCCTTTACACATGAAAGCGTGTGTGCAACATCCTCCGGTGTTTCTCCGTGAAGCCCGATTATCATATCAAGATTTATATTCTCATGTCCCGCTGCCCTTGCCATCTTAAAGGCCTCATAAACCTGTTCCACCGTGTGCTTTCTTCCGATAAGCTCAAGGGTTTTCTGATTCATGGACTGGGGATTTATCGAAATCCTGTTGACTCCGTACTCCTTCAGAATCCTGAGTTTTTCAGGATTCAGGCTGTCCGGCCTTCCGGCTTCAACGCAGAATTCAAGCGTGCTTTCCACCGGGAAATATTTATGGACGGCTGTAAGGAGTCTCACAAGTCCTGCTTCCGAAAGCGCAGTCGGTGTTCCTCCGCCGATATATATGGTATTTAAATTTTTCTTTTTGCTTCCGTTTTCACCCGAAAATGCAGTGGACGCATATGCCATCTCGCGTTCAAGCGAAGTAAGATAATCGTCCATCAGATATCCGAATCTTTCAACCGGATATGAGGTAAACGAACAGTAAAGGCAGGTTGTCGGGCAGAAAGGAATGCCGATATAAAGACTATAGCCGTTACGGTAATCAAAACCACGAAGGATATCAAGCTCACGTTTAGCGATGTCAACCGCAATCTCTGCTCTCTCAGATGAAACATATAGTTCCTTTTCAAAGCGCGCTTTTATCTCATCTTCGCTTTTTCCTCTCTCAAGTGCCTCATAGGCATGCTTGGTCGGCCTGATACCTATCATCACTCCCCACGGAAGCGTCTTTCCGGTAAGCTGTGAAAGCATATCATATATGAGCCTTCCTGCCGCATAGCGGTATTCGGCAATATCTTCGGGCATTTCTTCCGAAGAGCCCTCAATCAGCAGTGCTTTTGTACTTCCCCCCACTTTTGCTGCAATTTTGCAACAAACCGCCTTTTCCGAAAAGCCGCATCTGACACTTAGCTCCCCCGAAACTATTTGAGCCTCACCATAGTTTATCTCATCGTTGTCCACATAGGCATATTCATATTCGATATTTCCGAAAAAGGACTGGATAAGGGGTCTTATTGCCTGGGAAATGTCAATTCCCGAAATATATATTTTTACTTTTTTAGTATCTTGTATCATCAATCGGTTTTCTTCTTTCTGAAGAAAGGAAACTTTCTCTTTTTTATGTCACTCTCGTCAATATACTGGACGCTGTCGCGGAGAAGTTCCTTAAGGTATGGATTGTTCCTTCTTTCATAACCGATGTTTGTAGAAGGTCCGTGACCCGGAAAGACCTGAATATCGTCCGGAAGTGCAAAAAGCTTTTCAACAAGCGATTCGATCAATACCTTCGGCTCTCCGGTCGGAAGATCGGTACGTCCGATGGAATCCGCAAAAAGCGTATCTCCCGAAAAAACAATGCCATAAAGAGGAAAAAGGAAGCATATGCTTCCGACTGTATGGCCCGGCACCTCGAAAATCGTAATGAACATGCCTCCGGCCTCAATAACATCTCCGTCGGAAAGGGTTTTGTCGGGAGCCACTGTACATGCGCCCCAGGCCTGCGAACTGACATTGAGCACGGAATCTCCGAGAAGCTCAACCTCCTTCGCGCCGGCAAAAACTTCGACGTCCCATTCTTTCCTGAGCTCATTTACAGCACCGATATGGTCAAAATGGCCATGGGTAAGGAGTATTGCAACCGGCGTATAGCCTGAATCCGCAACCTCTTTCTTAATCTTTCCCGCCTCGGTGCCGGGGTCGATTACGACGCACTCCATCGTCTCCGGATTTCCGACGATTCCGCAGTTTGTAAACATGTTTCCGACTGTAACTATTTTCAGAAAATAATCCATCTTGTCAACCTGTAGTTCTCTCAATTCCGATTACGTTCGGTACCTGCCTTAACTTCCTCATTATATCGTCAAGCTCGGCTGCGCCCTTGGTTTCAAAGCTGATGGTAAGCGTCGCAACTCCGCTCTTTGCGGTATTCGCCGTTATGGAGCTGATGTTTACCGAGCTTTCGGAAAGCACCCTGGAAACCTCAAGAAGCAGTCCCTGCTTGTCATTTGCATAGATACGCACCTCGGCATTATAGACCATGTTGTCAAGGCCTGCCGCATCCTTGTTCCAACTTGCCTCGATCAGTCTGATACGGTCGGTCTCCGGCATATTGATCACGTTGACGCAGTCAGTCCTGTGTATCGTGATTCCGCGGCCGCGCGTCACATAGCCTACGATTTCATCGCCCGGCACAGGTGAACAGCATCTCGAAAAATGAACTGCCACGTCGTTTACGCCGTTAACGATGATCGCGCCCTGGTTCTTCTTGTCCTTATGGGCACTCGAAGTCTGGGGATTGGAATAATTCGAAAGCGCCTCTTCCACATCGGTCGGTGAAACGGGCTTACTCTTTCTCATGCTTTCCTGCAGCTTACCGACAACCTGGCCTTCCTTTAAGGATCCGTGGCCGATACCCGCAAGCAGTGAATTCCAGTCCTTATAACCGTACCTCTGTACGCAGTTTTCCATATATTCGGGCTTAAGAAGCTCGCTAAGGTTTATGCTCTTTGCCTTACAGTAGCTTTGCAGGAATTCTCTTCCGCGTACTGCATTGTCTTCCTTGAGCTCCGTCTTAAACCACTGATTTATCTTGTTTTTCGCCTTGGAACTCTTTACGATCTTAAGCCAGTCGCGGCTCGGTCCCTTGGCGTTCTGCGAAGTCAGAATCTCGATTCTGTCGCCGTTCTTTATTACATATTCAATAGGCACAAGCTTTCCGTTTACCTTACCGCCCACCATGTGATTTCCGACTGCCGAATGTATCGCATAGGCAAAATCCACAAGGTTAGAGCCGTTCGGAAGCTGCTTTACCTCTCCCGTCGGAGTGAAGGCATAGATGCTGTCGCTGAAAAGGTCAAGATCGCTCTTAAGCACGTTAAGGAATTCCTTGTTATCCGAGAAATCCCTCTGCCATTCAAGTATCTCACGAAGCCAGCTGAGCTTTTCTGCCTCGTTGGTGTCGGAATGCTTGCCGTCCTGGTTTTCCTTGTATTTCCAGTGCGCAGCGATACCGTATTCAGCCGTTCTGTGCATTTCGTAAGTACGTATCTGCACTTCAAACGGAGTACCGCCGGGGCCGATCAGTGTCGTATGGAGCGACTGATACATATTGGGCTTCGGCATTGCGATATAGTCCTTGATGCGGCCCGGTATCGGTTTATACATTTCATGAAGGATTCCGAGCACACCGTAACAGTCCTTTACATCTTCTACTATCACCCTGACAGCAAAAAGATCATATATCTGGTCAAGTGTCTTGTTCTGGTTGACCATCTTACGGTAGATTGAGAAGAAATGCTTCGCACGTCCCTCTATCTCGCCACGGATTCCCGCTTCCTCAAGCTTGCCCTTCATCTCTGTGACTATTCTTGAGGTAAAGGCCTCCCTTTCGAAACGTGTTGCGGAAATCTGCTCTGCAAGGTCCTTATATACATCCGGATGCAGATATTTGAGCGCAAGATCGTCCAGCTCGGTCTTTATCATGCTGATACCGAGACGTTCCGCAAGCGGTGAATATATTTCAAGTGTTTCCCTTGAAATCGAAATCTGCTTCTCGGGCTTCTGGTACTTCATCGTACGCATATTGTGAAGCCTGTCGGCAAGCTTTATGATTATTACTCTGATGTCCTTTGCCATTGCAAGGAACATTTTACGGAGATTTTCAGCCTGTACCTCAACCTTGTCGGCGCTGTACTTGAGTTTTGTCAGCTTTGTAACGCCGTCAACAAGTAGAAGTACTTCCTCTCCGAACATGTTCTTCATTTCCTCGTCGGTAACCGAGGTATCCTCAAGAACATCGTGAAGGAGGCCTGCCATGATGGTTTCCTTGTCCATTTCAAGCTCGGCAAGTATGATTGCGACGTTCACAGGGTGATTGATATAGGGTTCACCCGAACGGCGCAGCTGTCCGCCATGTGATTTTTTTGCATAATCATAGGCAAGCTCTACACGTGAAACATCAGTCGAGGGATGATACTTCTTTATCACTTCGATAAGATGCTTCTTCATCTCGTCCGGTTCCATGAACTCGGGCATCAGTCCGATTACACCGTGCGGACTTCTTACTATACTTACGGTACCGTTTGTATCAGGCATTTTAATCTCCTCCTTCCTTTAAAGGATAAAACTCCTCACTTCATTCGGAGTTTTTTGAATTTATCGCGGAATTACTTCCCTTCGTACTTAATTACACTCTCCACATCGTATTTCTCAAGCTTTTTCCTGCCCTCAAGCCCTTCAAGCTCCATAAGAAATACGCTCTTTACAACCTCCCCGCCGAGTTCTTCTACAAGCTCTGCGATTGCAGCAACGGTTCCGCCAGTTGCGATCAGGTCATCCACGAGAACTACTCTGTCTCCGGGCTTGATCGCATCCTTATGAATCTGGATTTCGGCCGTTCCGTACTCAAGTGAATATTTTTTGCTCACAACCTCTCTCGGAAGCTTTCCCGGCTTTCTTGCAAGCACAAAGGATTTTCCGAGCTTATAGGCAATAGGAGCGCCGAAAATAAAGCCTCGGCTCTCTGCGCCGACAAGCACGTCAAACTCGGTATCCCCGATAAGATCGATAAGTCCGTCTATTGCAAGCCTCAGTCCATCCGGATCCTGGATCACGCTCGTAACATCACGGAACATGATTCCCGGCTGCGGAAAATCGGGAATTGTCAGTACATAATCGGCAACATTTTTCTTTTCCATCGCTTGATATCTCCTGTCCTGTATATATTAAAGAAACAAAAATTTACAATGTATCTAATAAATGTTATCACAAAGTACCCGATTTTACAAGCTTTTTTACAGTTTTTAAAGCCCTCCGGACCGCTTTTCAACAAGAAAGCATTTGCAATTCCGGAAAAATATGTTAAAATATGTCATATATCAGCCGGATATGTCATATCCCGGCTCATTATAAGGAGGCAAGGATGGAAGCCAGAACCGCAACTATTGAAAGAAAAACCAAGGAAACCGACATTTCTCTTACTTTAAACATCGACGGAACCGGAATCTGCGACATCGATACCGGCATTCCTTTCTTCGATCACATGCTCTCGGGCTTTGCAAGGCACGGCATGTTCGACCTCCGCCTTAAATGCAAAGGTGATATCGAGGTTGACAGCCACCACACCATCGAGGACTGCGGTATTGTTCTCGGCGAGGCAATAAAAAAGGCACTCGGCGACAAAAAAGCCATCAAACGCTATGGTTTCTTCCTGCTTCCGATGGACGAAACCCTTGTAATGTGCGCGATCGACATCTGCGGAAGGCCATATTTCAAATATAATCTGAACTTTACAGTGCCGAAGCTCGGCACGATGGATACCGAAATGGTAAGGGAATTCTTCTATGCAGTCTCCTACGGTGCGATGATAAACCTGCACCTCAAGGAAATGGACGGTCTCAACAACCACCATATTGCAGAGGCAGCCTTCAAATCCTTCGGAAAAGCTCTTGACGTTGCCACCCAGATTGAACCGAGACTCGGCGGCCAGGTATGGTCCACCAAGGGCGTTCTTTAAAAAATTTTAATAAAAAACGATAATTTGTTGCACTTTTGGTGCACTTGGCGTGTTATACTTAATGAAAAAGTTATAACACGCCATTTTTTTAGGAGGTAAAAAACATGCCTGATTATGATAGATTGATGCAAAAATGCAAAAATGATGCAACCGAAGCGCTTAAAAAGGAACCGCTCGACTACAAGGATCTGGTAAATATTTACCAGATCTACATTAACGTAGAGACTCAGTATCTGGAGAATAACCTTGGTACAGATGACAGACAGAAATCAAGATATGCCATCTACCGTGGAATATATCTCAGCAGTCTCATAGATAATCTTGAACGTGAAAACGGTGATGCCAATTTTCTGTTCCTTAAAGACCCCGACAAGCAGCAGAAAGCTAACAGCAATTTTCAGAAAAAAGTCAAAAAACAGCTGAACGCAATTGTCGACGGAAGCTTATTTACCGAGATGACAAAATACTGTCTCGAAGCAGAGCACAGGGGGGTACGTGAGCCTGTTGACAAACAGATCAACCATTACTACAAGTACCCTCTGAACGATGATGCAGAAGGCTTTAATTTCAATATTGCCAAAGAAAACATTATCGGAGGTCTTCCGAATAACCTTCATAGTCCGGTAAAGCTCGGCACGAAACCAGAAATAAAGGAAATAATTTACTATCAGCATAAGCTTACCCGCGAATCGCTTGAAATGGTTTCCGGAATGATAAACAAGCTTAATCAGGGCAAAGAGGGTGTTCACAACGGTTCGGATGAATATGACAATATCATAACCGCTGCCAAAGCACTTGAAAGTGCAACCAAGGAAATGCTTAAAAAGCAAGAATACGGCGGAAGTACCAGCCAGGAGCAATATGATGCTTTCTTAAAGCTCGAAGACAACCTTTCAAACAGCATTAATGTCTATCTGAACAAAAAAGAAAGGGAGTACCGGGCTCGCGGAGGCCGGCACAGAAATGCCAATTCAAAGATGCGTACAGAACTCGTAAAGAGTGTTGCCGAAGATTTCAAGAGCGTAGTGGATAAGAATATCGAGCTCAATGCGGACAAGCACCTCTACAGGTTAAGGATGAAGAATATCGGATCGTTTAAAAAAGCAAATTCCACCGACAAGCTAAAAGACGCTCTGCTAAAGGATTACTACTTCCGTCTTCTCGAACGTGACTACGTTCCGGTTGAAGGCGACGGAATCGGTGTAATAAACGGAAGGAAAAAGCTTCTTCGCGAGAAGCTTTCTCCGTCTGCTCTTGAGTATGGTTTTCAGAAGTTCAAGACCGAAATCAACCTTAATCACAAAGAAGTCATTGCTGACATTAATGATTATGTCGGGACGCTCAAGACCGAACTACCGACCCTAATAATGAAAGACTTCCGAAACCAGCTTGATCTTTATGTATCTCTCAGGGAGGACCTGCATCTTAATCCTCTTTCTGATGTCAAGAACCTCAGCATGCCCTACATTACCGAGAACAAAGCAAAGATAGTGGACTCCGCTGCATTGGTAGCAGATACCGCTACGCCCAAAAAGGATTATATGCTTGAAATTTCAACAAAGCTTAATGCTGCCACCAAGGGCGTATGGGGAGGCACAAAGGAATTCGACACCCTGATCAATGATGCAGACAAGATAAGACTTGCAGAAAGAGGCATAAACTACAATTCAGAGCTTAGTGCTTCCGACAAACAGGCTGCAGAAATAATTTTCGAGCAGAAAAAGGCTCTTCTCGATAAGATGCAAAAATATGTTATCAGAAAATACGGTGAAAAAATGGATGCCCTAGAAGACGGTCACAATGAAAGAGCCAACTCAAAAATGCGCCGTGAAACCGTAGAAAACATGATAAACCTTCTTACCGAAGACATGCGGAATATGACCAATACAATTCTTCCCGAAAAGCTGGTTCCCGACGACACCCTTTACAAAACCAAAATGATGCTGTTTGAAAAGAGGGCCTTATTTGGACATGATAATCTCCGTCAGACAGTTATTGGTACAGGCAACCTTGATGCCTATGATCTGGCCCAAAAGGGTCCCAATTACCAGACAGAGTTCGAAACTCTTCTCGGCAATGAGATCAAGCTTGCCATTTCCCTGTTAAATGCAGGCACCGGTGTCGTTACGCGTGCAGAAGCCAACCTGAAATCCGAGACAGATAAATTATTGAATCCCAGGAAAAATAATCCTCGCCCGAAGGACGTGGCAGCTTATGAAAAAACAATGAAGGAGCTTCCTCCTTATTCGATGGCCTCGACCAAGATCATCGATAAAATACTGAACGACTATGAGACCTATTCCAACATGTCCGAGGACTATAAGCCCGGTGCCGAACTAAAGAACAAGCTTAATGACCTTCGCAATGCCATATATCACTGCGAAATGCCCGATTTCATCCTCGGCGGTGACGTCGACGGCGGCGATATACTTGAGCGTTTTAACAAAATGATTCCTTCCGGCGAAGGGAAAGAAGATATTTTCAATCCTCTGAAGGACAAGTTTGTTGACAACAATAAATTCCAGAAAAATGAAAATATGGACATTTCATATGATCTTCCGCTCGGAAACGATCATGAATTCGAAGAAAATCCCGGAGTCGGCATGGTTGATTATCTGAAAAATGATGATGACGTCGATGAGTTTAATGATAAGTCAGAGTCTGAGTCTGACTTTAATCCGGGCGAGTTCAATAGCCGTCAAAATGTCGGAACCAGGATTCTTAAGGACAAAGCAGCAAAAGAGGGCCAAAAAATAAATCTTGTCGATCCTTTTGGTGATGATGATTCCATGGATGGCGATAACATCATAAACATCAACGAGATTGATGATAATGAAAACGAGATTAAAAATGACGAGATCAAAATAAATGATGAAGATGTAATAAAAATCGAGGACTACCATGATTATGATCCCGAGGATGATCTTGACCTTGAAATAATGACCGAAGATGTCAAAAGTATCTTCAACAAAAAGGGCAGCAACCGGAATCTCACTACAGATGACCTTGACAAAATACTTGACGGAATCGAAGAGGTCGCACAGGTTAAGTTAGAAGAAGCTTTTAACAAAATTACAAACACATTCGATTTCAGGGAATTAACCAACTGCATATACCGCACCATATATATCAATGATCTGAAAAACAATCCGGACTTTGCAAACGGAAAGATCAAAATGAACGAGGATCAGCTTAAGCAGGAAATGGATGATTTTGTCGATAAGCTTCGTAAATCAAGATATGATATTTCTTTAAAGGAAACTCTTACCGGGATTTGCGAGTTTCCCAATAAAAACATGCCGGAAATGACATCCGGAAATATGTTACAGATTGGCAAATTAACCGGCAAAAAAATGATTACAGCTATTGCAAATGAGTACAATGAACATAATTCTTCGAATGTCGCCAAACATCTGGCATTTAAAGCGACAACCCAAAAACTCAAAGAAGATCTATCGGATGCTCTGTGGGAAGATTCATTCAACCTTAAACAGGACGTAGATAATCTTAATTTCCTGCATCGCTCAGCAAAAGACGGGACTTTGAAAAAAATCGGCATACAGAGTTTGTACAAAAAATACGAAAATACTCTTATCGATTTCAGTATCGGTGTAAAAAATACGCTCAAGGAGATTGAAGAAAAACGTGCAGAGCTCGATAAAGACTTTCAGACACACAATGCACAGACAAAAGCAAAGAACCGGAATAAAAATATCATAAAAAAGAAATAAAAAAAAAGTGAACCTTTTAATCTGCCATGACAAATTATGAGTGAAAGGGCAAGGAAAACCCAATGACGTCACCGGGAGGACCCCATGAACTCGAGTAATTTTTCAGGTTATATCGAAGAATATGGCAAGGATGTATATTCCTTCTGTATTTACCTGACAAGAAACAAGGATGATGCGGACGACCTGTATCAGCAGACCTTCCTTATCGCTATCGAGAAGGACGAGATAAACGAAAACGACAATCCGAAATCCTATCTCATCGCTATTGCGGCTAACACCTGGAAAAACCGCGTACGAAAGGAACTGTGGAGGAAGAAAAAAGCCGATATCGTTTATCTTGACGATGAAAACGAAGCAACAGAGGCTGTGGATGAGCATGGCTCCGCTGAAGACCTTGCGGTAAAAAAGGCCGAAATCACGGCACTTCGTAAATATGTTATGAAGCTGCCGGACAAGTTAAGGGTTGTGATTTTAATGTTCTACATGGAGGACCTGCCGGTCACTACGATCGCACAGGCACTTAAAATCCCCGAAGGAACAGTAAAAAGCAGGCTTAACAAGGCCAGAAAAAAGCTTAAAGAATGGATGGCAGATTATGAAGGATAATTTTGACAAATTACTGCGAGATGCTCTTAAGCCGGACATTCAGCCGGATGAAAAGCTGAATGAAGAAATACTGAACGGAAAGAGGATCGTAGAAATGAAACCAAGAAGATTTTTCGGAGCTACAGCAGCCGCTGTAATAGTTATACTTATTTTATGTCCCATCGGGGTTTATGCCGCAAGCAAGGCGCTTGGGCACAAGACCAACGTCAAGGAGAAGTCAATATCGGTCGGGAACTCGGATTTTGTACCCGATGATGACAAGATGGCCGAAATCGCCACTCCCGACGATGCGGTAAAATCAGACACCGTAGCCACAGAAGAAGGAACCGAAGATACACTCTGGCTGAAGAAGGAAGTTATTCAGCTCAGTAACAGCATAAAGAACACCCGCTATTACTATGATTCCTTCGAAAAGGCAGTCGAAGATGCAAAATTTGACAAAATATTCCGAACAGAATACACGCTTTCCTACTATGCTACCTGCACGATAGTTGATATGGGCGTAAATTATGTGCCGGAGTATCACCTTAGTGCCGGATTTGACTACAAGGACAGTTTTTTCACCATAACACTGGAAAAACGTACTTCCAACACGGCAAGTGATGTGGCCTACACGGTTCCGATGCAGAACACCGGAAACCAGAGAACCTATGAAAATTCCTCAGGCCTTGCCTTCGACCTTGTCGATGAGCGCAAGGAAGGAAAAACCTACACCTACTCAATAATCTACAATGACGGATACCTTGGTTACCTTTGCTTTGAAAATATGAGCGATGAGACCATACATGAGGTACTCGACAATACCCTGATGGAGTGAAACCCCGCCGGTCCGTGTTATCTGACACGGGCCGGCTTTATTTCTTTTGCAATTGCTTTATCATATATATTAAACTGTCTTTTCCGCTATCATTTCTGTTACGGATTCTTTTATAAGCAGCTTTGGGTCTGCCACCGGTTTTATCCATTCATCCACAAGATAATCGGGCATGATAAGCGGCATTCTGTCGTGAATGAACCTTATGCCTTCATCTGCCTCTCGGGTCAGGATCGTAAAGACCGGCATATCATTTTCAAACCTGTAAAGACCGCAGAGCCATGTGACACGGCTGTCTTTCGGCTGAATCAGATATTTATCGCCGGTATGCTTCTTTCCGTCGTTGGAAATTAAGTGCTCCCATTCAAAATAGTATGAGGCCGGAATAATGCACCTGTGCCTCGCCCATGCCTCTTTAAAGGCAGGTTTAACCGCGGCGGTTTCAGCTCTCGCGTTCATCAGCAGGCTTTTCTCGGTAAAGCCCCATTTCATCGGAAACACCGATTTTTTACCGCCCATGTTCATTGCAATTACCGGGGCCAGATCGGCAGGCCTTATCTCGCCCGACATTTTTATAGGCGCCGCATATGATTTATGCCACTTGCTTACCAGAGGAGATTTCATCATCCGGTCAACTATGGGCTTTAATTCGTTGGATTCTTCAAGCCAGTAACGACAACACATATAAACTCACCTTATTTTACATGCCCATACCGGGTCCTTTCTTTTTAGCTGCCTTTATTCTTTCTTTTTCTTTCGAATTGATTTCTGGGCTGCATATGCGGCATTTGCCTTTTTGGAAATCGAACCGAAAAGATTGGCTTTTGTGATTATTTCCTTCTTATCGTCACTAAGGACATCCTTTTCAATGGCAAGCTGGCCCGTGAAAGAATACTCGTTAAGCTTGGTATGCCGGTTTATCGGATAACACTTTTATTATAATACAGGATATGCACCAAATATGCAGCAAAAAATCTTTTTTTTCGTGCTCAGTCCTCTTTTACCGCAATCTTTCTTTTCTTACCTTCCTGTGCTTCTTCCTCAAATGACAGTATCACTCTCTTGAGTCTCTTGTATACGAAGAAGGTCAGTACGGAGGATGCGCCGTACTTTATGAGGTTGAACGGGAAAATCGAATACCACATCATGGTCCAGAGACTGTCGATATGGGAGTTGATTTTAGTGCCCATGCCGATGATCACATCCATCGGTGCACCGAAAAGCTTTGAATATGCAGGGAAAATAAAGGTAACATTGCATACTACGGCAACAAGGCTTGTAAATACAGTGGCGCAAGCCAGTGCAAGCGCAGCTCCGCTCTTACCCTTCTTGAAATGATATACGAGGGCAGCGGGAAGAATATATGCCACTGCAAAAAGCCAGTTAGCAAACTCTCCTACATATGCAGTTGATGTTCCTTTGAATAAAAGCTTGAGAAGGATTTTTACGGTTGCGATAAGTATTCCTTCGACAGGACCCATGATGAATGTTCCGAGCACTGTCGGAAGATCCGAAAAGTCCAGTTTGATGAATTCGGGAGCGATCGGCACTCTTACTTCAAATAACATTAGTATTGCAGCCACTGCTCCGAACATGGCGATCAACACCATATTTCTGGTGTTCAGGTGTTTTGAGTTATTCATTTTTTTACCTCTTTTCTCATCCGGACTCTACCGTCGGTTAAGGAATTTCACCCTATCGGCCCCGATTAAAATATTTTCGGGGTTTGCGGACTATACCGCCGGTCAGGAATTTCACCTTGCCTCAAAGTTTGATGTAACTCGTAGAGTTACATCAGTCGGTCCGCGCGACGCCTGGCGCGGTTAATTCAAAGAAACTCCGAACAAAGTGAGGAGTTTCTTCCTTTGTAACTCGTAGAGTTACAACATAAAAAATAATACCCCCTGACAGCCATTCTGTCAAGAGGGTAATTGATCAGTTTAAAAAATCGGGCAATTTTCAAAAAACAAATTCACCAGAAAATCACATCTTCTAAAATATATTACCGTCTCCCGAAACAAGCGAATAAAACAACCTGAACTTATACGGAATATTATTGCTTATCAGAAGCACCACAAGAAGTATCGAAAAAATTATAAACAAAACTACAATCCTGTTTTTGATCAGTCCCGAGAGCAAATATGAAAATACTGTCCAAAAAAGTATTGCAACAAGCTTTGACATAAAAACCATCATAAAAAATGATGCAATACTGATTTCTTTACTCACATCACTGTATTCCATCAAAGAATACAGTTTTTGTGACAATTCTCCTTCCGTACAAAGCTTATTTACCACAAAGTACTCTCCTGCGCAAAGTATCAGCCACGAAACAAACGCAAATAAAAGAAGTACGGATAATTTTTCAAAATGAAGTTTTCGTCCCGAATGACAGCTTGACAGTGTCATTTCGTCCATTTTGCATTCTCTGTCAAGGAGGGCAAAGGTTGATGCAATAATGATAAGAATACCTACCATAAGATACTCTCCGTTTTGCACATTTTTTCTTACAGCATCAACATTTTTATCATAGAACAGCCCAGGAGTTTTTCCGACCGATCTTTGTTGATCATAAATACTACTTTTAAACTGCAGTTCCTTCAACGTTTCAAGGCTTTTTTTTGCCTTGTCTTCAGCATTGTTATATTCATGGTATTCATCAAAGCTTATGCGTGCATAGGAATAGGCCTCATCCATTTCAGCTCTTTTATTGATTGTTTCATTACAGTTATCAAGCAATTCAATAATAAAAGAAGTCTGTTGATCAGGTTCTTTCTTGTCTATCTGTTCAATATACTCCTTTGTCAACACTTCATTTTCATCATGGATCTTGGATTGTCTGTAAATCAAAATGACTCTGATGCATATTATCGCAAGGACAAGGGCAAAGAACCAGGGACGTATTTTTTTTATCTCAAGCAACATTTCCTTACTCACCTACCATTTTAATATATTCCTGCTCAAGATCAATATTAAAACTACCATCCTCATTCTTATCTTCAACACGTACCAGCTTTCCTTTGTTGATAAAGCAGATTTTGTCACACATTTCAGTAAGCTCAGAAACTATATGTGTTGATACGATTATTATCCTATCCTTCTTAATATCATTGATTTTCTTTTTGAAAAGAAATCTTTCTTTTGGGTCAAGTCCTGCTGTCGGCTCATCCAGAATCATCAGTCTGGCATCATTAAGATAGCTTACCGCAATACCTAGTCTTCTTTTCATTCCGCCGGAAAAAGTACCGACCTTTTTATTTTTATCTTCCAAAAGATTAACCGTTTCAAGAAGTTCATCTACTTTTTCCTCATTAACAATTACCCCTCTCAGCTTGGCAAAATAATACAATATTTCTTTTGCCGTAAAAAAAGGGTAAAACCCGAATTCCTGCGGCATAAACGAAAGCTGTCTGAGATATTCACTCTTGCCTTCACTCAATGTAATGCCATTTAGTATCACCTCTCCGCTTTCAGCTTTTATTACTCTTGACAATATCCTCATCAATGTTGTCTTACCGGCTCCGTTGGGTCCTAACAATCCAAGGCACCCATCATTAAGAGTAATGCTGAAATCATCAAGGACTTTTATTTTTTTATAGCTTTTACTGATATTTTTAATTTCAAGTATATTCATATTTTCAAAGACCTCTCAATGCAATTTACTTTCTTGCATTTCTGTCTGTAAATCCCGACAGAAAACCGGCAATTATTATTATAAATCCCACTAACATTGCTGTTGTAAGTCTGAAAAATGGTATTCCCTTTACCACAACGCAATCAAAATCATCAAAATAATATTGTGGCATAAACAAGCCAAAAGGACATAGGCTCCTTATTTTGTCAACCTTTTTTATTGTTTCATAACCATCATTTGTATGATTAAGATATGGAGATGAAACAATAAAACACAATATCGATATAAGAATTCCGATTGTAAGACTTCTGACAGCATTTCTGCTTCCCCAATCAAACAGCCGTAGGATGCCGATGAATACCAAAGCAACAAAAAATTTAAGCAAACAGGTAATGACTATATATTGCCACAGACTTATTGAAAAAGGACAGTATTGAAACACCTTTAAAGACTGCATGGAAGCGTTCCATTTATAAATACCTCTGAACACTCCACCCGCAAATATCAAAGCACAAGTCACACCGATAATTATTAATAACGAAAGCACAAGTGTAAACATTTTTGAAAGGTACAATTTTCGTCTTCCCATCAAAGAGCTGACACTCAATTCCCTCGAATTGTAAATATCCTCAGCATGAAAAACAAAAGCATATAATACAGTACAGATTATCAATAACATAACATCGAAAAAGATGTTGTAATCATACATTGTAAAAGTATGAAGGTAATTTTCTATATCATTGTTATTTACAATCTCAATATTCTTTTTGACATTATAATACTTGATCATCTTGTCATACAGTGAATAGTTTCTGTTCTCTCTTTTTGAGTCTTCACGCCTTATAACAAGGGAAGTAACATAATCCCTCATAGTGTCCTGAAACCCCTGTTTATATTCCATACTGTTAAGGACATATGAGCAGGCAAGATAACGTCTTCTGTATGAGAGGCTGTCGGAATCCGGAGAAAATGCTTTTTCAGCATTTGTATTTATCTCCTTTTTCAGAGTATTTTCATCCAGAGCTTCTGCCTCTTTAAACTCCTTCATTCTTTCTCTTGCAGAGGTATCCGGTTTTCCTTTATAAAACAGAAAAATTCTGATAGCAAAGAGGATAATAAGACTGCCAAGCAAAAGATATATCAACCTGCTTTTTCTTAATTTTTTAAACTCAAATGCAATCATTTCTACCAATCACTGCTTTCATGCTTATCAATTATTACCATCCGTGGGGTATATAGCATCACCATAACTAGCAACAATTTTCAAATCCTTGTCTATTTCAACAAAACTTTTATTAGCCTCTTTAGTAGCTCCGTTTTCTTCTCTTTCACGTTCTGCATACAATTCAATAAACATATTATCGGTAAACGAAAACTCATACACTCCCACATTTCTGTATGAAAAACCATCTTCATTTTTCCCAAACTCTATCTTACCGATGACTTCTCCGTTACTGTCTGCTTTAAAAAGGAGATGATCATTTCCGAAGTAACTGAAAATCAGACTTCCGTCCGGTAACACATAATACCAATATCCCACATCTTCCATTACAAAAGTTTTTTCTCCGCTTGCAGGATCCAATTTATAAAGTTTTCGTATCCCCTCAATGTATTCGATAATATATATATATTTATCAAACACCCTTGTTCTGACAACATGATCATCGATTTTTTTTGCACTGCTATTTTCAATATTAACAATAAAGAGTTCTCCGTCAATATTATGCAGCACAACATTATTGTCATCGTACTTATAAAGGCTTTCAAACCAAGCCGCTTCACCGATATCAATCAAAGTGCCTTGTTTTTTTGTTTCAAGATTGTAGGTAAAGCCATAATTTCTTCCAATCATGAACAGATTGTTTTCGTTAAGGAAAATAAACTCTGATATACCATTTGGATCATAATTAACGTCAGAATCTCTTTTTTCAGCAGATGCACCATGTTTTTTATTATCAAACAGTTTTATTATTTCACCATCAACAATATGAACTAAAGAGGAACCCGACGTTGCCAGAAAGCCATTATTATAATAACAACAGACACTACAATGACCGAAAAAATTTTTCATACATTTTTCATTGTTATGTTCACAATTTGGTTTTTCACACATGGTTTTCTTTTCACCTGTCAGCATGTTAAAATAATAGAAGTAATGCGGACAAAAAATATTTTCACCATCTGAGGTAACCTGCCCAACAAGTTCATAATGATCCCGATAATCATTATACTTTGTATGCGTGCCGCTTCGCTTTTCATCTTCTGTCTTTATTATTTCGTATATTTCGTTTTCAGACAGTACATTTTCGTTTTTATTGCAGGAGCACATAAAAATTATTATAATAAACAGAATTATAATATATTTCTTCATTTAATTCCAATCCTTTAATCAACAATATTAACATAACGTTTATTGTTTTCACACACTCTTCCTCTGAGACCGTCCCCAATATTGACAGGAACGGGAATTACTATTCCCTGGATAGCATGTTCACCAGATGAAGGATAGAAATCCTGTTGTATCTGATAGTTCAAAACCCTGTTTCCGTTTTGGTTGTCAAAACAAATTATTTTCGAGCCGTCAAACACGGGCAGAATTTTGCCGTCGCATAATACCATAAGATAATTATCGGTTTTACAATCACTGCTCACGTATGCTTTTACAAATAATTCTTTCTTTGATTTACTGATGGTTAATTTACTTCCGATCTGAAAATTGGGATCCCATTTTTTTACTCCGTCTTTTTTTGACTGTTCCACACAGACTGCACCGACATCAATATCAAAGTCACCGGTTCCCTCAAGGTAGTCCGAATCAACGGCTGTTTTTTCAATTTTTCCGGTTTTTTTGAATTTTGAAGTATCGGCATAGCAAGAGAAAGCAAGAATATTAGGAACCTCATAGAGATTGCCCCTGTCGGTAAAGAATTCGGGATCAATATTCGCAATTATGTAGATTTCACTGGTATCCCTGATAAACACATCATTCTTCCCCTGTATTTTTATAGGAACATAGTTTTCTTCAATCTTCTTCAAATCAAGCCTGATTTTTTCATCATACATATCATCTGCAGTAATATCCAAGAGCCTTCCGTCACAAAAAGCATAAATATCCACAGGTACTGTTTTATCAAGCTTATATCCATTAAATTTAAGGTATACCTCTATATCAAGAACGTCATTTTCATCAAACGTAAGTACCCTGTCGTCAACAGGATAATGCACATATTCATTTTTTTTCAAGGTTATATTTATATTGCCTTCAAAAAATCCATAATCATCAAAGGAATCCTGCAATGAGGATTCCTCTAATGACTCTTTTCTATTAGGTGATACTGAAGAATCAGAATTTATTCCATCTGAATTATCATTATGATCATCACATGAACATATCATAAGCATTATATATGATAAAACTATGATTATTATACAATTTTTAAATATCTTTTTCTTCATTTAAAAATTACCATTTTTTGTATAAGATGAGCTTCCATAATATGAATCACTGGTTCTCAAATATAATGTATACGAATTATACATTTCTTGACCTGTTAATCCACTATATCTCTTATGTAAAGTGGTAGTTTGACTTTGCTCAGCAAAATGTGTACTACTATTCGTTTTGAACAGATATCCTTTACTTATCCATGTGGTAGACGGTGGATTTTGTTCCGTTACGTAACCCTCAATCCCATAATAAGTTACTGTATATCCTGAATACGAAACTTGTTCTTTGTAAACATGCTTCTTGACTTTAATAGTACCTGATGTACCTCCTGATGTAGTCTGGTCTTCTTCATTATAATATTGAATAGCACTAACTGACGTAACAAGAAGCAGCAATGCCAAACACAATGCGATAACTTTTCTTTTCATTTTAGACACCTCTCAATATAATAATATTTCGGTTAATCCCGATAATTATATTATATTACATGTTCTATACAAAGTCAATCCCCAACTACCAGTAGTGTTTGTGTTTGTGATTAAAAAATCGTGGCTTCCTACCAGTCCGTATCCCAGTCGGTATCGCCGGCATCCCAGCCGCCCCAGTCATTATCGTCATTCCACCAGTCACCACCATCATCATCCTTATAATAATCCGAATTATCAAAGCTGTAGGAAGGGTTATCGAAGCCATAGTCCGTGCCGTGATAATAGTCATCAAACCACTCACTCTCATCCTCAACACCGTAGTAAGGTTCCCAGTCGAGATCGATGTCATCAAACCAGTACCAGCTTCCGTCCTGGAAATAATAAAGCTGGTCATTCCTGCGATAATAACCACGATGCTTACTGTCTTTGTATTCCGATACAATGCCTGCCACACAGACACCGATAACAGCTGCAACTAGAAGTCCCGTGCCTGCCATGGCAAGCGGGCTTTTCTTCTTTTTGCCGCCTCCCGATGAAGCGCCCAGTCTTTCGGGCGAATTATATTTTTCCCGTCTGAGCATTATTTCGGACTCAAGCTTTTCAAAAAGCTCCCGGGCTGCATATTCCTCATCGAAGCCACGGTATCTTTCTGCTCTCGTGCCGTCAGCCTTGTTTTTATAGACTACCCACTCAAGCGTTTCCGGATCCTGAAAAATCCCGAAAGCCTTTGGCTCCTTATAGTCCCGGTTAATAAAAAACCTCATCTGCTCAAGAGGCATCTTCTGATCTTCGGCAATTGCAAGTATATCGTTTACCGAATGTACCATATCACGCGACATTTTTCCACACTCTTTCCTGAAACTTTTTTACTGCGCAGTCACAAGCCCGTATCCCACCGGCAGCCAGCTTTCCTCGGTACCGATCTGTGAAACATCAGAGTACCATGGTGAAGCAAGCTTTCCGGTAAAAGGTGCCTTTCCGCATATGACGTTTGAAACGCCCTTTCCTTCCGAGCCGGGAAGATAACACATTACAACAGCGTCCCACTTATCCACATAATCCTTTATTATCACGTTTCTTCCGGCAACAATAAGTGTCACAACCGGCTTGCCGCTTTCTTCTGCAGCCTTGATTGCCTTTTTGTTTCTTTCAAGTCCGAGACTGCCGCAAAGCTCAAGATCTTCGGTATCGCCGTTCCATTCGGCATAGGCCTGCTCACCTACCGCAAGAAGTACCACATCGGCATCCTCAATTTTATCTGCAATGCTGATACCGTATTCTGCGGCGTTTTCAAGGAATGCTTTCTTTATCGTTGTAAGTCCCGGAATATCCTTGATCGGACTTCCGTTCCATGCCATAGTCCATCCACCGCACTGTGAAACTGCATTGTCGGTCGCAGGACCGGTAATATATACCTTTGTGCCTTCCTTAAGAGGAAGTATGTTGTTTTCGTTTTTAATGCAGACAAGGCTTTTTTCCACAAGCTTCTCGGCAAGCTTTCTGTATTCTTCGGAGCCTGTCTCGCTCTGCCCGGTCTTCAGGTTTTTGAAGAGAGGATCGTCAAAAACACCTGCGTCCATTTTCACGCGGATTATCCTTGTAACCGCGTCGTTTACTCTTTCCTCGCTTATCCTTCCGTCATTTACGGCACTGATTATTGTCTGCCTTACTTTTTCATAGGCATCAACTTCCATCAGCATATCCAGTCCCGCATTCACGGCATTCACTATCTGCTCTTCGTAGGTCGGAGCCGAAGTATTGGTTACGGAATTCCAGTCTCCTGCCACAAAGCCCTTAAATCCCATCTCGTTTTTAAGGTACTGTATATACTTTGCGTTCTCATGCATCTTTACGCCGTTAAGTGCCGAGTGGCTGATCATGATGCTCTGTACTCCGGCATCGATCTGGCCCTGATATACCGAAAGGAGCTCCTTTATCTCATCCTCCGAAAGCTTTGCGTCACCACGGTCGATCAGTCTTTCCACATCCGAATTTTCTCCCGTACCGTATTCCACATTTCCGTCAGCGAAGAAATGCTTTGCGCATGCGATAAGTCCGCCGTCGATGAGACCCTTTGTATAGCTTTCACCAAGCGTTTTAATGATTTCAAGGTCAGAGCCGTAGCATTCATAGGTTCTGCCCCATCTCGGATCCGCTGCCTGTGCAACAACCGGCGAATAGGTCCAGATCATGTGGCAAAGCTTTGATTCATCGGCTGTGGCTTTGCCCATTTCATACATGAGCTCCGGATCGTTTGCTGCGCCGAGTCCGATGCTGTGAGGAAAGATCACGGCATTAAGACAGCCGTAAACTCCGTGAACCTGATCCTGTCCGTAGATATAGGGTATTGCGGCATCGGATTTAAGTGCTGCCTCCTGGTAGCTGTCGATAAGCTTCCGCCATTCCGCGCTTTCAAGCGGATCGGTAAGCGAAAGAATACAGCCATAGCAGTTTTCCTGCATCTGCTTTGTGTTGATTTTATAAACGCAGGCCATAACCATCTGGGCGGCTTTCTGTTCAAGAGAAAGCGAAGCGGTTATCTGCTCGGCAGTCATACCTTTGTATTTATCGGACTGCATTTCTGCCTGCTTGGGTGTCGGTCTCGCCGGCGAGCTTTCCGCTGAACTTTCTGCAGATGATGAACTTTCGGGTGCGGACGAACTCTCGAGTGCGGTTGAGCTTTCCGATGAAGAACTGCCCTTGTCACCGCAGCCCATCATTGAAAAAGCCATGACAACTATCGCTATCATGGCCGTTAATTTTTTAAGTCTGCTGTTTTTGATCATATTCTTTTCCTTTTCTTTTATTTCAGCCATTCAACGCTGGTAACATAGATCACCTCACAGGCTCCGTCACCGTCGTCATCCCTCGAGGTGCTTGAATACCAGTAAAATGTTGAACCGTCGGATTTCTTTCCGTCAATGTAGACAAGATAGCCCTGAATCCTTATATGGTCACCCTTCTTTATTTTCTTGATGGCTTTTTTTGCCCTGGTATCAGCGGGTATCAGATGGTTGTTGGAACATTGTTTTGCGACTCCGTCCATGCCTCCTACCGGATCCAGAACGTCTACGTTGCTGACACTCCAGTTGACCCATCTGCCTGACTGTCTCCAGTTGAAATCTATTTTTTTGTTGTATTCCGCAACCTTGCCCCATGCAAGCGCGACATCCTTCGGCGACAGCCTGTCACCGACTCCCGAGCCACTGTAGTTTTTGGTACTTACTACCAGTGCCTCGATATCATAGGAATACTTGTATTCAATGTGCACATCATAGCCCGCGACCTTGGTGTCCACATGCCCCGTGGTTTCCTTCTGTATCGGTTCACGGATTCCGGCTATGGCACGGTGTCGTCCACCGAGTCCTTTTATCAGGCTGAAGATTATCACAGCAACAACCAGCAGCAGTACAAATATCAGAATGCCGCTGCGTTTTTTTCTTCCGCCGTAATAGTTTCCGCCGTAGTAATCCATATGCACCTCATCCGTCAGCCTGCGGCTGACACCTTCATATCTCTTTTAAACCATTGAGTTTGTCGAAGATGGTCGGAAGCTCAGCATCAACCAGATCGTTGTCAAGCTGGCAGGTTCCCGCATTTGCATGTCCGCCACCGCCATATGAAAGGCAGAGCTCACCGATATTTACCTTTGAAACCTTGTTGATTATTGATTTTCCTATCATGACAGCAGTATTCTGCTTTCTGAAGCCCCATGCCACATGAACCGAGATCTCGGTTTCGGGCCACATTGCATAGACCATGAAACGGTTGCCCGCATAGATAGTCTCTTCATTTCTGAGATCGATCACGGCAACCTTGCCCACTATCTTTGTGATGCGCCGGAGCTGCTCCTTGAAAAGCTCCTGCTGTTCGAAATAGAGATCCACTCTTTCCTTAACATCGGGAAGCTCGAGCACATCCTTGATGGAGTGGTCAACACAATAGGTGATCAGTTCCATCATCAGCGCATAGTTTGAAATTCTGAAATCATGGAAACGTCCGAGACCTGTACGTGCGTCCATAAGGAAATTCATGAGCACCCAGTCAGTCGGATTAAGTATTTCTTCTTTTGTGAAATCTGCGCTGTCGCCCTTGTCAACCGCCCACATGATTTCCTCGGAAACACGGGTAAAGGTCTTTGCGCCACCGTAGTAATCATAAACTACACGTGCTGCGGACTTTGCGTCGCCGTCGATGATATATTTTCCCTGATACTCTTCCACCTTGTTTCTGATAAGCTCACTCTCATGGTGGTCAAAAGCAAGACCTACTCTTTTATCGAAGGGCAGGTTTGTCGTTATATCATTTTCGGAAAGATCAACCTTTCCGTCCTGTACATCCTTGGGATGAACAAACTTGATATCGTCGATCAGGTTTAGCTCCTTTAAAAGCATCGCACATACGAGACCGTCAAAATCGCTTCGCGTAACCAGTCTTTTCATAATAAAAATACCTCCGTAACTTATATAAACCTCAATATTACTATCTTTCGATACTTGATAATAGTATATATCAAACCGGACTTTCATGTCAACAATTTACGCAAAAACTTTGTCGAACATTTGTTTTATTTTCCCTCTTTACAAACATTTGTTCGTGTGTTATTATAGTGGCATGAAGAGAACATATATCTGCATCGACCTCAAATCCTACTATGCTTCGGTCGAATGTGTCGCGCGAGGCCTTGATCCCTTAAAAGCAAGGCTTTTAGTTGCCGACGAAAGCCGGAGCGACCAGACAATCTGCCTTGCGGTCTCGCCTGCCCTTAAAGCCATCGGAGTTCCGGCGAGACCCAGGCTTTTTGAAGCAAAGCAGGCCATCAGGTTCTATGAAACGATGCATAAAACGAAAATCGACTACCTTATCGCAGTGCCAAGGATGGCGGAATATGAGCGGATCTCCGCGCTGATCTACTCGATATATTTAAACTATGTCGCGCCGGACGACATCCACATCTATTCGATAGATGAATGCTTCATCGACTGTACGGAATATCTGCATTTCTACACTGAATGTCCAGGCGGGAACGAAATGACTGCCGCAAGGCTGATGGCAATAACGATAATAAGGGATGTGCTCCGGACAACCGGAATAACCGCAACTGTCGGTATCGGCACAAATCTTTACCTTGCCAAAGTCGCAATGGACATAGTTGCAAAAAAATGCCCGGCGGACGCAGACGGCGTACGGATCGCGGAGCTTGACGAGGACAGTTACAAATTCCTGCTCTGGGACCACACCCCGTTAACAGATTTCTGGATGGTGGGTCCGGGCAAGGCAAGAAGGCTTTACAATGCCTCGATGTTTACGATGGGAGACGTGGCCGAGAGGACACAATGGGACGAGGAGTGGTTCTACAAACACTTCGGGATTGACGGCGAGATACTGATCGACCACGCCTGGGGGCTTGAACCGGTAACGATGAAGGACATTAAAAACTATCGCTCCGACTCGCATTCCCTTTCATCCGGGCAGGTACTTCCGCGCCCGTACAAATTTGGCGAGGCCCGCATCGTTTTTTCCGAAATGATAGACGGGCTCTGCGCCGACATGTCCGAAAAGGGGCTGATCTCCTCTCTTTTCAGCTTCTGGATTTCCTATGACTACAAAAGCCTCGAGGTCTGTCCGGGCTACACAGGTCCGGTTTCCCTTGACTTCTACGGAAGGTTGCACCCTAAACACACAGGCGGAACCGTAAGGCTCCGAGCCGCGACAAACCTTGCCGTGAACGTCTCGCCCCCTCTTCTTTCAGCCTTCGATACACGGACAGATCCGAGGCTTTTGTTCAGGCGGCTTGGAGTTGCTGCCGGAAATGTCGAGCACGACTGTGGCTTTTACCAGCTTGACTTTTTTACGGACTATGATGAGCTTGCAAGGTTAAGAAGGCTTCAGGCAGCCCAGATAAAAATAAGGCAGAAATATGGTGTAAATTCGATTTTCAAAGGAACGAATATGCTTGAAGGCGCCACCGCCCTCGAAAGAAATCTTCAGATAGGAGGACATAAAGCGTGAAAACAGTAAACATTGTTGAAATTCCTGCGGATTTCAGATATAAAAAGGTCTACCTTAAAGGTAAACCTGTCCATGATAATTTTGATTCTTTTACCGCAAGGCATCCCAGAATGGATGTGGGCCGCCGTGCCAAAATCTTTGCGCCTTTTGACGCCCTGCGCGGTTTCAGTGCCGCGATACTTGCCGAGCAGGGAAAGGCCGAACAAAAAGAAAGAGAAAAGGAAAAACCGCACGGTGGGGAACCGTGCGGTGTATATAAGGATTAGGATTGTGAAGAACACGTCGATTATAAATATCCTAGGAGCTCGTCGCGGACGCCGTCCATTCTTGCATCTGAAATGCCGAAGTCCATTTCCTTGTAGCTCCATGCTGCCCTGGCAATGCCATGCTTTTCGAATACTGCATTGATGGTCTTGTACCAGCCGAGTGCATCCTCAGGTCTTGCCCTGTCGATCACACCGTACTCGCCGCAGTAAACGCCGCAGCCTTCCTTCTCTGCCTTCTCGATTGCCTGAAGGAAAAGCTTTTCAAAAAGCTCTTCTCCTATTCCGCTCTCTTCAAAGGTAATTCTCTTATCATTGAACAGCTCGGGTACCCAGGGTGCGCCCTGATGGGTAAACTCAAGCGGTGAATAGCAATGGAAATTATAAACAACCTTGTCATCATAAGGAGAAACAAGATCCTTTACGGACTCAGGACTGTTGTTCCAGTAGCTGCCGACAAGGATAAGCGTGTCTGGAGCGATTGCCCTGATTCTCTTTATGCACTCATTGCTGAGGCGGTTCCATGTATCGATGAATTTCTGATCCGTAACTTCGTTGAGAAGCTCGAATGCAACATGCTCGGGATCGTTTCCGAAACGCTTTGCAAACTCTTCCCAGAGCTTCATGAAACGCTCCTGATATTTTTCATTTTCAAAAAAGCCTGTCTCCTGCTCGCCGAAATCGAAGGAGAAGCCAGCTGTCTTATGAAGGTCAAGCACTGCATTGAGACCGTACTTACGTGCAAGTCCGAGTGCTCTTTCAACTCTTGCGAAACCATCTTCCTTGTAGCTTCCGTCTTCGTTTTCAAAAATATTATAGTCTACCGGGATACGTACATGGTCAAGCTTCCATGAAGCGATTTTTGCGAAATCTTCTTCTTTGATGAAGTTGTCAAGCCTGTCCTGTGAATAATCACACTGTGAGAACCAGCCGCCAAGATTGATACCGCGATAGAAACCCAATTCTTCCATTTTCATAGTTGTAAACCCTGCCTTTCATTCGTTTTATATAGTTTTTGTTGCTTTTTTATTACCTGACTACAGTATAAAGCATTCCCATCATAAAAACAACAAATTTTTACGCTTTATATCATTTTCTTGTTGTGTTTTAAAAAACTTTTGTATATAATGTTATTCGGAAGCAAAAACAACAGGGGACTGAATAATGGAGGGGTATTATGGACATTAATCAGAAGCTTTCACATGTTGAATTTCTAAACCGAGAATATAATATTTCCCACATGGACTACAATAGGGAAAATGAATTCTTCAATGCGGTAAGTGCCGGTAACATCGAGGAGACAAAGCGCCTTTTCAAGCCCTTCGGCGGCAGTGACATGGGCAAGCTTTCCGCCGATCCGATGCGCAACCTCCAGTATCATCTGATAATAACCGTTGCGTTACTTACCCGCGCCTGCATTGAGGGCGGGCTTCCGATGGAAACGGCCTATAACTTAAGCGACATCTACATCCAGAAAATAGATGCATGCAGAAAAAAAGAGGATATCACAGCTCTCCACCGCGAGATAATCGAGGACTTTGTGCACCGCATGAATTCTCTCACCCGGACAAACCGTTACCCCAAGGCGGTAACGCTCTGCCTTGACTATATCTATGACAATCTTCATACTCCGCTCAGTCTTGAAAAGCTTGCGGAACTCACGGGACTGAGCGCTCCCTATCTGTCAAGGCTGTTCAAAAAGGAAGTCGGCATTCCGATTTCGGAGTATATAATAAGGAAAAGACTGGAAGCAGCCTCGAATATGCTACGCTACACCGATGCCTCGGTGCTTGCCATTTCCGATTATCTCTGCTTCAATTCGGAAAGCTACTTCATACAGACTTTCAAAAAATACAACGGCTGCACACCGAAGGTCTACCGTGACCGCTATTTCAGGATAAAGAACGCAAAATAAAAGTATCGTGCAGCAAAAAGGAGGGAAGAATTTTGACACAGGAACTGAATTACCGGCATGAGGTAAAACATGAAATTACCTACTCGGATCTTCTGTGTATCAGACAACGTCTGCGGGCGGTTGCAAAGCCTGATCCGCATGCGCCCCGCGGAAAATATCTGATACGCAGTCTTTACTTTGACAATCCGGGCGACAAGGCGCTCCGCGAAAAAATAGACGGATTGAACAAAAGAGAAAAATTCCGCATTCGCTATTATAATAATGACACATCCTTTATAAAGCTGGAAAAAAAGAGCCGTCTTAACGGACTGGGCACCAAATTTGATGCTCCGCTTACTGCCTCCGAGGCCCAGAAAATCGTTGACGGAGATATAGACTGGATGCTTGAAAGCGAACACGAGCTGATACGTGAGCTTTACTGTAAAATGAAGTACCAGCTGATACGTCCGAAAACAATAGTGGACTATACAAGGGAGCCCTTCATTTACGCTCCCGGAAACGTCCGCGTCACCTTCGACTACAACATACGCACCGGACTTAACTGTACGGATTTTCTGAATCCGGACTGCATAACGGTTCCGGCGGGCGAAGCCCCGATACTTTTAGAAGTCAAATGGGACGGCTTCCTGCCGACAATAATAAAAGATGCGATACGTGTAAACGGCCGGCGTGCACAGGCCTTTTCAAAATATGCACAATGCAGGGTTTATGGCTGATAAAAAATCAAAAAGGAGAAAATAAAAAATGTATTTAACAACCTCATTCAGCGACATCTTCAAATCAAACTTTCTTGAGAACGTAACGGCAGTAACGCTTGTCGACATGGCAATCGCCATGGCACTTTCCTTCTGCCTCGGTCTTTTCATCTTCTTTGTGTACAAAAGAACCTATCAGGGCGTAATGTATTCTTCCACCTTCGGAGTTACACTGGTTGCCCTCTGCATGATCACGACTCTCGTAATCCTTGCAGTAACCAGTAACGTAGTGCTTTCGCTCGGTATGGTCGGCGCACTTTCTATCGTACGTTTCAGAACGGCGATCAAGGAACCCCTTGACATTGCATATCTTTTCTGGTCCATTGCAGACGGTATCGTTCTTGCGGCAGGACTCATTCCCCTTGCAGTTTTCGGAAGCCTTGTGATCGGTATCATCCTTCTTATCTTCGTAAACCGCAAGTCCTATGTTGCACCCTACATCCTTGTGATCCAGTGCAGCAGTAAAGAAGCTGAGAACAAAGCTGCAGAGGCAGTAAAAGCCGCAACTACCAAGCATGTTGTAAAAAGCAAGAGCGTACAGAAGGGTCTTATCGAGATCAACTACGAGGTGCGCTTAAAGAATGACGATACCGACTTTGTCAATTCCCTCTCCGAGATCGAGGGTGTAAGCAGTGCGGTACTTGTAAGCTACAACGGTGATTATTTAGGCTGAGCACAAAACAGAAAGGCAAACTATGTCAAGTTCAAAGAAAATTGATATAATCTGCATCGCCATGGCTGTGCTGGCCCTTGTGATTACGCTGCTCTTCATGAATGGTGAAGCCCTCGGCTTAAAAACCGTCGTGGACGAGGATGCCGAAGAGAACTCCGATCTGGTCTATTTCACCAAGAACGACCTTAACGGAAACTGGAACACTTCAGTCGCAACAAAAATCGTTTTAAAAGACGACAAGGTAAAGATTGCGGGCTCGGGTGCGATAGTGAAGAACGGCAATGTCGTAATAAATTCCGGCGGGCACTATGTTGTAAACGGCAGTCTTACTGACGGAAGCATCATAATCGATGCCAAAAGCGGCGCAAAGGTATGGCTCCTTTTTGACGGCGTAGAGATAAACCGTAACGATGACGCCTGCATAAAAGTAAGCAATGCCGACAAGGTATTCCTTACCCTTGCCGAAGACAGCCAAAACAGCCTTACAAGCGGCGCGGTCTATAACGAAGAAGCTCTTGCCGAAGGAGTTGACGGTGCCATCTATTCCCATGATGACTTCACGATAAACGGAAGCGGAAGCCTTAGTGTAAAAGCAGACTACAAGCACGGAATCGCTGTAAACGATGCGCTTGTGATAACAGGCGGAAGCATCACTGTTTCTGCGGTTTCAGGTGCAATTCATGCAAACGAAAACCTCAGGATATGCAATGCCACCCTGAACCTTTCTTCCCAGAACAAAGGCATCGTTGTAAAGGATCCCGAAAGCTACTTCTATCTTGAATCCGGAAAAATAAATATTACTGTAAGCAAGGATGCGATAAATACCGAGGGTGACGTAAACATCATCGGAGGCGAAGTAAGTATATCGGCTGGCGATGACGGAATCCACTCCGAAAAATCAATAAACATTTCCGGCGGAAAGCTTTCACTTCTCTCCTGCTACGAAGGACTTGAAGCACCGGACGTTACGATTTCCGGCGGAGATGTTGTGATCTATCCAACGAAAAACGGAGTGAGTGCAAAAAACAAAGTGGCAGAAATCACAACAGAAACCACAACCAAGTCCCAGGCTCTCCCGGAATTTAAAATGAGTGGTGGCAGCCTCACGATAACAAACACAGAGGACAAAACCGACGGCATCGATTCCGATGGAAATGTCGTGATCGACGGTGGAAAAATCCGCATATGCCTTAATGGCAACGGAAACAACAACGCAGTCGAATTCGGAACCGAAAACGGCGGAAGCTTTCTTATAAACGGCGGTGACGTCCTTATGACCGCAGGTGCAGTAAAGCAGGAAAAGCCCTCAGCTGCCTCAGCTCAGAAATACCTGTTCAAGAAACTGCGCATAGTTCCTGCAGGAACAAACATAAGCCTTACGGACGCAGGCGGAAAAACCATTTCCGAAGCTACTCCGGAGGCCGCATTCTGCAACATAATAATAAGCCACCCCGACCTAAACAGTCAGGATGGCTGTAAACTCTATATCGATGGAGAATTGATCGAATAATTATTTTTTGATTATATCCACAACTTCACCGATGTACATGATATGCATATCGTCGTCAGCGTAAAAGCCGGCGGCGATTTCTTTTGGCATTCTTGACTTTCTGAGTTCCTGAACAAAAAGCTTGCGGCAGACAAGTGTCAGCTCTGCCTCCTTGAAACTCATGCTCTCGCCCGCCACCTCGGGAGTCAGACCGCTTGCAAACATTTTGTCCATGCTCCTGCCGGATTTCGCTCCGAGAACGCCCAGCGTCTTTTTATACTTTTCGGGATAGAAGCTTACCGTAAAGTACTCTTCTTTGTCCATAAATTCCTTGGTGTAGCGGGATTTTCTCACATAAACGGTCGCAACAGGCTTGTTCCATATTGTTCCGAGACCTCCCCAGCTGATCGTCATCGTGTTGAACTTTTCCTTTTTTCCCGCCGTAAGCAGCGCCCACTTCTTGTCAAACTGGCTGAAGATATCACATGATAATTTCATTTTCACCCCTTCTCCGGTCATTCCTTGAACTGTCCCGGTGTTAGATTTTCATATTGCCTGAATATTCTGCAGAAATAACTTACATTCGGAATGCCGACAAGCTCTGCAGTTTCCTTGACGGACTTGGTTTTAAGAAAATACTTTGCCTTCTGTATCCTTTTCTTTGCGATATATACAAAAGGCCTCATTCCGAGATTATTCTTGAACAGCCAGCAAAGATACTCCGGAGTGATTCCTGCCACCTTTGCAAGACTTGCAAGCGTAAGATCCTCCATGTAATTGTTTTCGATGTAGACAAGCACTTCCTCAAGCTTTTCCTCTGCATGGCTCGCCTTGCTCTTACGCTGCATGAAGGCCGCCTGCTCGGTAAAGAACTGATAAAGCTCGGAACCCGCAAACATCCTGCTTTCAAAGGTGTTTTTCAGCATCAGATCATAGATTTTTACAAAATGATCCTCAGACCTGTTTACCGAAGGATTATGCACAACCGTCGCATCCGAAAAGCCCAGTCCCTCGACTACCTTTTCAAAATATTCACCGCCGAACGCTATCCACTGCACGCTCCATTTATCACTGACAGCATGATAGGAATGCGGGAGGTACTGAGGGATATATACAAATGTGTTTTTAGGTACCGGAATTTTTTTGCCTTTGCTTTCAAAAACACCCTCTCCGCTCACGCAGTAAAGAACCTGCGGAAGCGCAAAGCCCTCCGGGCGATAAACATCCTCCTGCTCCGCATGCCAGCCCAGGCTGTGGATACATAGCGGCAGATGCCATTCTCTTCCAAC
The DNA here is from genome assembly GCA_017437965.1 of Lachnospiraceae bacterium. Classification (GTDB taxonomy): domain Bacteria; phylum Bacillota; class Clostridia; order Lachnospirales; family Lachnospiraceae; genus UBA3775. Next base: position 72,497 of record JAFRWN010000121.1, read on the forward strand.
GATTGCATAATGTGACTGTCTGATATCGGCATCCATATTGCCCTCCGTATCAATCCAATTGAAAAGTAAACCCAAAAGATAAAATAATACATCTGAGTACAATATAACACATTTTTCACAAATTGACAACAGTTTTATTTCAATATTGTGCTATTTTTTAAAAACTTTCTATTGACTTAATTCTCGTAAGCCACTAAAATAAAACCAACATAGGCACATAACACATTAATTTATAAGCCTGTAACTTTTTATAATGACAAGGGGTTATACAAAATGAGAAAAAGTTTAAAATTTTTATGTTTTACCCTTTCGGCAAGCCTTTTGCTTGCTTCATGCGGCAAAACGGGAAGCAGTTCGTCAAATGAAAGCAGTCCTTCTTCAGTAGCGTCGGAATCCTCTTCCGCAAAAGACTCTTCATCTGCGGATGTTCCCGACAGTTCTTCTTCTGAAAGCTCTGCCAACGAGACCGTTCCCAGAGTAAAGGCAGATCCTTCCCAGATTGTATATGCCGATAATTACTCTTTTGAAAAGCTTAAAGCAGAAGGAATCGAAAAGGCCGATTTTTCAGAAATTTATGAAGCAGAAACCGCAGCGACGGACGGAGTTGTTCTTTCCACCTCCAAAGCCGGATTTTCAGGCGAAGGATATGTTGACATTTCAAACAATCCAAATTTCGAATTAAAGATCACGGTTCCGACAAGCCAGTTCTATAAAATCACTGTAAAACACTGCGCAGACAGCCACAAGGAAAACCCTCTGACCATTAACGGACAAACGGTAATGAACATTTATTCCGAAAAAGGTGACTGGACCGAAACCGTCGTTGACGGCATATATATCGCAAAAGGCGAAAACACCGTCTCACTCGGAAGCGGCTGGAGTTACTTCTCGCTCGACTCCATCAAAATAGAAAACGGTGATGCGATGAATGACGATATCTATACAAGGCAGGCCGATACCCTTGTAAATCCCTATGCCAGCCTTAATGCGCAGAACCTTTACCAGTATTTAAAGGCTGTCTATGGTAAGCGCGTGATCGCAGGCCAGTGCAGCAATCACGGGACCATGAACGAGCCAAACGCACTTTACAACGGACTCGGTAAATATCCGGCTCTGTGCACCTATGATTTCATCTTTGATTCCTGGAGCTCATGCAAAGGAATGCCTCAGGGCAAGGATGTTGTACTTGCAAAGCAGTGGGCCAAGGACGGAGGAATCGTTGCCTTTGACTGGCACTGGTATGCTCCCAGCGGAAAATCTGCTTTCTATGCCAAGGATACCGATTTCAGAATCGAAAACGCGATGACCGACTTTGACATTTCGATGCTCGATTTCCCCGAAGTCCAAAAGCTCTACCGCGAAGACAAAATAAAAATTGAAACAGTTATGATCATAGCCGATATTGACAATATTTCAAAGCTCATGCAGCAGCTTGAAGATGAGGATATTCCTGTCCTCTGGAGACCGCTTCATGAAGCAAGCGGCGGCTGGTTCTGGTGGGGCGCATCAGGTCCCGAAAACTACAAATGGCTTTGGAAGCTTCTTTATGAAAGAATGACCAACTACCACGGTCTTGACAACCTGATCTGGGTCTGGAATGCGCAGAACAAAGACTGGTATGTGGGCGACGAATATTGCGATATAATCGCAACAGACATTTACAATCCCGAGCATGACTACTCTTCTTCCGCAGATCTCTTTGCCGAAATGGGAACATGGTCACCGAACGGAAAGCTTATCACTCTTTCAGAGTGCGGCGTAATGCCGGATTCGGACAATATAATCCGGGACAATGCATACTGGCTCTGGTTTGCGGTATGGAACGGCGAGTATCTTCTAAAGAGCGGCTCAATCACCGAGCTTGGCGACAAGTATACCGAAGTCAGCGAAATGCAGAAAATCTACGACAGCGAGCTTGTCATCACAAGGGACGAGCTGCCGGAGGGGCTGAAGCTATGTAAATAACGCTAAATAATAGCACTAAGGGACGGGGCTTAGTAATCAAGCTCCGTCCCTTTATCTATCATTCGCGGATTTTATCGCCAAATATGCTAAAATTTTTTTATGATCCCGTTCCGCTATACCTGGTCGCACCGTACATCCAGATGCGGTAGCTGACATAGAAGAAAGCCACGCCGATAAGCGGAGAAATCCAGCTGAGCACAGGCACCGCATCGGGACGCAGCACCACAAGGCTCGGATAGTATGCGATAAATGCTATCGGCATTATAAAGGTAAAGATGAACCTGAATACCGGGCTGAAGATCGTTATCGGATACTTTGCATAATCCTTGAAACGGAAGGCAAGATCCAGTACATAGAACGAGTTCTGAATCCAGAAGCATGTTGCCGCTCCCGCATTCTGCAGCGCTATCATGATAAGCGATGCGGTCATAAGGAAAATGATCATTTTCAGTATTGCAAGCGGAGTAACTGCAAGCCCGATCTTGTTCCATGAGTAGCAGATCGTACCGATTCCGAAGGCCAGCTGTCCCAGTCCCTTGATATCGAAAACCTCAGACTGGAAATAGAAAAAGAGGTTTATCGGACGGAAACAATATTTGATGAAATCGCCGGAATAAACGTACTGCCTTAGGCTCCAGTTATTATCGAACAGGCACTGCACGGGCGTCAGGCTCACCAGTGAAAAGCCATAAAGAAAGAGCATTTCATGGTAGGTCCAGCCGTTTATCGACGGAAAGTTCCTGAAAAGTATCCAGAAGCTGACAAAGCCTGCGATGTTCGTAAATATCATGCCGATGGTCGAAATGATGAAGTCGGCACGGTAACTCATTTTGCTTTTTATATCCTGGGCAAGGATTTTTCTGTAAATTCGTAAATAGAAGCCCAAACCTTTTCTTTTCATTACATCAGCCTCCATTCACCGTTATCTGCCTGATCGATACTTTCCAGAACAGCTTGCCGAGTATGATAAGTGCCACGCACCAGACAGCCTGGAGTCCGATCACCCTTGCAACATCCTCAAACTCCTTTTCCTTCTCAAGAAGTATGGAAAGCGGAGCATTGTAGATCGACTGGAAGGGCAGATATTCCACAACATCCCTCAATTTATCGGGGAAGAAAGCAAGCGGTATCGTAGCGCCGGAAAGAAGGAGCACAATTACCTGCTTCATTATGTTGATTCCCCAGATTGACTCTGTGTAGAGGCAGATGGTTCCGACAATAAAGTCAATGCTGTAGTTGATAGAGACCGCAAAAGCGACCGCAACGACAAAATACAGCAGGTTGATTCCTAAATGTATCGCACCTTTCGTAACAACCGACACAACAATAAAAGTCGGCAGGAAGGTAAAGAAAAACTGTGTGACAAACGAGCCCGAAAAAGACCAGAACAGGTATTTTCTGTACTCCATTGGCTTTAAGAGATCGAGCACTATCTTTCCGGACTGTATCGCGCGGCCCATATCCCAAACCGTGTACATTTCCATGAAATTGAACAGCGCCGTTGCCAGCACCAGATATATCATCGTGTCATAGAACGTCATGCCGTTCACGATGTCGGTTCCGGCCGAGTCATATATCGATTTCCACAGATAATAAACAACAATAAGGTACAGCATGTTGCCTATTACCATTACGAACATGGAAAGTCTGAATTGTAATGCTTCAATTATCCCGGCCCTTGTCAGAGTGAGATATTTTTTAACGTTCATTATTTTCTCCCGAATAAATTCTCTTGATTACTTCTTCCGTGGAGATTTCCTCGGTCTTCATATCACGGATATTCCTGCTCTTCTGGAGCTCGGCAAGCACATCGATGATCTTTGCCTTATCTTCATCGACAACGATCGAAACCCAGTCCTCATCGGTGCTCATCGCAAAATCGGGCAGGATCTTCTGTATCTCTGCCATCTCCTGCTCTGCGTCTCCCGCCACCCTGATCTTCAGGGTCCTGTAGGAACCGAAGAAGCTCTTGAGGTGCTCCATGTCATTGTCGTAGATCATCTTGCCGTGGTCGATTATGACTATTCTCTTGCAGAGTGCATCTACGTCGCCCATATCATGGGTTGTCAGGATAACCGTAGTATTCTTTTCCTTATTTAAAGCATGTATCAGTGTCCTGATGTTTGCCTTCATCGCAACGTCAAGTCCGATGGTCGGCTCGTCAAGGAAAACAATCTTCGGATTATGGAGAAACGCCGCGATAATATCGCTCAAGGTTCTCTGACCGAGCGACATCTGCCTTACCGGCTTATGCAGAAGATCTTCTATATCAATAAGGGAGCGATAGAGATCGAGCATGTTTTTATAGTCGGTATCGGATACGCAGTAGATATCCTTTAAGAGTTTTAAGGACTCGACAAGCGGCAGAGCCCACCACAGCTGGGTACGCTGTCCGAAAACAACACCGATGTTCTGGGCATTCTTGCTTCGGTTCTCATAGGGAACGTTACCATCCACAAGTATCTGGCCCGAAGTGGGTTTCAGTACTCCGGTCATCATTTTGATCGTGGTGGATTTTCCGGCTCCGTTGGGTCCGAGGTAGCCCACCATCTCTCCCTGGGCCACGTCCATGGTAATGTTGTCCACTGCCTTGAGGATTTTATAGTCCCTTGAAAAGAGATCCCTGAGGCTGCCCCTGAGTCCCTCACGCCTGTTAAGTACCTTGAATTCCTTGCTTACGTTTTTGATTTCGATAATTGCTGACATTTTGATAAAACCTTTGCCATTTTCTAAAAATTTTCTTTCCACTATACTCTTTTTTTCTCTCCATGTCAACCAAAAATGTAGTATTTTCCGACATTTTCACTTGTTGTTAGCCGGTGCTAACTTTTTTATGAATTTCATTTTATTTTTAGTTGATTTTATTCCGGCTTTCATGTATAATACTATCGGAAAGAAAGGGCATAGGGTATCCCTGCGCCTTTTTCATAAAGAAAATCTAAAGAAAAGAGGTTAATATGATGGCAAACGTTGATTTGACAAAGTACGGCATCACAGGTGCAACCGAAGTAATCTACAATCCTTCCTATGAGAAGCTTTTCGAGGACGAAATGGATCCTTCTCTCACAGGTTATGACAAGGGCCAGCTTACCGAGCTCGGCGCTGTAAACGTAATGACAGGTATCTATACCGGTCGTTCACCTAAAGATAAGTTCATCGTTATGGATGACAAGTCCAAGGACACTGTTTGGTGGACAAGCGATGAGTATAAGAATGATAACCATCCCGCTACAAAAGAAGCTTGGGAAGCTTGCAAGAAGCTTGCTATTGATGAGCTTTCAGGAAAGAAGCTTTATGTAATCGATGCATTCTGCGGTGCTAACAAAGATACCCGCCTTGCAGTTCGTTTCATTATGGAAGTTGCTTGGCAGGCTCATTTCGTAAAGAACATGTTCATCCAGCCTACAGCTGAGGAAGAGGCTGCTTTCGAGCCTGATTTCATCGTTTACAATGCTTCCAAGGCTAAGGTTACAAATTATGCAGAGCTCGGTCTCAACTCAGAGACAGCAGTTCTCTTCAACGTAACAACAAAAGAGCAGGTTATCCTTAACACCTGGTACGGCGGCGAGATGAAGAAAGGTCTCTTCTCAATGCAGAACTACTTCCTTCCTCTTAACGG
>JAFRWN010000122.1 GCA_017437965.1 Lachnospiraceae bacterium
GAAGGATTTTCAGGAATATGAACTCGATCCGGATTCTCCTACATGGGCAAGAGATACCGCAAGAATCTTAAGAAAGATATTCAGTGATGGGAAAAACGGAGATAAATAATGATAAAATGAGGGTTTCGTTCGATCTCGATGAAGTGCTTTTTGTTTCACCCGAGACTCACAAAACGGAACCGCCACCCAGATTTCCATACAATAAGATTTATAGGGAAAGACTGCGCCTCGGAACTCCTGATATGATAAAAAGCCTTCAGGAACTTGGCTATGAAGTGTGGGTTTATACCTCGTCCTTCAGATCCGAAAAATATATCAGGCATCTTTTCAGGCTTTATGGTGTGAAGTTTGACGGAATAGTAAACGGCACAAGGCATCTGAGGGAGGTTCAGCGTGATAATGCGACAACACTTCCGCAGAAGCTGCCGAACAGGTACCGCATCTCGCTTCATATCGATGACGAGGAGATAGTCTGCAAGCTGGCAAGACAGTATGGTTACAATGTTTACCAGCTCGAAGCACAGGATGATGACTGGAAAGAAAAAATCATTGAACACGCAGCAAAGATAAGAAAGCGTGAGTATGGTTATTGAAACAATGCGCTCATGCCAGATCAGGGTTGAGTAGATAAATTTTTAAGTAATACGGAGCTTTTAATGAATTTAAGTGAACTGAAAATCGGTGAGAGCGCGAGGATAGTAAGCGTCGGCGGAGAAGGAGCACTCAGGCAGCATTTCCTTGACATGGGCGTGATACCCGGTGTCGAAATGACACTTGTAAAGTTTGCGCCGATGGGAGACCCCATAGAATTCCGCATCCATGACTATGAACTGACGCTAAGGCTTGATGATGCGAAGAATATCCTTGTGACAGACCCGTACAAAACCGAGGCGGAGGATAAGAGTTTACTTCGCGGTGACAGGAAATATATCGAGCACCCCGGCTTCGGTGAGGGCGGCCGTTACCATGATATGACTCATGAAAACCCGCTTCCGGAGGGTACGAAAATTACTTTTGCGCTTGCAGGGAACCAGAACTGCGGAAAAACCACGTTATTTAACCAGCTGACAGGCGCAAACCAGCATGTCGGAAATTTTCCGGGCGTCACGGTTGACCGTAAAAGCGGAGTAATCAGGGGACTGCCCGATACCGAGGTGACCGACCTTCCCGGTATTTATTCACTTTCACCCTATACTGCCGAGGAAATCGTCTCCAGGCAGTTCATACTTGATGAAAAGCCCAAGGGCATTATAAATATTGTCGATGCGACCAATATGGAGAGGAATCTCTACCTTACGATGCAGCTGATGGAACTCGGGGTTCCGATGGTCGTTGCGCTTAACATGATGGATGAGATGCAGGGCAACGGAGGCTCCGTCAGGATAAACAAGATGGAGGAAAGCTTAGGAGTCCCGGTCATCCCGATTTCGGCTGCAAAGAATGAAGGTATCGACGAGCTTATCAGCCATGCCTACCATGTCGCAAAATACCAGGAAGGACCGACCAGGCAGGATTTCTGCGGAACAGAGGATCATGGTGGTGCGGTTCACCGCTGTCTTCATGGCATCATGCATCTGATCGAGGATCATGCAAAGAAGGCTGACATTCCCGTCCGTTTTGCCGCAACCAAGCTTATTGAAGGCGACGAAAGGGTTAAAAAGAGGCTTTTGCTTGATAAAAATGAAGAGGAGATGCTTGAGCATATCATCAGCCAGATGGAAAGCGAGAGAGGGCTTGACAGGGCGGCCGCGATAGCCGAGATGCGATTTTCCTTTATCAACAAGCTTGTAAATTCGACGGTTATCAAGCCACGCGAAAGCAAGGAACGTGAGAGAAGCCGGAAAATTGACAAGATACTTACGGGAAAATATACCGCGATTCCTGCGTTTATCGGCATCATCGCCGTGATTTTCTTTTTGACCTTCAATGTTATCGGAGCTTTTCTTCAGAAGCTTCTTGAAAACGGCATTGAAGTCCTTAAGGATGCAACAGATAACCTTCTTACCGAATGGAAGGTAAATAATATTCTTCATTCGCTGATAACAGAGGGAATTTTCGAAGGAGTCGGAAGCGTTTTGTCGTTCCTTCCGATAATTGTCACCTTGTTCTTTTTCCTGTCGTTACTTGAGGATACGGGATATATGGCCCGCATCGCCTTTGTAATGGACAAGCTGTTACGTAAGATAGGTCTTTCCGGAAGAAGCTCGGTTCCGATGCTTATTGGGTTCGGCTGTACGGTGCCTGCGGTAATGGCGTCACGTACGCTTTCATCCGAACGCGACAGAAAAATGACGATAATGATGACTCCGTTCATGAGCTGCTCGGCAAAGCTTCCTATCTACGGTTTCTTTGTTTCGGCATTTTTTCCCGGAAAAGGAGCCCTTGTGATGACGGCGCTGTATTTTACCGGAATATTTGTGGGAATAATCGGGGCTCTGATTTCAAAAAAGCTTTATTTTACCGGCGGAACCATTCCTTTTGTAATGGAGCTGCCAAATTATAGAATGCCCTCCGCGAAGAATGTCCTCATGCTTCTATGGGATAAAGCAAAGGACTTTCTGCAGAAGGCATTCACGATAATTTTTGTCGCAACTATTGTTATATGGTTTATGACCAACTTCGATTTCCGCTTCGACATGACCACCGATTCGGGAAACAGTATACTGGCCGTATTCGCAGGCTATGTAGCTCCTGTTTTTGAACCGCTCGGATTCGGAAACTGGAAATTTGCCACCGCGATAATCACAGGCTTCCTCGCGAAGGAAAGTGTGGTTTCAAGCCTTAAGGTCGTATTCGGCGGAAAAGAATTCGTAAGTGCTGCGCTTACATCCGTCAGTGCATGTTCAATGATGGTATTCTGCCTGCTCTATACTCCCTGCGTGGCAGCGGTTGCTTCCGTAAAAAGAGAGCTTGGCGGAAGATGGGCGGCATTCATGGTCGTTTTCCAGTGCGCAGTCGCATGGGTATGCGCGTTCCTGGTTTCACTTGTCGGCGGAGCGATTTTCGGATAACTCAGTCTATCGCAATTGAATTGATCTCAACTAACTCGGCGCTTGAGAATGTAATGTTTTCAAGCGCTTTAATATTGGAAAGAATCTGTGAAGGCTTTGAAGCACCGATGATCACAGAGGTAACGACATTATCCTTAAGTAACCATGCGAGTGCCATTTCCGAAAGGCTCTGACCACGTTTCTTTGCAATTTCGTTTAAAGCAACGATCTTTCCATGCATCTTGTTTACTCGGTCTTCATTAAGGAAACGTCCGTCGGTACGTACTCTTGAATCTTCGGGGATGCCGTCAAGATATCTGTCAGTAAGAAGACCCTGGGCAAGAGGAGAGAAGCAGATCATTCCTTTTCCGAGTTTTTCGGACATGTCCTTCAGTCCGTTGTTTTCAACGGTTCTGTCAAAAATATTGTAGCAGTTCTGGTTTATGATGAAAGGAACCCTTTCTTCTTTAAGAATTGCGGCTGCACGCTCGAGAGTCGGGCCGTCATAGTTCGAAAGGCCGACATATAAAGCCTTGCCGCTTCTTACTATCTGTGCAAGTGCTCCCATCGTTTCCTCAAGAGGAGTCTCGGGATCCATCCTGTGATGGTAGAAGATATCAACATAGTCAAGTCCGAGTCGGCAAAGGGACTGGTCGAGGCTTGCGATCAGATACTTCCTGCTTCCGAAGTTTCCGTAAGGCCCGGGCCACATATCCTAGCCGGCCTTGGTGGAGATTACCAGCTCGTCGCGGTAGGGGGCAAAGTGATCCTTCAGGATTTTTCCGAAGTTTGTCTCGGCACTGCCCGCCTTCGGGCCGTAGTTGTTGGC
>JAFRWN010000009.1 GCA_017437965.1 Lachnospiraceae bacterium
GTATCAAGGAGCCATACACCGATCTCGTCAGCTCTGTCATCATCGTTACCGTAGCGAGGGAACTCACCTTCGATATCATAATCTACGCAGATGCCGTTCTCGTCGCGGATGGTCTTAACCTTTGCATACTTGATAGCCGAGAGTGAATCGATAACATGTGAGAAACCTGCAATACCTGTTGCGAAGGTTCTTCTTACATTGGTATCGATGAGAGCAAGCTCAGCTGCCTCATAGTAATACTTATCATGCATATAGTGGATCAGGTTCAGGCAGTTTACATAGAGATCTGCGAGCCAATCCATCATTACATCGAACTTCTTGATTACCTCGTCATAGTCAAGGTACTCTGAAGTGATAGGCTGATATGCGGGTGCAACCTGGTTCTTCTCGAGCTCATCCACACCGCCGTTGATAGCGTAAAGGAGGCACTTTGCAAGGTTTGCTCTTGCACCGAAGAACTGCATTTCCTTACCGGTCTGGGTAGCGGATACGCAACAGCAGATTGAATAATCATCGCCCCATACAGGTCTCATGATATCATCGTTCTCATACTGAACTGATGAAGTCTTGATTGAGATGTAGGAAGCATACTTTCTGAAATTCTCAGGAAGTCTCTTTGAATAGAGAACTGTAAGGTTGGGCTCGGGAGCCGGTCCCATGTTCTCGAGTGTATGAAGGAATCTGTAGTCGGTCTTTGTTACCATTGAACGTCCGTCCATTCCGAGACCTGCAACCTCGAGTGTTGCCCAAACGGGATCACCTGAGAAAAGTTCATTGTAGGAAGGAATTCTTGCGAACTTAACCATTCTGAGCTTCATTACGAAGTGATCGATAAGTTCCTGTGCTTCCTTCTCTGTAAGCTTGCCTGCTTTGATATCTCTGTCAATGTAGATATCGAGGAAGGTTGATACACGGCCTACCGACATTGCAGCACCGTTCTGAGTCTTGATGGCTGCAAGGTAACCGAAGTAGAGCCACTGAACAGCTTCCTTAGCATCCTTGGCGGGCTGTGAAATATCATAGCCGTAGGACTGAGCCATAACCTTCATCTGCTTGAGAGCCTTGATCTGCATTGCGAGCTCTTCTCTCTGGCGAATAATATCATCAAGCATTGTTCCGTCACCGCAGTTTGCAAGATCCTCCTGTTTTTTCTTGATGAGGAAATCGATTCCGTAAAGAGCCACTCTTCTGTAGTCACCGACGATACGTCCGCGTCCGTAGGTATCGGGAAGACCTGTCAGGATGTGTGAGTGACGTGCTGCCTTGATCTCGGGAGTGTAAACTGAGAATACAGCATCCGAATGTGTTGTATGATACTCGGTAAAGATCTTGTGAAGTTCAGGGCTGGGAGTATATCCGTAGGTTTCACAGCTCTGCTCTGCCATTCTGATACCGCCGAAAGGCATGAATGCTCTCTTTAAAGGCTTGTCTGTCTGAAGACCTACGATCTTCTCAAGCTCAGGCTGATCTTCGAAAAGGTAGCCGGGCTTGTGTGAGGTGATGGTTGATACGATATCAGTGTCCATATCAAGGACGCCACCCTTTGCACGAGCTTCTTTGAAGAGCTCCTGCAGCTTACCCCAAAGCTTATCTGTTGCTTCTGTTGTACCCTCAAGGAAGGACTGATCGCCTTCATAGGGTGTGTAGTTGTTCTGAATGAAATCACGTACGTTTACTTCCTCTCTCCAGAGACGTCCCTGAAAAGATTCCCACTGTTCACGAGTTTCCATAACAAATCCTCCTTTTAACTAAAGTCCGGCTTCTTAGGCTGCGGACACTGTGATTTTATTAAGTACACCGGCTCAAATACAAGCCTCGTACAATGCTACGACTGTAACAGATATATGATAACTCAAAACCCGATAAATTTCAACTAAAACCTTTAAGAATTTTTTTATATTCCGGTTTTTGTTTTCGGTTCCGGCATCTTTGTCTCTGTTTGATATCAGTATATCACTTTTTTTGAGTTTGTCTGTAACATTTGTTACAATTCAAAAAAATTTTTTTTGTGACAGCGTATACGTCCCCGTGTCACAAGGATTCCTGCTAAGCATACTGACATAAATGCCAATATAACAAATACCTTAATTCCCGCATCTCCTGTTTCAGGCGATTCCGGTTCTTCTGTTCCGTTTTCTTTATTATCTTCAATTTTTCCTACTCATTTTCTTTTCCCGCCATATATTACATGAAGTCTTCCAGTTCCTCACGATCAAGAATGATGATGGCATCCTTTTTAATGTCTATCAGTCCGTCTTCCTTCATTTTGCTGAGTTCCCTTGAAAGAGAAGGCCTTGTTGTTCCGAGATATGCGGCAAGTTGCTCGCGGTTCATATTAAGTTTAACCACTCCATCCTTTGCCTTTTCAATGAGCCATATCGCTATCCTCTCACGCAAAATGTTGCAGCTAAGTATATGTGCCTTCTGCGTAATTTCAAGATTTCTGTCCGAGAAGATTTCCAACATGTTTTTTGTTATGGTCTGGTGCCTTGTACATGCATTTTTGCAAAATCCGTAGAAAAATCCCCATGGCAAAAGAAGTGCTTCAAGCTCCGTCGTTGCCTGCGCATCATACCAGTATTCCTTCATGTTGGGGCTGAAGAACATTTCTCCGAGCACATCTCCCGCCGAAACCGAAAGCAGTATATCCTGCCTTCCCGAAGCAAAATCCTTGGAAATAACCGCGGTACCCTCGAGAATGACATACATGTACAAAGGCTTGTTATGCTGTCTGAAAATGTAGTCACCCTCCCTGTAGGTTTTTCTTATGGCCTTAGAACAGGTCATAAGGGCATTGATTTCCTTCTCGTCAATGTCTTTGAATATATCCAGATTTTTCAGTTCGATCTGATTTCCTTTGCGGTCCTTGCCCGCCGTATTTTTAGTATCCGAAGGTTCCGTTGAGCGATTCATCATTGTCAATCCACTCCTGTACATTTATTTCACGATATTCATCCCTGCTGTCTCTTACAAACACCCTCTCGATTCCGGCATTGATGATCATTCTCTTGCACATCGAGCAGGAATTTGAGTTGTTGATGATCTCTCCGCTTCCGACTTCGCGTCCGCAGAGGAACATCGATGAGCCGATCATTTTCTCGCGCTCGGCCGATATGATAGCATTTGCTTCCGCATGGACGCTCCTGCAGAGTTCATATCTTTCTCCTCTCGGAATGTTCATCTCCTGCCTGATGCAGAAGTTAAGGTCCGTGCAGTTCTTACGCCCTCTCGGTGCTCCGACATAGCCTGTGGAAATCACCTCATCATTCTTTACGATCACGGCACCGTAGTGGCGTCTGAGGCAGGTACTGCGGCTTGACACAACATCCGCAAGATCAAGATAATAATTTATTTTGTCACGGCGTTCCATTTTTCTTTTCTCCTATATTTCAATCAAAAGTTCAACGGGGCAATGGTCGGATCCCATGATCTCATCATGGATGGCTGCACCCTTTATGGCATCCTTTATGCTTTCCGAAACGACAAAGTAGTCGATTCTCCAGCCCACGTTTCTTTCCCTTGCTTTCATGCGGTAGCTCCACCATGAATATGCATCCTTTTTATCGGGATAAAGGTATCTGAAGCTGTCCACGAAGCCTGCATTAAGAAGCTCGGTAAACTTGCCCCTTTCCTCATCGGTAAAGCCCGCATTCATATGGTTGGTCGCAGGATTTTTCAGGTCGATTTCCTCATGTGCCACATTGAGATCCCCACAGAAAACCACAGGCTTCTTTTCGGAAAGTCCGGAAATATATGCCCTGAAATCATCCTCCCACTTCATACGGTAGTCAAGGCGCTTAAGTTCGTTCTGGGAATTCGGCACATAGCCTCCGATAAAGTAGAACTTCTCATATTCCAGAGTGATAAGCCTGCCTTCATGGTCATGCTCATCAATACCCATACCGTAGCTTACCGATAGCGGCTTGTACTTTGTAAAAACTGCCACACCCGAATAGCCCTTCTTGTCCGCATAGTTCCAGTACTGAATATAGCCCTGAAGCGTTAGCTCAATCTGTCCTTCCTGCAGCTTGGTCTCCTGAACACTGAAAATATCAGCATCGAGAGTTTCAAAAACCTCCATGAAGTTTTTGCCCATCACAGCGCGCAGTCCGTTTACGTTCCACGAAATAAATTTCAAAATACAACCTCCGTGTTAAATTAAATTTACTGAAATCAGTCAAAGATCATGCACTTCTTTGAGGTTTCCTTGATACCGTTTTTGCCATTGATGAGAACTTCGCCCCAGTCTGTTGATAACCTGCTGCCGTCCCATTCGATTGCGATATCGAGATACTCAACTCCGCCGCCGTTGCCCTTCCAGCTCCAGCCGAGGTAACCCAGATTGTTCTGGGTGCAGAATTCCATGATATATGCCTCGTCGACATCTCCGTCGGAATGATAATATCCGAACTCGCCGACGATAATGCAGAGCTTCTTATCGATTGCACCCTGCAGTACATTCTTGATCTTACTTTTTGAACCGCCTGCCGTTCCGTACATATGAACCGAGAAGATGATGTTCTTTTCGGGATCGGAATCAAGGATTTCATTACCCTTGTCAACTATTGCCTGACCGTACTGTCCCCAGCCGGGTGCATCAACCATGATAAGATTTCTGATGCCTGCATCCCTGAGCTTTGCTATCTCGGTTTTATAGGCATCGGCCCACTTCTTTGTATCCCATGAACCCATCCACTCATTTGCGATGTTTACAATTACATAGGCCTCGTTTCCGTTAAGCACACTCTTCATGCTGCACCAGAAATTTGCAGCCTTTGAAAGAGCCTCAGCCTCATCTTTTCCTGTCGCATCATGAACCTCAAGCACGCAGATCATCTTGTTTTCCTTGCAAAGATCGATGAGCTTCTTTATCGAGGTCTCGCTGTCCTTTGTCCACTGTTCTCCGTTGGCACAGACTATTCTTACTGTGTTGGATCCTGTCTTTGCAATGGCAGCAAGTGCTGTTTCATCGTACTGGGCAAACCACGCATGAGCATGATTAACTCCACGCATCACAAACTCATTTCCGTTCGCATCGAGAAGGCGGCTTTCGGAAACCGTAAAGCCGCCCTCGGGAAGCTTATTCTTTTCGGGAGCTGCGCTTTCCTTTTTTTCTGATGAGGACGAATCTCCGGAGTCCGAAGACTCACTTTCCTCTGAAGCCGGAACCGGTGTCGGCATAATGTCGTCCGACATGTCCGTTTCTTCCTTGCCACAGGCAATAAGTGCCACCATAATAAACAGTGCAATCAGTAAAACAATTTTCTTTTTCATTACAGCCCCTCTCTTTATCCTAATATTTTTTCACAGTAATCAACCATTTTCTTGATATTATCCTTTCTCTTCTTCAGAAAGGCCTTAATATTATTGATGCTTCCTTCAGCATCACTTATCTTTCCCGCACCCTTATATCTTTCAAAGAACTGCGGATACAGCGGAGAATAAACATTCTTGAACCATTCCAGCCTTTCTCCTGCTCTTTCTTCCGAGAAAGTTTCATCGGAAAGTGCATAAAGCATATCCTCATAGTCCTTTCTGAAACCGTCGTTGGTCATCAGAAGCGCAAAGCACAGTACGGCAGGATTATTGGTATTCATGTCAAGAAGTCCGTTAGGCTTATAGTTGTCCTCTTTTATCGTATTATGCCTTACATCTCCGTCACCTGAAAAACCGCCGAATTCCACATCGTAGAACACAAAGCGCCAGCGTCCGTCACCATAACCGTCGGTACCATCTGAACTCGTGGTTTTCCACATCGACCAGTTTTTGCCCGGCCAGTCCCACTTATTGTCTATCCAGACCTCAACCGCAAAATATTCCATCACGGACTTTGGATCCACAAGCTTTACAAAGGCATCGTAATCCTCCTGCTTTTTGAGAGTCTTGTGGGTTTTAATGAAATCCAGGAGTTCCCTGAAATAATAGCTTTCATCGGTAACGCCTGCAGGAAGCTCGCCCTCATCAAGCTTATAGCCAAGCTTTAAAGCCTCCGCATCACCCTTATAGAGCACCACATCGTCCTTCTCCACACCGTGAAGGTTCTGGAAATAATTGTCGCTGTAGTCTTCCTGCAGCACATAGAGTCCGAAATATTCTCCGTTTATGTAGAGCACGCAGGGACGAGACATCTGGATATCCGTTGTCATGTCGGCGCAGAGACTCTGCCAGAAGGTATCGTTGAATTTTGCCGAAAAAGCGGTGTTACCGCCTGCACGGAGCATAATGGTCTTGAATTTGTCCATCACGTCCCCGGAATCGTTTACGTAATCGGTTCCGAATATCGGATATCTGAAATTCTTAGGTCCGTACTCCTTACGTGCATAGAGCCTTAAACCCTTCTGCAGATCCGACCTCGAATAATTCCCCTGAACCCTTACTCCGCAGTTATGTGAAAGAGCCACGCTTGTCTTTCCGTCGGCAGTAACCTCAAGCAAGGTCATACCTGCCTCTTTTTCCCACTCCCTTCCTTTCATGCGGAAATTGGCATCCATCTTTCTGCCGTCCTCGGGATCACGCCTTTTATTTTGGTTGAAATAATCCGTAACGGCATTCTGAAAAATCTCACCCTTTACGTAGATTCCTGTTTTGTAATCAAAAAGGTCATCATAGTCCATCGAAAGACTTACAACCGCAAGTGAATAGCCGGCGGCTGAGGCACTTTCCGAAAGGCCCTTTATGTGCTCCTCCATCGTACCGAAAAAGTAGACTGCATTTTCTTCTCTGGAGAGCTCACCCTTTTCGTTTTTTGCAACCGCACGTATCGTCGTGCACTTGTCAACCGCATCATCGGACGGAGCCTTTATCGTACATTCAAAATTTGTTTTTGCTGAATTCACCTTACTGAAATTAGCACAGAACAGATCCGGGTCTACTGCCGAAACAACATTCTTTTCATTCTTTCTATCCTTAATCGGCACAGCCCCTTCATACTTTACAGCAGTGGAACTCGTTGCGGGATTCGAACCATCAAGAGTGTAGTATATTTCGCTGTACTTTTCATCGGTCGAGCTTATCGTAAGGTCAAACTCAGCATCACATATTCCGGAGGTTTTTGAAAATTTCAGAACCTCCGGGCCTGCAGCTTTTTCCGCATCGGCATCGTTGTCTGCAGAACTGCTGTCGGAACTGTTGCCTGAACTGCTATCTGTACTACTATCTGAACTGCTGTCTGCGCTGCTCTCAGCACTGTTGTCCGTACTGCTTTCGGCGGAAGTCTCCTTTGTCTTGCTCTCGCTTGCTTTTTCGGTGTCACATGAAGTAAACAACATCATTCCGGCGAGCAATACCACCATACATTTCTTCGCAAATTCCTTCCTCATCCTTTTCCTTCTCTTTTCTTTATATATTTATATTTTAATAATTCTGCCGCCGCCGACTACTATATCCCCGTCATACATAACGACAGCCTGTCCCCTTGTTATCGCTCTCTGGGGACGGTCAAATTCAATTTTCAAAAGTCCGTTTTCCATTGTCGCCACTGCGTCATCTTCAATGTGACGGTACCTTACCTTTGCCTTTATCCTCATTTCCCCTTCTATTTCCGGAACCGAAATCAGATTCACATTATCGGCGTAAAGAACACTCGAAAACAGTGCCTCGTCACGACAGAGAACAACCTCGTTTTTCTCCATGTCAAGCTTCTTTACATACATAGGTTCCTTGAGTGAAAGCCCGAGTCCTTTTCTCTGACCGACGGTATAATGGATAATGCCCTTATGTGTACCAAGTACATTTCCTTCCTCGTCAACAAAGTTTCCTTCCGGATATTTCTTCCCGGTATAATTCTCTATGAACTCGGCATATTTCCCGTCCGGCACAAAGCAGATGTCCTGACTGTCAGGCTTATCGGCATTGATGAAACCGTTCTTTTCGGCGATTGCCCTTATCTCTGTTTTTGAATACTCTCCGAGAGGAAAACGCACACGCGCGAGCTGCTCCTGAGTCAGTGAATAAAGCACATAGCTCTGGTCCTTAGTTCTGTCCACTGCCCTCTTTAAAAGATATCGGCCGCTTGCCTGATCATATTCCGTTACCGCATAGTGACCGGTAACGATGTATTCATAGCCAAGCTCCGAGGCTCTTGTAAAAAGCTTTTCGAACTTCAGATGCCTGTTGCATTCAATGCAGGGGTTTGGCGTCATGCCGTTTTCATAGTACTGCACAAAAGGATCGATAACACATTCCCTGAATCTGTCGGAAAAGTTAAAGGTATAGTGGGGAATGCCTATCCTTCTCGCCACATTCTGTGCATCAAAAACATCATCTGTCGAACAGCAGCTGCTCTCCTCGATTCCCAGCTCCTCATTTACAAGAAGGCGCATTGTAACACCGGCGCAGTCATAGCCCGCCTCCTTCATCATGTAGGCCGCAACACTCGAATCCACGCCGCCACTCATCGCAATAAGAGCACGTTTTTTTTCGGTTTTATCAACAGTAAAGTCCATGTAAAATAGAAATCCTTATCAAAAATCCCGTCTCGGAATTTTGTAATATATGTTACAAATCAAGTATAATCCATGAGTGATTTTTAGTCAAGAAAAAACCACCCGTAAACGTACGGATGGTTTTGAAAATTATATTATATGGTTTCAGAAATATTTTACTCAGCTGCAAAAAGTGCTGTCGAAAGATATCTGTCGCCGGAATCGGGAAGAAGTACAACTATCTTCTTTCCTGCGTTCTCAGGTCTCTGGGCAAGTATCTGGGCTGCCTTAAGGGCTGCACCTGAAGAGATACCTACAAGAAGGCCTTCTGTCCTTGCAAATTTTCTTCCGAATTCGAAAGCGTCCTCATTTTCGATGGGGATTATCTCGTCATAGATACTTGTATTGAGCACTGCAGGTACAAAACCAGCTCCGATACCCTGGATTTTGTGAGGTCCGGGTGTTCCCTTTGAAAGAACAGGGCTTGTTGCGGGCTCAACTGCAACAACCTTTACATTAGGGTTCTTGCTCTTTAGGAACTCTCCGACACCGGTAACTGTTCCGCCGGTACCTACACCTGCGACAAAAATGTCAACTGTTCCATCAGTCTGATCCCAGATTTCGGGACCTGTGGTCTCAAGATGAGCCTTAACGTTTGCAGGGTTGTCAAACTGACCGAGTATAATAGATCCGGGAATGCTTTCGTTAAGCTCTTTAGCCTTTGCGATTGCACCCTTCATACCCTTTGCACCCTCGGTAAGTACAAGCTCTGCGCCATAAGCCTTAAGAAGGTTTCTTCTCTCAACGCTCATTGTATCGGGAAGGGTAAGAATAGCCTTGTAGCCCTTTGCTACTGCTACCGAAGCAATGCCGATGCCGGTATTGCCGCTGGTAGGCTCGATGATGGTTGCACCGGGCTTTAAGATTCCCTTTTCCTCTGCGTCCTCTATCATAGAAAGTGCGATACGGTCCTTTACGGAACCTGCAGGATTAAAGTACTCAAGCTTTGCATATATGGTAGCATTCTCTGCTCCAGCACTCTTTGCGAAACGTGAAGCCTCAAGAAGCGGGGTCTTTCCGATAAGCTCTGATCCGTTTTTTACTATTTTACTCATTGTATTATCTCCTTCCAAAACACCTATTTCCTATTATCTTAGTAGGTTTATGGGGATATAATACAACTGTCACTGTCTTTTGTCAATATGTTTTTTTACTTTTTCATCCGTATTTTATTTATAGGGGGAATATGTCTTATTAAATCGTATCTACCGGAGTTTCAACCCTTCCGAGCATTACCTCGAGGTTTCCGTTTCTGGTTCTTATCTCGTCCATGAACCTCTTTTCGCTCATATCCTTCTTCATTGTCACTTCATATTTCAGCTTGTACATGCTGCCCATGTTTGTTGTCCTGGCTCTTACAAGCTCGTGTTTCTCAGTATATGTTTTGAAGAGGTCATCGAAGATGTCGCTGTAATCAAGGTTTTCCGGAATCACAATACTGAGTTCCTTTACTCCTGCATCTCCCGTTCCGAAGCCGATGCTGAGGTAGAAAATGCTGAGCACTCCGATCACAAGAACAAATATTACTGCAAGTGCGATGTAGCCGGTTCCACAGGCAAGGCCTGTTACCATTGCGAAGAATATCGAGCTGATCTCACGTCCGGTTCCCGGCTGTGAACGGAATCTTGTGAGTGAGAAGGCTCCGGCAACCGCGATTCCGGTTCCGATGTTTCCGTTTACCATCAGTATGATAACAGCCACAAGTGAAGGTAAAAGTGCCAAAGTGATTGCAAAGCTCTGCGAGTATTTTGTCCTGTACATGTGAATCAGGGAGATTACGAATCCCAGGACTGCCGCTGCCACAAGGCAGATGATAAAATTCTGTACCGTAATTCCTTTTTCGCTGTCAATTATTGATTTGAAAATGTCCATTTTAGTTCTTCCTTTCTTTTCTTCTGTATCTATATTATATTATGCGTACATTACCTGTCTGCGTGCGGCATATACTTTTGCCGCCTCTGCTGCACCTACCGCTGCCTTTAGTGCCAGCTTTGAATATGCCAGACCATATTTTGAAAATGATGTCGGATAGATCGAATACTTTTCAAGCAGTCTTACCAGTTCAAGCGGATAAGCATCACCGCATTTGATTTCCATCAGTACCGAGCCTTTCGGAAGGAGCTTGGCGCCGTAGGATCCTGAAATCAGATTTACGTTCTCTGTTCTGTAGGTAAGGTCGGTATCAAAGGTGATCCTTATCGACCTGTCGTCCTTTAATACCCATGCTGTTCTGTAGTAACTCAGATACATTGCAGGTCTCAGGTCTCCATAATACTTTGCAAAGTATTCAAGCTCCCTTCCGATCTGGCTTCCGGGTTCTGTGCCCTCGCCTCTGACAAAGGCGTCTGCCTTGTCAACATCTATTTTTTCTCTTCTTTTATACACTATGCCTTCGTACTTTTTCTTAATTTCCAGATAGGCCGGCTCTCCGTGCTTTATTTCATTGTAGCAGCGAAGCCTGAGCTTTTCCTTATATACAGGCTTATCAAGTGAATCCCTTATCAGTCTGTAATTTGCCGTGTCATAATATATATTCTGGATCAGGTTCTCGGGATATTCGTCCGGATCAAGCTTATCAAAATAATCCATGAAGAATGCTTCATACTGTTCCTTTGTAAGCAGGTATTTTTTCTCATATCTTTTAAAAACTCTCAAGTCGCTCATTTTCATGGCCCCTTTCGCTTCTGTTTTTGTTTTATGGCTGTATTGTAACATGGCAAACTAAAGTGAACCTAAAACCTCAGTTAAAGTTTAATTAAAGTTTCGTGAGAACAAAAAAGATAAAAAAGTACATTCAGAAAAGAATATAGTTAATTGTTTTTCAAAGATGAAATGATTATAATTGCGATATAACATGTATCAGAAGAGTGTTTTTTATTATTGAAGAGGAAGTGATTTTATGAGCGGAACAAACGATCTGACCAAAGGAAAGGTCAGCCTCATAATACTTGGTTTTTATTTTCCGTTACTTGCAACAAGCATGTTGCAGCAGTTTTACAACTTTGCAGATACGGCAATAGTCGGAAAGGGTTTAGGTGATAATTCCCTTGCCGCCGTCGGGAACATGGGTTCTCTGTGTTTTCTGATCGTAGGCTTTTCCATGGGCCTTTCAAACGGTTTTTCGATTCTGATCGCGCAGAAATTCGGTGAAAAGAATTTTCCCGAACTCAGAAAAACCCTGGCAGCCTCGATCAAGCTTGCAGGCATAATAACAGTAATACTGACGCTTTTAAGCTGTACGTTTCTCAGAAGGATACTGCTACTGCTTCAGACCGACAAGTCAATACTCAGTGAAAGCCTGATCTACGGTTACATATTGTTCGGCGGTCTTTTTGCCACGATAAGCTACAATATGTGCTCAGGCATACTGAGATCACTTGGCGACAGCAAAACTCCGCTTAAGGCAATAGTGGTTTCTTCGATACTCAACATATCGATGGATTCAATATTCATTTTTGTTTTCCATATGGGTGTTGAAAGTGCTGCGATCGCAACCATTTTTTCTCAGATAGTTTCCGCATTTATCTGCCTGAGAAAACTAAAGACAATTGATTTTCTGAAGCTTACCCGAAACGATTTTGCACCCGAGCCCGGAAGATACGGCGTGCTGTTAAAGAACGGTATTCCGATGGCTTTAATGAATTCCATCACCGCTATCGGCTGCATGACGGTTCAGTACTATGTAAACGGTCTCGGCGTTGCCTTCACCTCGGCATATTCGGCCTGCAGTAAGTACATAAACATGTTCATGACTCCCGCCTGTACCTCGGGCTATGCGATGTCAGCCTACACAAGCCAGAACTACGGTGCAAAGCGTTTTGACAGAATAAGGGAAGGTCTTAAGGTCTGCCTTACCATCGCCCTTATATCATATGTGATACTCGGCTCCGTAATGACTCTTTTCCCGAGAATGCTTGCGATTGTGCTGTTGAATGGCGAAACCCAGATTTCATATGCAATGCAGTTCCTGCCGGTCTGCGGTATCATGCTTTTCGCGGTTGACATGCTTTTCGTTTTCAGAAGCGGAGTACAGGGTATGGGCTTCCCGCTGGTACCTATGATCTCAGGCATACTGGAGATGGTTTTAAGAATAGGAACCATCAGCCTGTTTATCGGAACCCTCGGTTTCAGGGCAACGGCCTTTGCAGAGGTCTGTGCTTGGATAGGAGCACTAAGTCTCAATGCTATTGCTTTTGCCGTAATCTATGCAAGACAAAGCGGACATTCACTTATCAGATTCAGATTCACTGATTATAGGAGAGGATATATAGAAAAAAGAGAGGGTTGAGGCCCTCTCTTCAGACTGAAGACAAACGCGATTTTGGAAATGACTCCAAAATCGCGTTTCTTTTATGCTAGAATAGTTTTTAGCTGGTTCATGCGTCTAAAAGGGCCGTCAGGACCACCCAACAGCCCCAATCTATCCTTCATTTTTGCA
>JAFRWN010000123.1 GCA_017437965.1 Lachnospiraceae bacterium
CAACCGAGCTCAGCAAAAAGAGCACAGGAAAGACCATCTATATCCTTGATGAGCCGACGACGGGCCTGCATTTTGCCGATGTTGACAAGCTTGTACAGATACTTAAAAAGCTCACTGACGGCGGAAATACCGTGCTTGTTATCGAACATAATCTTGATGTGATAAAAACAGCAGACTATATCATCGATATCGGACCTGACGGTGGCGACGGCGGCGGACAGGTAATCGCAAAAGGCACACCCCGTGAAGTGGCAAAAGACAAGAAATCATATACCGGAATCTATCTCAAAAGGATATTTGACGCGGCTGACCGGAAGGGGAAAAAATAATGAGCAATCATTTTTATGCAATGATGTCCAGAATGAAATATATCGAGCGCTGGGCACTTATGAGAAATTCAGAAAAAGAAAATATCAGTGAACATTCCCTCGAAGTAGCCATGATCGCACACGGACTGGCTGTCATCGGAAATGTGCGCTTCGGAAAAAACTATAATCCCGAGCGCTGTGCACTTATCGCAATGTATCATGACAGCTCCGAGATCATCACAGGTGATATGCCGACTCCCATAAAATACTACAATAACAGTATTTCCGGGATCTACCATGAAATAGAGGACAAGGCTAACGAGACTTTACTATCAATGCTGCCTGAGGACATCAGGGAAAGCTATAAGGAGTATTTCTTCAGATCCGAAAAGGATGAAGAACTCTGGAAGCTTGTAAAGGCAGCCGACAAGCTTTCTGCACTTGTAAAATGCATAGAAGAAGAAAACTTCGGAAACAGAGAGTTTTCCAGCGCCAAGGAAGCAACAAGAATGGCAATAAAGGAGATGAATATCCCTGAGGCAGACGAGTTTCTGCGCGAATTCATGCCAAGCTACAGCCTTACTCTTGACAACCTGAGATAGACGGTACGGAAGAGAGGAAAAATTGAAAAGAGCAATTTATGTAGACTATGAGAATGTATCACTGCACGGACTTGAAGCGATAGAGCAGCTTGGCAGTGATGACAGCGTGAAGATTTTCATAGGTACCCAGAGTACCAGACTCTCCATGGAGGACGCCGACAGAATATTTAACTGTCAGGCAAATGTGGAACTGATAACCAACAAATACATAGGCAAGAACGCCCTGGATTTCATCATAATGGTATATATGGGTTATGATATCGCAAAAGGCCTTGCTTCGGCATATTTCGTAGTGTCGAACGACAAGGGCTATGACCCCGCCATTTACCAGATGAGGAAGCTGAGCGGCCTGACAGTACAGAGAAAATCCGATATATCCTTTGTGCTGAGGGAAAAGATCGCTGAATCGGTAAGCGAAACCGAAGAGAAAACTGAAATTCCGGAAAAGAAGAAAGGACTTGGCAGACGCTTCCTTGGAATCTTTGGCATCGGAAAGGAAAAAGAAGAAACCGTTACCGAAGAAGAAACCGAGGAAAGCGCAACCGAAACCGTTGTTGTTGGTAAGAATGATAACGAAGTCCGCGATAAGATAATGAACGAGCTTGTCGGAGAAAGCAAGCAGGAAAACGGCAGATACCGTGGAAACGGAAGATACCGTAATAACCGGAATAATAACCGCAACAACAACCGGAACAACAATAACAGAAACAATAACAACAATAGAAACAATAAAACCGATAATAAGCCTGAGAAACAGCCTGCAAAAGAACCTGAAAATAAAAAGCAGGATCAAAAGCAGGAACAGAATAATAACCAACAGAAACAGGAAACAGCTGCCCCAAAAAAGCAAAATAATCGCAGCAGAGGCCGCAAAAACAATAAAAACGATGTCAAACCTCTGGTGATAATGGACGAACAGCCGCCTGTAAAAATGCCGGAGAACAAACTGGAGAAACAGCCTGAGAAACAAGTGGAAAAGCAGGCAAACCCTGGCAGGCGAAAAGTGACCAGAAAGGTTACAGGAAAAAAGCAACCACAGGAGCATATAAAAACCCCTGAGGAAATAGAGAGAGAAAGACAACGCGATGAAGCCTTTGCAATACTGAAAGAGCTTAACGACGGACAGTAAACGTATCGGAGGAAAATCCATGAACAAAATGACTGACGAAATGATACTGGTAATCGATTTCGGTGGCCAGTACAACCAGCTGATCGCAAGAAGAGTAAGAGAATGCAGTGTGTATGCCGAAGTGCATTCCTACAAAAAGATTTCAGTCGAAGAAATCAAAAAAATGGAACCGAAGGGTATAATATTTACAGGCGGTCCCAACAGTGTTTACGGTGAGGGCGCACTTCACTATGACGAAAAAATATTTGAACTCGGCATTCCGATCCTCGGTATCTGCTACGGCGCCCAGCTGATGGCCTATGAGCTCGGCGGTGACGTAAAAAGCGCAGGAATCAGTGAATATGGCAAAACTGAGGTTACTGTCGACAAGGAGTCAGTTCTTTTCAAAAAAGTTCCGAAGATCAATACCTGCTGGATGAGCCACACGGACATGATAACCGAGCTTCCGCAGGGCTTTCGGGCAACGGCAAAGACTCAGTCATGTCCGATAGCAGCAATGGAGAATCCGGCAAAGAAACTCTACGCCGTTCAGTTCCATCCCGAAGTAAACCACACCGAATATGGCAAGGAAATGCTCAGAAGCTTCGTATATGACGTATGCGGCTGCAAGGGCACATGGAGAATGGAATCCTTCGTTGAAACCTCAATAAAGCAGCTGAGAGAAAAGATAGGAGACGGCAAGGTGCTCTGTGCACTTTCAGGTGGCGTGGATTCCTCTGTTGCTTCAGTGCTTCTCAGCAAGGCAATAGGCAAGCAGCTGACCTGCGTATTTGTCGACACAGGTCTTCTCAGAAAGGATGAAGGCGACGAAGTAGAAGAAGTATTCGGAGAGGGCGGTCTTTACGAACTTAACTTTATCCGCGTAAACGCTGCCGAAAGATACTATGAAAAGCTTAAAGGCGTTGATGATCCCGAAAAGAAAAGAAAGATCATCGGCGAAGAATTCATCAGGATATTCGAAGAGGAAGCAAAGAAGATCGGTGCTGTTGATTATCTCGTACAGGGTACAATCTATCCCGATGTGATCGAGTCAGGACTTGATGATTCCGCAGTGATAAAGAGCCATCACAATGTCGGAGGACTTCCTTCCGTAGTTGATTTTAAAGAAATAATCGAGCCACTCCGCATGCTCTTTAAAGACGAAGTACGTCAGGCAGGACTTGAGCTCGGCATCCCTCATTACCTCGTTTTCCGTCAGCCGTTCCCGGGCCCCGGCCTTGGCATCAGAATAGTCGGTGAGGTAACAAAAGAAAAGGTAAGGATAGTTCAGGAGGCTGACGCAATCTTCCGTGAGGAAGTTGCCAAAGCTGATGTAGACAAAGGACTTGCACAGTACTTCGCAGCACTCACTAACATGCGCTCGGTAGGTGTAATGGGCGATTTCAGAACCTATGATTATGCAATAGCGCTCCGCGCCGTGAACACCTCCGATTTCATGACGGCAGACGCCGCAGAAATCCCCTGGCCGGTTCTTAACAGGGTTACAAACCGTATCGTAAACGAGGTTAAGGGCGTGAACCGTGTAATGTACGATTGTACGAGCAAACCCCCTGCGACAATCGAACTTGAATAAATACAATCCCCCCGCAAAGCCTTATTTTACAAGGGCTTGCGGGGATTTTTTTGCCTTTTTAGTTACAGTTTGGATACAAAAAAACAGACACTATGTAGAAACGACAAACGCCGTTGAGGTTAAAGAAACGGTTTTGGAGGAATTGGATAAGCAGACCGAGAAAAACTATAGACCCTAAAAACAACGGTTGAAATGAAAAACATACTAGTTTATAATGAGGCTTGGTACATTTTTGTGAGCGGCACAAAGATACGAAAAGAGAATGAGGTTTTAGATGTTAACTAGAGAAGTGAAAATAGACGGCGGCAGAATGAATACTGCGGATAACATGCGTTACCGCGGTGCGGGAATGGTTTCTGCCAACAATTCGTCAAGGCTGCTGATGGATTACAAATGGGAGCATCCTGAAAGCTACAGAAAAATACTGGAACTGATTTTTGGCAGTGACGGACTGGCTGTTTCGCATCTTAAAATCGAAATGGGATCCGATATCAATTCATCATCCGGTACCGAACCCTCCGTAAAGCGGGCGGCTTTCGAGAAGGCGGATGTGCGGCGCGGCGCCGGATTCATGCTGGCAAAGGACGCAAAGGAGATAAATCCGGATCTTACTCTTGACATGCTGTGGTGGAGCGAGCCGAGATGGGTGAGCAATGCGGACAACGTTTACGAAATGCGCTATGCATGGTACAAGGAAAGCCTGGATGAGGCATATTCCGTCCATGGGCTTGTTTTTGACTATGTAAGCGCGGTTCAGAACGAACGCGCGGTTGACGGAGAGTGGATAAAGTACCTTTCGCGAAGGCTTAAGGCGGAGAAAAACTGCCCGTATGATTACTCGAAAATAAAAATTGTTGCAGGAGATGAGGTCTGCACATGGATTACTGCCGACATGATGCTTGCTGATCCGGAACTGCTTGATGCGGTGGATGTTATCGGAAGCCACTATACCAGCCACTCAAGCGACAATGCAAAGAAGCTTGCAAAGGCATATGGCAAGGAGATGTGGTTTTCCGAGGCAAGCACTCCGATGAGGTATGTTCCGGGCGCGGCCCGTTTTGATGCGGACCATTCCGGCCTTGGCGGTCTCAACGGAGTTTTGGATGTCGCAAACCGTTTCATTACGATGTATGCAGAAGGCCTTATGACTCTTTGCGAGTACCAGCCGATAGTTGCCGCATACTATGACGGGGTCAATTATTCCCATAAGCAGTTTATCGAAGCTGCGGATCCGTGGAGCGGGTATTTCCGTCTTGATGCGGGATTTTTCATGCAACTGCATTTTTCGAGGTTTATAAAAAAGGGCTGGTGCTTTGTCGACGGCGCAAATTACGGTGACGGAAAAGTGGGCGGCGACGGACATGCACTGGTTGATGCGACGTACAGTTATATGACGGTTGCCGATCCCGAAACCGGGGATTACACGGTCGTTATTACCAATACGACTCCGGAACCGGTAAAATATTCCTTTGCGGTCTGCGGAAATTTAAAGGCCGTGGCAGAGCCTGACATATGGGAGACATACGGGTGCTGCAGCGGTGCATATAATGTGGACTTTTTAAAAAAGAAGGGGAGCATCAGGCCGGAGGCGGGCTGTTTTGAATATGTCGTAGCGCCTTCTACAATAGTGACACTCACCACACTTAAAATTCCGGAGAAAGCATATGTCTGCCCGCGGGAAATTGACCGCGAGGTGCTTTCTCTTCCTTATTATGATGACTTTTCATATGTGGATTATCCGGAGGATTATCTGCTTTTGCGCGGTATCGCGCCTAAGTTTATGACCGATCAGGGCGGAGCGTTTGAGGTGGTGAAGGGCGAGTCCGGAAACATGCTCATACAGAAAATCCTTCCTGAAACCAAAGCAAATGAGTGGGGAGGTACTCCGGAGCCTACAACCAATTTCGGAGATGACAGGTGGTATAATTACAGCCTTTCGGCGGATATCACACTTGCGGAGGAAAAAACGGCCGGAGAAGGCGAGCCGGATAAAGGTTTAAATTATGCAGGAATCGGTATCAGGTATTTTCTTGCTGCGGACGATAAGAGCGGCTATTCCTTCCTCATATATACTGACGGGAAATGGGTCCTTGAAAAGAACGGTACCGGATTTGCAGAAGGGAAGTATTCTGGCTTCTGCGCAGGAAGGAAAGTGAGGCTGAAGCTTGCGGCGGTGTATGCGAAAGTTGCGGCATATATTGACGGAATCTCTGTGTTTGACAGCGGAAGCGAATTTTTTTATGAAAAAGCCTTTCCGGGAGCGGGACGTGCGGCACTTTACAGCGCATATGCCAAAAACTGTTTTGAAAACCTTGCGGTGGAGCCTGTACCCGGAGCGGATGCTTTTGCGAAGCGGCTGGATGATACCGATGACTGCTTCGAATATGAGGGTGAGTGGGAGCATGAGCTGATGAGCAGCTTCAGAAACTATAAGCGAACCCTGTCGTCCGGCATGGCAGGCAGCAGCTTTTCGGTGCGGTTTACCGGAAGCGGGATTGCGCTGGGAGGAGAAAATGCCGAAGCAGGTGATCTGGCGGTGATACGTGTGGAGCTTGACGGAAAGGTCTGCGAAACGGCATATGCTGTGCCGGTAAGCGGCAGGCGCGAATTGTTTTATGCCACATACGGGCTTGATGAAGCGGAACATGTGCTGAAAGTGACAATCCTTACGGGGAGACTTAATCTGGACTATGTTCTGATTTGATCTGATTGAAAGTTTTATGAAACACTTTACACAAAATCTGACGGAAGGCAATGAAACCCGTCTGATACTGAAGTTTACCCTGCCGCTTCTTGCCGGAAATCTTTTCCAGCAGCTTTACAACCTGGCGGATTCGGCGATTGTAGGAAGGGTGCTCGGACCGTCGGCTTTGGAGGCTGTCGGGACGACCGGATCGATAACCTTCCTGTTTTATACCCTTTGCATCGGGCTTGCCACCGGTGCGGGAATACTTGTATCCCAGCGCTTCGGTGCGGGCGAGATGAAAAAAGTGAAGGAACTGATAGTCAATTCGGCACTTATCACCCTGATCTTCGGCATAGTGCTGAGCCTTATCTCCGTGGCGGCGGCTCCGTTCCTGCTTGAGCATGTGCTGCATGCGCCGAAGTCGGTGCTTTCGCAGGCAATATCGTACATGCGCATAGCATGTGCCGGAACCGTGATGGTTGCGGCATATAACTGGATCAACGCCGTGATGCGGTCCCTCGGAGATTCGAAGACGCCTCTGTATTTTCTTATCGTGGCCAGCATCGTAAACATTGTGCTCGACCTGCTGTTTGTTATCGTCTTTAAAATGGGCGTACAGGGGGCTGCGCTTGCGACCGTGCTTGCCCAGGGAATATCGGCTGTCGGAAGCATAGTCTTTGCGAAGCTTAAAAATCCATGCTTCGATTTTTCGGAGGGCGGCATTAAAATAAAAGGCAGGCTCATGCGCCTCATTGTAAAGACCGGTACCCCAATCGCCCTGCAGAACGCAATGGTTTCGGTTTCGATGGTGTATCTGCAGAGAACCGCAAACCGCTTTGATGACAATGTCGTTGCCGCATATACCGTAACGATGAGGGTTGAGCAGCTGATACAGCAGCCGTTTTCCTCGCTCGGAATCGCGCTGTCGGCGTTTACCGGCCAGAACATGGGCGCCGGCAAAGAGGACAGGGTAGTATCGGGTTACAAAAAAAGCCTTGTCATTATGACCATCTTCGCACTTGTCATGCTCGGCGTGTTCGGGCTGTTTTCGGGAAGCATCGTAGGAATATTTGTCAGGGATACGGGCGTTATCGCCATAGGAAAAAGGGCGCTCGCGGTCTCGGCCTGTTTCTATATTTTTCTGGGCCTGATACATACCACCAGGGGGCTGCTTAACGGTGCGGGTGATGTGAACTATGCCCTGTACAACGGTTTTCTGGAGGTTGTCGGCAGGATAGGCTTTGCTATCATCCTTGTTAACATACCCGCCGTCGGATATCTTGCGGTCTGGGGGACAAGCTGTCTGACCTGGCTGCTCACGGGAGTGATGAGCGTGGTAAGGTATAAGGGCGGAAAATGGAGAAGGCTTTGTCAGACTGCTTGAAAAAAAGTTTGTCCGACTTAATAGTCCTAAGTTTCTATGGACTTTTTTGGGAAATATGGTATACTACAAAATCTGAGGGGTGTATGGCATCAAGTATTATACATTTAGCAATCACGAATGAATTGACAAAACGATTATCATTTACGGACGTTAGCAGACTTGAGTTTGGAGCGGTAGTAGTTGACGCGGGAGTTGGTGGAAATCAAAACGGGAACTCTCATATGAAGATAAACGTTCAAGACGGGAAAAAGAAAATCTACAATTTCGACAGATATCGTGAATTGTTCGGAGAGCGAATGCTTAAGGATGATCTTTATTTGGGATATTATCTGCACCTTGTGCAGGATGTTTTGTACAGGCACTATGTTTATGACAGGTATCATTGGGATCCTACAGCCCCGGGAAATGTGGAACGGTTACATAAAGACTATAAGATAATAAACCGATATGTTATCGATAAGTATGGACTCATGAATGATCTTATAGTACCCGACAGATTTGAGGACGAGGCTATAAATCAGATCAGTGCTTTTGACACAGAGGGGCTCATGCAGAATATGAATTCGTATTTTTTGCCTGTGGATGAAGAACCAATTTTCTTTTTCACTAAAGAAATGTCTGATGAGTTCATAGAAGAAGCTGTGGAATTTTGTGCGGAGGAGGTTAAGAGGATCCGAAATGGAGAGCAGGGTATTGATATGCTAACGTACGCCTGGAAAAGAGCAAGTATATAGAAAAAAGATGATTTATCAATGAACAAATGCTATAATCTCCTTGTCACTCGTGACAATAAAATGACAATATAAACTTCAAAAAGTATAGTAGATACATTCAAACCGTTCGGAAATGAACTGTTAAACAAACCTGAAACTACCATAAACCCGTAGCGCAAAAAATACATTTGCGAGCTGGAATAGTTGCTAAACCCCCGCAAACCCTTGTAAAATAAGGCTTTGCGGGTTTTTTCGCAGACGTTCAAAAGATGTCCATTTTTGTTTTTTCGACAACGATTTACAGTAAGTTACAACAAGAGAGCACCTTTTATAAAAAGTTCCGGAGGTAGAAAGTCAAAGATTTATAATTTTGAAATCCACATATTTTTAAAGTTGTGTTGTTCAGTTTTGGTCTTAGACTTGTTATAATAAAACATTAAAACAAATACGGCTTTAAAGGAGCAAGTTGCCATGAATAAGTTGTTTCAAAAATTAGATAAGACGGTTTTGGGACATAAGCTTCTTCAGGACCCTCTTTTCAGGTTGCTTGTGACAGCAAATATGAAGATGGGATGGAATGCCTTGTACTCGATTTTTAACGGAATAATGGGGCTTGTTTATCGTTCTTTCTGGTTTGTCTCCATGTTTGCCTATTATGCAGTTTTGTCCGTGATGTGGTTTATAGTCGTTTCTTCAAAAGAAAAAAATAAGATAAAATCACTATCTAAGATGATGAAAATGATCGGCATCGGAATGGTGTTTCTGGCGATAGTGGTATCGGGGATTGTGTGTATGGGAATAGCTGAAAAACGCAATCCTCATTATAATATTGTAATTATGATCACCATTGCGGCATACACCTTCTTTATTGTGATACAGGCAATCATAAACACTGTTAAAGCCCATAAAAAGAAAGATTTAACAGTGATCATGCTTAGGAATATTTCGCTGGCAAGCGCTATTGGCTCCATGCATTCATTGGAACGATCGATGCTTGGCACATTTGGGGATGCAGATGACCGGTTTTCTATGATAATGATGGCCATATCCGGTGCGGTTGCATTTCTGCTTGTTGCAGCAATAGGTGTTTTGATGATAATAAAGGCCGGAAGGATTATTGAGAAGGGAAATGGTATGTAACGGTTTTACAGCTTCCGGTTTGCCGGGCTGTCTCTTTCATCTTAATGGTTGAAAAAGGAAGGCTCTGCCTATGATTATGGAGATATTGATACTGATGGCTATTAAAGAACTGATATATGACAATCATTGGCAAATGACTGAGATGGATTCTTAGGACTATTAGTTTATAGATGCAGTTGTTTCGTAAGAACAGAAGAATAAGGGCTTTAGAGGACAGAGCCCCTGAAAGGAATAGGAATCATGTCATTTTTTAGCAGACTGTTTCGAAAGAAAGAAACTGCAGCTTATGGAAATATTGATGTTGTAAAGCCGACTGAATACATAAATGCGCTGCACAAAGAAACCGAAAGCAGTGAAAAGCCTGCAGTAACGAAGAAAATTAATGAACCGGATCTTGTCGCGGCAGGCCCCTGCGACAATCGAGCTCGAGTGAGATTTTCCCCGCAAACCCTTGTAAAATAAGGCTGTGTTCTGCAAGTTTAGTATAAACGGAACGCCAATACTTATGAGGAGTTATCAGCTTTAGTAAAAGACAAACATAATTATCTGCATATTTTTTGATAACTATATGCATATAGCTCTTGCAAATCTGCACATTAAATGATATAATATATGCAGATACAGGAGGGTTATATGCATATTTTTG
Organism: Lachnospiraceae bacterium; assembly: GCA_017437965.1. Taxonomy (GTDB): domain Bacteria; phylum Bacillota; class Clostridia; order Lachnospirales; family Lachnospiraceae; genus UBA3775. The sequence goes on from JAFRWN010000123.1 coordinate 10,182, forward strand.
ATTATTCATTTTTAGGCAATGGAATGTTACCTGCTGAAATGGTGAATCTTACTTCGGCCATTTCGGCTTTTAATGCCATATCCTCGGAGAGAAAAGAAAGGTTCCAAAAGGTGTATACCGAGCTTGAAAAGATAGCCAGGGTTCAATCTGTAAAGGAATCAAACGCCATAGAGGGAATTGTCACAACCGATGCCAGAATCAAGGAAATTGTAAATGGCAACAGTGCCCCGTTAAATCACAGTGAGCAGGAAATAGCAGGGTACAGGGATGCACTGGACGAAATCCATCGTGGATACAAGGATATTTCAATCAGTGAAAATACAATAAGGCATATCCATCAGGTTATGACTTCTCAGGCTGACTATGATTTGTCCGGGGAGTATAAACGGGAAGACAATCTTATCATCGAAACCGACATATACGGAAAGCGTAGGGTTCGGTTTGTTCCGGTGCCGGCAGAAAAAACCAAGGAAGCTATGGAACAACTTGTACTGGCATATCTTGATGCGCGGGATAATCCGAGGATTAACAAGCTTCTTCTGGTGCCTTGCGTAGTGCTTGATTTTCTGTGTATTCATCCATTTTCTGACGGAAACGGAAGAGTGTCAAGGCTGTTATCATTATTGCTGCTTTACAAAAGTGGGTATGATGTCTGCAAGTATGTTTCTTTTGAGGAGCAGATAAGTAATTCGAAAGAATATTATTATGATGCTCTTCAGGAGTCTTCGGAAGGCTGGCATGATAATGAGAACAAATATTTTGAGTTTATGAAAAACTTTCTTTCCACGCTTTATAAGTGCTATAAGGAGCTGGATAAAAGATTCTCAACTGTCGGAGGAAAGATGATCAGTAAAACCGAGCGTATTGAGCAAATCGTGTTAAACAGTGTTTTGCCGGTGTCTAAAGCAGAAATATGCGGATTTCTTCCGGATATCAGTCCGACAACAGTTGAAGCGGTTCTGGGAAGGATGATAAAAAGCGGTGAAATTAAAAAAATTGGGCAGGCAAGGGCAACAAAATATGTAAATGCAAAGTATGTAAAGTAAGTACAAGGAGCGGTTAAATGCCGCTCCTTTTCATATGGGACAAAAAATACCCATGAGTTCGTATTTTCTGCCCATGGATGAAGAACCAATTTTCTTTTTCACTAAAGAAATGTCCGATGATTCATAGAGGAAGCTATGGAATTTTGTGTGGATGAGGTTAAGAAAATCCGAAATGGAGAGCGGGGCATTGATATGCTAACGTACGCCTGGAAAAGAGCAAGTATATAGAAAAATGATGATTTATCAATGAACAAAGGCTCATGTGATAAACTACGCTAAAACGCATAAAATAAATCAGATTTTAGTGAGTCATAATATATGCTGTTGGAGGAATATCATATTATTGGTCTTTGATGAAAATGAGAATAATTATACGATAAGCATCTTGCCTATGAACTTCGGATTTCATGACGGATGTACAAGAGACCATGGGCTCCGTAGGATTTGATCCTTACGGAGCTTTTTTCTTTTACGGGACAGCATTTGTTATCTGAAAATATGATGACCGGCGTTCATTTTTATGAATTTGACTAACAGGCGGATTGGATATATCATAAGCGCATAACATATTTTGCAGATAGGCATAATAGGAAAAGGAGAGTAGCATGAAAAAGAGTATTTTGTTTTCGGTTTCGAGCCTGGTTGCAGGGCTGCTTCTGGTTGTTCTGCCAAAGACGGTCGCAAAGCCATGTCCGCATGAGGGCAGGTGTGTATATTCCACAGAGGCGGTCCTTGCACTCGGGATAGTGCTTGCGGTACTTGGTATAACGGGATTTGTCGCAGAAGGCAAAAAAGAGAGAATTTCGTACCATATACTTGGGCTGGTGCTTGTGGCAGAGGTTTACCTGATACCTGCGGTTCTGATAGGCGGGTGCGAGATGAAGAGCATGGCCTGCAGGAAGAAAACCTTCCCTGTCTTCTTTGCAGTTGCTGCGGCATATGCATTGCTGACCATAATCAGCCTTGCGTTAACTGCCCTTAAGAAGGAGGATACCGGTACTTCCGGCAGAAATTGATGAAGCTTTTTTATCTTGCCCGCAAAAATATCATCAGAAAGCCTTCTTTGGTTCTTCCGGTTTTCCTGCTTGTGTTTTTTACCACATTTTTTGTGGTAATAAATTCTATAGTATTCCTTAGCATGAAAAAGGGACTGAATCTTTCAAGGGAAAGGCTCGGAGCGGACGTGATCGTTGTTCCGAAAGGCTTTGTCAGCGCGGTTGACGATTCGCTTTTCAAAGGTAAAGCCTGTACCGTAAACTTCGATTCCGGATGGAAAGACAGGATAAGCCGGATAGACGGTGTGGCGGCGGTAAGCACCCAGCTTTATGTCGCGTCTCTCGGAAACAGCCCCTGCTGTGAGGGAGATGCCCAGCTGATAGCGATAGACCCCGAAAATGACTTTACCGTCGGCCCATGGATCGATGAGAAGGGACTGGGCGGGATGACCGGGGACGAAGCCGTTGTAGGATGCGGTTTTGGCGTAAAAAAGGGTGAAAAGATAAAGTATTACGGCAGGGAGTACACGGTAAAGGCTGTTCTTGACGAAACAGGCATGGGATATGATTCCAGCATCTTCATAACGTTTGAAGCAGCCAAGGCCAATAAGGAAAATCCCCTCTATTCTTCACAGTTTGATTTTGTGAACGGAGATGATGTGATCTCAATGGTGCTGGTGAAAAAGACAGAAGATACCGATACTGAGAAACTGAAGGCTGAAATAGAAAAGGCCTACGGGAAGGAAGAAATTTCGGTTTACGCGATGTCATCGCTGATCGGGGAATATGCCAAAAAGGCAGAATCAATCTCGTTTCTGGGACATATACTTGAGGGCGGCATCATACTTCTGGCGGTGGCAGGAATATTGTCGGTACTGGTTTTAAAGACAGTGCTCAGGAGAAATGAAATCGGGACCATGCTCTCGCTCGGCTGGGGCATGAAGCGTGTCATAAAAATTCTGCTGCTGGAAAACACAATGGTTTTTCTTGGAGGCAGTATCTTGGGAAGTGCCTTTGCCGCAGCGGTTGTTTTCCCTTTTACAGCACTGATAAAGGATATGCTCGAGCTTCCCTATTGCGGACTGGGATTTTTCGAATTTATCAGGCTTGCGGGGATCAGCATGGCCACGGGTGCTCTTATTATGTCTGCGACGGTGTCTGCTTCGCTGTTATATTTCAGGAAAAGGAATATTACACAGCTTGTAAATGATATTTCGTAGGAAAATTTTTGGGACATGAAAGGAGGACTCGCGGATGGTGATTGAAGCCAGAAACATTTCGCACTCATTCGGGCAGGAAGGCAGACATGTGCAATTGTTTGAGAATCTTTCTTTTACGGTGAAAAACGGACAGTTTGTCACCGTGTGCGGCCCATCCGGAAGCGGAAAGACGACGCTGTTAAGTATTCTTGCAGGTTTCATTAAACCTCAAGGCGGGGAAATTCTGATCGACGAAAAAAACATCGTATCAGGTCCGGCTAAAAGACTGCGGGATAAACTTTTACTTAGCAGGATTTCCTATATGATGCAGTCTGCATCACTGCTGCACAGGCTGAACGTCAGGGAAAATATACTTGTGGCAGCAGAGATCGCGGGCGTGAAAAAAGCCGGCATAAAAGCTGACGAACTGCTTGAAAAGCTTGGCCTTTCGGACCGGAAAAAGGCAATGCCGGAGAGGCTGTCAGGGGGAGAGTACAGAAGGGTGATGCTTGCCAGAACGCTTGTGCTTGAACCGGAACTGATACTTGCGGACGAGCCCACTGCGAATCTTGACGAGGAAAGTGCATTAATGGTGAGAACTCTTCTCAGGGAATATGCGGGGGATAACAAAGCGGTAATAATTGCTTCACACGATGAGAAGCTCTTGTCGGGAAGCGAAAAAATAAAACTAAAATAAAGGAGAGAATATTATGAAACTGAAAAAATTTGCAGCAATTATGATCGGAACTGCCATTATGGCAGGAAGCCTTTGCGGCTGCGGTAAAACGGAAAACAAGACGAGCGAAAGTACTGAAAAGGCCTCGGATGGCTATGTATTCAAGATAGGAACCGCCAACGGATCACTGTGTCTTGCACCCTTACATATTGCTGCCGATAACGGATATTTTGACGAGGAGTTTGAGGCGGCAGGCATTAAATATGAACTGGTTGAAATCGACCTTTCAAATGCGGCAGACCTTACAGCAACGGGTCAGATAGATGCATCCCTCGGACTTGCGGGAAGCCTTTTGCCCCAGATAGACAACGGGCTTGAAATTGCCTTCACAGGCGGGCTTCATACCGGCTGCACAAAATACTATGTTCAGAAGAATTCGAAGATTGAATCCGTGGCGGATCTTAAGGGTAAGAAAATCGGCGTTCCGTCCCTCGGCGATTCTTCCGTTATAGCATTAAAACGTAAGCTTTTCGATGTAGGAATCGGCGCAGGAACTACAAACATGGAGGTTGAACTGATTCCCTATGCGATGACCGATCTGCCGCTAGCTCTTGACAACGGAGCGGTTGATGCGATAGCGCTTCATGATCCGGTAGCATATTCCGCAGAGCAGGAATACGGATTTAAAAAGATCCTCGATCTGACCGAAGACGAGAAGTTCAAAAATGAGTATTGCTGCCAGATATATGTGTCGATTGACAGCGCAAAAAAACATCCGGAGGCTGCAGCAGCCTATACAAGAGCTCTTCTTAAGGCGTCAGCATTCGTACAGGCAAAGCCCGAAGAAGCTGCAAAGCTTCAGATCGACAACAAACAGTGCTCGGGAGAGCTTGAGGTAAATTCACTGCTGCTCGGCTCATACAATTATTCTCCTTCCGTAAGCGGGGCCCGGAAGACCTTTAAGGATGCATATTCCGAGCTTGTAAGGATCGGAGACTTTAACGATGACAAGGACATTGAGGTATTTACCGAAGAGCATTTCAAGATTTTTGACAATGTGCCCGATTCCTTCGTGTTTGAAAACGGTAATTTTAAGGAAGTATAAAACTGTAAAAATATGAAAAAGATAAGAAACATCATAGTGCTTATCCTGCCGTTTATCGCGGTGGGGATAACCATACTGCTGTATTACAATATAGCTGATAACGGCAAGCAGAAGAAAACGGAGTACCCGTATTTTGTGAATTTCCTGATCGTACTTGTAATTCTTTACGGCGTGTTTCTGTTGACAGGCTTTTTCGTTAAAAGCGTGAAGAAAAAGCTGATCGCTAAGGCACCGTTCTACACAGGCTTGGTATTTTTTCTGTGCGCCTTAAACCTTATAACCACAAAAACCACATGGCTTCCGACCCTGTATTTCCCTTCGCTTGACAGAATATTCGGGCTGCTGTGGGAAGAAAAATCTTTTTTGCTCTCTAATGTCGGCTCGTCTTTAAAGCTTTTGGCCGAGGGGTTTGCTTTCGGTGCGATCGCCGGATTCATTACCGGAGTGTGCCTCGGCTACTGGCAGCCGGTGGGTTACTGGCTTAATCCGGTAACAAAGGTGATAGGACCGATTCCCACTACCGCATGGATTCCGCTGGCGCTGAGTGTTTTTTCTACGACACATGCCGCCAATGTATTTCTTATAGCCTTTGCCGTGTGGTTTCCGGTAACGTTAATGACAAGCTCAGGGATACAGAGCACCAGCGCAGTGTTTTTTGAGGTTTCAAGCACCCTTGGCGCAAGTACCTTCTACAAAATTCTCCATGTTGCGATACCCGGTGCTATGCCAAGCATTTTTCTGGGAGTTTTTTACGGAACAGTTTCCTCCTTTGCAACGCTGATGGCTGTCGAAATGAACGGCAGCGCAAGCGGCATAGGCTGGTATATAAACTGGCAGAAGAGCGTAATGATGTATACGGGCGTGTATGCGGGACTGATAATAATTGCGGTCATGTGTTCTCTGATACTGACGCTGCTTTTTAAGCTTCGCGACAGGATACTGAACTGGCAGAAGGGAGTTATCAGATGGTAGATGTAAAAGGCAGGATTGAAATAAAAAATGTCCGTAAACAGTTTGCTAATCCGGACCCGACAGAGGATGATATTGTTGCACTTAACAATCTGTCACTTACCGTGACTCCGGGGTCATTTGTTTCGTTGATAGGGCCATCCGGCTGCGGAAAGTCAACACTGTTACGCCTTATAGGCGGACTTGACAGGGCAAATGAGGGTGAGATTTCACTTGATGGTGAGAAAATAACAGGACCCGGCAGTGACAGAGGCTTTGCCTTCCAGGGCTCTAACCTTTTCCCGTGGCTGAATGTCAGAAACAATATTGCCTTCGGACTGAAGGCAAGAGGAATACATCGGGAAAAGAAAGAGGATGTGGAGGAATTCATTAAGCTGGTAGGGCTTGAAGGCTTTGAGAAATCATTTCCGCACCAGCTCTCGGGCGGCATGCAGCAGAGGGCTTCCCTCGCAAGGGCGCTGGTAGGTCATCCCAAGGTACTTCTTCTGGATGAACCGCTCGGAGCCCTCGATGCCTTTACCAGAATGACCCTGCAGGATGAAATACTGGAAATCTGGAAAAAGCACGAGATGACAATGATCATGGTAACCCACGATGTTGACGAGGCAATATACATGTCGGACAAGGTTGTTGTTATGTCCGCAAGGCCCTCAAAGGTCGAAGCGGTGATAGATATCGATCTTCCGAGGCCAAGGGCACGTGCGCAGGATACCTTCCAGGAATTCAGGACGAAGATACTGGGGATTTTAAACCTTGGCGGCAATGTGTCGGAGGTGGAATACAATATCTGAGCCGTTAGACTTTAAAGTATAAGCCTTATTCCGAAAAACCGATTGAATTCAATCGGTTTTTTATATTGCGGGGAAATATAATAAAAAAACTTGATTTTTGGATATATATGAGTTATAATCGTAAAAACATACTATACCTACCGAATAACAGGGAATTAAGGAGAAAACATGAGATTTACTGACTGGATAAATGATTTTGAGCCGCTCGGACGCGAAAAGCTTTTGAATATCGTTGGCGAAGTGCTTGAGTGGATAGAAAGCTATTCATATGAAAACGGAGATGAGACATACTGGGATGTGTTCCCTGAAGGCCCCAAAGGAGGCTTCATGCTTTCCGATTCGGGAATCTATGCAGGTTCTGCCGGAATCGCACTGCTTTATTTAAGGCTTTTTAATTCTACCGGGGATCCCGGCTATCTGAAAAAAGCGGAAGCAGGGATCAATCATGTAATAGCCGTGTATAAGGGAGAAGATGATTTTAAGACTGATTCGGATTCGATTATGGGTACTTCCATCGGTTACCTTAACGGACCGGCAGGAGGTGCCTATGTCGCAAAGGAACTCTATAAAATCAACGGCGATGAAAAATACAGGGATTTTGCGCTTCGTGTTGCGTATGACTGCATAAAGGCTGCCAACGAAGAGAGCGGGGCGCTGTACTGGAGGGGTATTTACGGTATCATCAGTGAGGGAAGCCTGGTGCTGTTTCTTCTTGATATGTATGATACCTTCGGAGACGAAAAATTCCTTGAGGCTGCGGTTAAAGCAGGAGAGTATATTGACAGAAAAAAGGAAAATGCTCCGCAGGGAGGCTGCAGATGGTATGCTATGCCGACGGACACTTTCCCTACCATTAAAAAAGCAGGAGGCTATTTCCCGGGCTTTGAATACGGGGCGGCCGGCTGCGGATATATTCTTGCAGGTCTCTATGAACATTCAAAGCAGAAAAAATATCTTGATACCGCGATAAAAGCCGCAAAGTATATCATGAATGTTGCGGATTATTCAAAAGACGGCAGCGCGGCCCTTGTCAGATACAACGATACTTATCTTACCGACCTTTACTATCTGGGAGTATGTCAGGGACCGGTCGGGACTTCAAGGCTTTTTTATAAGCTGTATTGTCTTACCGGTGAGGAAAAGTATAAAGAGTTTGTTATCAAACTTACGAACGGTCTTTTGGCATCGGGGGCTCCAAAAGTACACTCGAGAGGATACTGGAGGACCAATTGCTATTGCTGCGGCGCTGCAGGAATGCTGGAACATTTTCTGCACATGCACAGGCTTAGCGGAGAACAGAAATATCTGGATGCCGCTTATTCTGCGGCGGAAGAGCTTATCGGCGCATCGACTGCAGACGGAAAGCAGAGAAAGTGGTATACGGCATGGAACCGCCATGAACCGTTTAAATCGGAGGCATATACAGGACTTTATCACGGTTCGGGAGGATGTGCGGCTGCGCTTCTGGCACTGGCCCAGTATATCGACGGAAAATCCTTTGCTCCGTTCTATCTTGAGGATCCGTATGCGGTACTGTATGAAAGGTTTGAATTTAGGGAGATAAGAGAGAGCGAAGCACTTCAGGCAGCGGAGGTAGAAAGCATATGTTTTCCGCCGAATGAGGCGTGCAGCATTGAACACATGACCGAGCGCGTGAAAGCGGCTCCCGAGCTGTTTTTGGTCGCACTTGACAAAGAGACCGGAAAGATCGCTGGTTTTTTAAACGGGATTTCGGTAAATGAGGATAGCTTCAGGGATGAATTCTTTACGGATGCTGCAATCCATGTTCCGGGCGCCGCTAACGTAATGCTTCTTGGACTTGATGTTTTGCCCGAATACCGGGGACTGGGCCTTGCGAAAAAGCTGGTCGGGATCTACAGGAAAAAGCAGCAGGAAAGAGGAAGCAAAAGACTGGTTCTGACCTGCCATGCCGAAAAAATCGGAATGTATGAAAAATTCGGTTTCCATGACCTCGGAGCATCCGCATCGGTCTGGGGCGGTGAAAGCTGGCATGAAATGGATATCTGCCTGTCATAACAATTTTGACAGGGTTGAGAAAAACGATGAGTATCTGTAAACTACCTTCGGAAAAGAGGAAGCATAAAAATGAAAATATCAACAAAGGGCAGATATGCCATACGCGTCATGCTGGAGCTCGGAAATTATTACAAATCGGAGGATCCGGTAACGGTAAAAGAGATTTCAAAACGGAATGATATCTCGGATAAATATCTTGAACAGATCGTATCGATGCTTTCAAAGGCAGGACTGATACGGAGTATCAGAGGTGCAAAGGGTGGCTACATGCTTACACATGACCCCGGATCATACAGTGTTGCAGATATTTTAAAGGCAAGCGAGGGCAATCTCTCTTCGGTCGAGTGCAGTGAGTTAAGTGGCGAGGGCTGTAATAAAAAAGACAGATGTGTCTCAATAAGGATATGGAAGAAACTTGACGGCGCGGTATACGAAGTGTTAAACGGCATAAAGCTTTCGGATCTGTTAGAATGGCAAAGCGAGCAGAGCGATCAGTATATCATATAATGAAAAAATTGAAAGGTTAATCGGGTAAAGAAAAATGGCGGAAGTAAAATATTCGGGCGTGAGAGAGTCTAAGCCCGGAAGAGTGAACGACCTCGGAACGACCGGAAAAAAAGCGGAAGAGGATTTTAAAAAGGGCTGCCTTAAACGTGCGGACAGGAGCTTTGCGCAGGGACTGCAGTGCCAGCAGATAAACTCAATGGCCGCGCTTATGTCTCTGGAGGATTCGGTGTTTATATCGCATTCACCCCAGGGGTGCGTCGGCTGTGCCATAATGGCGATAGACATGTACCGCGTGGGACAGGCTCATCGCGGGATAAAGAATATAGAAAATCCCAGGATCATTGTTACAAACCTTGACCAGAAAAGCGTGGTCTTCGGCGGAGAGCAGAAACTTCGCGAGGCGGTAAAAAAAGCAGTGACAAGATATACGCCGAAAATGATCTTCGTGTATGCCTCATGTGCTTCGGGCATCATCGGTGACGATATAGATGCTATCTGTGAAGATCTGTCGGATGAATATCCGGATCAGCTTATTGTTCCAATACACTGCGAAGGCTTTAAATCAAAAATCTGCGCTTCGGGTTTTGATGCCGCATTTATATCCATCAATAAATATATCCTTAAAAAAGAGAAAAAGGAAAAAATACCGGGGCTGGTGAATCTTTTTGCACCTACAACGGTTAGCTTCGCTGATCAGAAGGAAATGGAAAGGATGATGAGCCTCATCGGAGCACAGGTGAATTATATTCCTTTCTACAGCTCTCTTGAAAAGATAAGAAGGATTCCGCAGGCCGAAGCTTCGACCTCGATATGTAAGGTTTTTGCGGATGAATTCATGAAGGAGCTTGAGGAGGATTACGGTATACCGTACTCGCATACTGTTATGCCGATTGGAATAAGGAATACCGACATTTGGTACAGAGGCATCGCAAAGGTGATCGGAAAAGAAAAAGAGGTTGAGGAGATCATAGAAAAAGAACATTTAAGGATCGAACCTCTTGTGGCAGAGATAAGGAAAAGACTGGAAGGAAAAAGGGTGTTTATCTGCGGCGGTACGGGCAGAAGCTTTGCCGCAGCCGCGCTTATCGATGATTTCGGCATGCAGCTTGTCGGTCTTGAAACACCGACCTATGATGGGGATGCACAGGCGGACGTTGAGTATCTGAATAACATCCATAAGGATTATGTGATAGATATCGCAAACATGCAGCCCTTTGAACAGGTGAACCTGCTTAACAAGCTGAAACCCGATGCTTTTATCGGAGTACCTCAGTGGGCAGCCCAGCTCGGCTACCCGACCACACATGTACTTGACGGAAAACGTCCTACCATGGGCTATGACGGACTGTTGTATCTGGGCAGGAAAATAGCCGACCAGCTGGAAAATCCGGGCTTTAACGTGAAGCTTTCGAAACATGCAAAGCTTCCTTACCGCGACAGCTGGTACAACGAAGATGCTTTTAAATATATTATTGATTAGAAAGGAATGCGGATATGGCAGATATTTTGGAAAATCCAAGGGGAGGCTGCGTGCTTGCGGGAATTGCATCGGTTCTGGAGGCTATGCACAGAATATGCCCCATTTACCATTCTGGTCCGGGCTGCTGCATGCAGACGACAGCCTCGGAGCAGGGACAGTCGGGTCATAAGTCTTCCTGCTTTGTGAGCGGCGTATCGATACCTTCCAGTAATATGCTCGAAAGAGAGGTTGTTTTTGGAGGAATCGAGAAATTAAAAACTACCGTTCAGGGTTCGATAGATATAATCGATGCCGATGCTTATTTCATACTTACAGGATGTACCGCAGGCATTATAGGAGACGATGTTTCGGTTATAGCGGAACAGTTCAGGGAGGAGGGCTATCCGGTTTATGCCATCGACTCTCCCGGTTTTGTCGGCGACTCGAACTTGGGCTATGAGATAGTCTGGACCCAGTTTATCAAGGACGTGATAGAACAGAGCGAAGTAAGGGATGAAAAGCTTGTAAATATTTTTGGGATAATACCTTATCACGATCCTTTCTGGAGCGGTAATCTTGAAGAGATAAAGAGACTGCTCGAGGCACTTGGCCTTAAGGTAAATACATTTTATACCGGCCATCAGGGAATTGAGGATGTAAAGAAATGCTCAAAAGCCGCATTAAACCTGATAATAAACCCCTGGCTGTTTAAGGGCAATGCCGAAAAATTTGAAAAGAAATTCGGTGTTCCGTCCCTTCGTATTGATGGGCTTCCCGTCGGTGCAAGCGATACCACGGCTTTTCTGAGGAAGCTTGCAAAAACCCTGAATGATAATGCTGGCAGGGAGATTGTTCCTCAGAGCGTGCTTGAAGCAGTGATCGAAAAGGAAGAGGACTATGTATATTCTTACCTGGAGCAGGCAATCGGAGCACTGAGCTGGAAGAGGTTTGCCATCGCAGGAGAGGCAAATATCGCTATCGGCCTGACAAGATATCTTGCAAATGATTACAGCTTTTCTCCGGTACTTGCGATAATCACCGATCCTGTTAAGAATTCTGAGGATAAGGAGAGAATAGTAAAGCAGATAACCGATCTGGAATATGCGAGACCGCCCAAGGTAATTTTCCTCACCGATCAGTACGAGATCAACAAAGCACTGATGGAGGAAGAAGAGGATATTTCCCTGATCATGGGAAGCAGCAACGAAAGAGAGGCGGCGCTTAAGAGGGAAGTACAGTATCTCTATACTTCTTTTCCGATGAACGAAAGGCTTATCTTTAACCGAAGCTATGCAGGTTACCGCGGAAGCCTGACTTTTACCGAAGATCTTTACGATAACCTCTGATTGGGAGTATCATATGACTTTTACGCAGCTTAAATATGCGGTCTGCATCGCAGAGTTGAATTCTTTCAATGCGGCCGCGAAAAAACTGTTTGTTTCACAATCAAGTATTTCTACCGCGATAAAAGAACTTGAGAGTGAAATCGGGATCAGCATTTTCGAACGGACAAACAGGGGGATTGCGCTCACTACTGCCGGTTCGGAATTCATTTACTATGCAAATAACATACTTTTGCAGGTGAATGCACTGAGCGATAAGTATTCCGAGGGCGGTTCCAAAAAGAAATTCTATATCACGATGCATCATTCAACCTTTGCCACAAAAGTGTTTGCGGATGTAGTGAATCACTTTGGTCTCGAAGATTATGAATACGGGCTTTTTGAGACTAAAACTGCGGATGTGATAGAGGATGTGGCAAGAGGAAAGAGCGAACTTGGAATCCTTTACCTGAGTGAATATAACCATCGTTATTATATGAGGCTTTTCAAAGAGAGAGGGTTATCCTTTGAGGTACTTGCGGAATACGGTGTCAGCGTATACCTCGGAAAGAACCATCCGTTGGCTAAAAGAGAGATACTCAGCCTTTCCGAGCTTGAAGAATATCCGTGCCTGCTTTTCGACCAGGGCGAAAATTCAAGCGCATATTTCTATGAGGAGATAGTTTCGGCCTACGAGTACAAAAATATATTAAGGACCAGCGACAGGGCGACCTGCCTTGACCTGGTAAAAAGGCTTAACGGTTATTCTGTCGGTGTCGGTATATTGAGCGATACCGAATCGATGTCTGAGCTTCATGCGGTGCCGTTAGATACAGATGAGAAGATCAAGGTTGGCGCACTGTACAGGGAAGGGAGCGTTCTTTCGGCTCCTGCAAAGAAATATCTTGAAGAGTTTGAAAGCTATGTGCCGGCAAACAGTAGGGGACAATAGATTTAGTTATTGACAAAACATAAGAAATGGTGTAAAATATTTAATAGATTCCCTAGTTTGTAGATAGGAATTATAGAAATCGCAAAATATTATAACAGGAGAAGAAAAAGTATGAGTAAAATCGTAAAAAGCGCAGCCGAGCTTATCGGCAAAACCCCGCTGCTTGACGCGGAACGTTTTTCAAAGAGTGCAGGAGTGGAAAATGCAAAAATCTATACAAAGCTTGAATTTTTAAATCCCGCCGGTTCGGTAAAAGACCGTATCGCCCTTTCAATGATTGAGGATGCTGAGGAAAAGGGCCTTTTAAAACCCGGTGCTACAATTATAGAGCCTACAAGCGGAAATACCGGTATCGGTCTTGCATCCGTTGCAGTTGCCAAAGGCTACAAGGCAATCCTTACGCTTCCCGACACGATGAGTGTCGAGAGAAGAAACCTTCTTAAGGCATACGGTGCCGAGCTTGTTCTTACCGAGGGCGCTAAGGGAATGAAGGGTGCAATTGCCAAGGCAAAGGAGCTCAACGAGAGCATTCCCGGATCAATCATCCTTGGACAGTTCGACAACCCCGCAAACGTTAAGGCTCACCGTGAGACTACAGGTCCCGAAATCTATGAGCAGACCGAGGGCAAGGTTGATATCTTTGTTGCCGGTGTAGGTACAGGCGGAACGATCACAGGTGTAGGCGAGTACTTAAAGAGCAAGAATCCCAATGTGAAGGTCGTTGCTGTTGAGCCCGCTTCAAGCCCCGTGCTTTCAAAAGGAACCGCAGGCCCTCACAAGATACAGGGCATCGGCGCAGGCTTTGTTCCCGCAGTACTCAATACGGAAATATATGATGAGGTCATCGCGATCGAAAATGATGATGCTTTTGAATTTGGAAGGAAATTTGCAAGAAGCGAAGGAATCCTTGTAGGAATATCCTCAGGTGCAGCTCTTAAGGCAGCTCAGATACTTGCTAACCGTCCGGAGAATGCTGGCAAGAATATTGTAGCTCTTCTTCCCGATTCCGGTGACAGATATCTTTCCACACCTCTTTTCTCCAATAACTAAATGATTGTTATCAGACAGAACAGTCTTTAAACTTTAAGCGCAGCCGTGAAAGCGGCTGCGTTTTTTTGGGGGGTTGTTATCGAAAAAACAGATAACCGGCCATTGATATTATGAACTTTTAAAAACCGGAGAAATGTGATAATATAAATACAAGTAATCCGATAGGAAAATGGAGGTATACATAATGGCTAAAATTTATAATTCAATTACGGAACTGGTCGGACGCACACCAATCGTAGAGTTTAAGAGACTTGAAAAAGTACTTGGTTTAAAAGGCAGGATAGCAGGAAAGCTTGAGTATTTTAATCCCGCAGGTTCACATAAGGACCGCATCGCGCTTGAGATAATCGAAGGCGCAGAGGCAAGAGGAGAAATCAGTCCCGACAAGACTACCCTTGTTGAGTTTACAAGCGGTAATACGGGAATCGCACTCGCAGCTTTCGCTGCCGCAAAGGGTTATAAGTTTAAAATAGGTCTTCAGCCCGGCGTGTCAGTGGAAAGACTTAAGCTTTTGGAAGCTTACAATGCAGAGATTGCCGATATCACCCCCGAGGATCTTGCTCCGGTATTTGAAAAAGGCGTTGAGGCATTCGGACCGCTCACGGAAAAGCTGCTTGCAGGTACCGTTAACGGATATGCAACCTGGCAGCTTTCAAATCCCGACAACATTCTCGCACATTACAGACATACCGGTCCCGAAATCTGGGAAGATACCGACGGAGCAGTTGACATCTTCATCGGCGGTGTGGGAACGGGAGGCTCCACTCACGGCGTAAGCAAGTATCTTAAGGAAAAGAAGCCTGAAGTCGTAACGATAATCACTCAGCCCGATCCCGAGTCGGTAAAAAATTCGGCTGTTGAGGGAGCAGGAGACGGAGGTTTTCACGGAATCCATGCAGTAAAGGATGAAAACGGTTTCAATGCTATGAAACCTGACAATTTCAGTGCAGAGTATTCGGACAGGTATGAATATGTGACCTATGCCGAGACCTTAAAGGCTATACATCTTGTCGGAAGATATGAGGGTATTTTCCTTGGCGCATCCGCGGGTGCAAGCCTTGCGGTAGCGATAAGAGAGGCATTAAAGGAAGAAAATGAAGGAAAACTGATAATCCCACTTCTTCCCGATAACGGTGAGAGATATCTCTCGGAAAACCTTCAGAGAGTAAGGCCTGAACTTGAAAATAAGGTAACGACATTTTAACGACCGTTATCAGATACCCACAGGGGCTGTTGCAGTATGTTGATGTAACAGCCTCTTTTATTTGCAAAAAATAAAAAAAGATTTGCAATTCCCAGCAGTTTAGTATATAATGCCTGTATAAATCCTATAAAACCGATAGGAATTAAATAAAAGGATGGAGAAAGAGGAAATATAAATGGCCGAAAAAATACTGGAGATAAAGAATTTAAGCGTAAATGCAGAGGATAAGGAAATCCTGCATAACGTAAATCTCACAATAAATTCCGGGGAAGTACACGTCCTGATGGGACCGAACGGAGCCGGAAAATCAACGCTCGGAAATGTGATTATGGGTAACCCGGCTTATACGGTAACCGGCGGAGAGATAATATACAAGGGTGAGGTGATAAACGAGACACCGGTCAATGAAAGAGCAAAGAATGGAATTTTCCTTTCTTTTCAGAATCCTGTAGAGGTCCCGGGAATCACTGTTACCAATTTTATCAGGTCCGCATATGCGGCAAAGACAGGCGAAAGGGTAAAGCTTTGGGATTTTAAAAAGAAGCTTACCGAGGCAATGGAGATACTTCAGATGGATAAGGCCTATGCCGACAGGGACATGAACGCAGGCTTTTCCGGAGGAGAAAAGAAGAAAACCGAGATACTGCAGCTTTTGATGCTGAAGCCGGATCTTGCAATACTTGACGAAACTGACTCGGGCCTTGATGTAGATGCAGTGAAAACTGTTTCCAAAGGAATCGAGGAGTTTGTAAAGAAAGGTGAAGGGTCGCTTCTGATAATAACCCACAGCACCAGGATACTTGATGCCCTGAAGGTAGACCGGACCCACATAATCGTGGACGGAAGGATCGTAACAAGCTCCGATGACAGTCTGATCGGGGAAGTGAACAATAGCGGCTTTGAAAAATATCTCAACTGACGGATGAGCCCGTACCTAACGGGAGCTTATCCGGTACCGGGGCAGGCACGGTACCGGAGCAGCAGATGCCTGCTAAGGATACAGAGGATGAAAGAAAAAACACAGATTTCCGACGTTGACCGCGGAATATACGACGTTAAGGACGCGGGTAACGACGCTTATAAAATTGAAGAGGGGCTGACGGCAGATATCTTACTGAAGCTTTCCGAAGAGAAGAATGACCCTGAGTGGATGAGGGAGTTCAGACTGAAATCCCTTGAAATATTCAATAAAACCCAAATGCCCGACTGGGGTCCCGATATTTCCGGGCTTGATATGGACCACATCGTTACATATGTAAGGCCGAACACGAAAATGAATGCCGACTGGGACGAGGTGCCCGAGGATATCAAAAATACCTTTGAAAGGCTCGGCATACCGAAGGCGGAAAGAGAAAGCCTTGCAGGTGTGGGAGCCCAGTACGATTCGGAGCTCGTATATCACAACATTAAAAAAGAAGTTGCCGAACAGGGCGTGATCTACACCGACCTTGAAAGTGCGCTGCACGGAGATCATGCGGACATGATAAAAGAGCATTTCATGAAGCTTGTGCCGCCCACGGATCATAAATTCGCAGCATTGCACGGCGCGGTATGGTCCGGAGGCTCTTTTGTATATGTGCCACCCGGCGTGACTGTCGAAATACCCCTGCAGTCATATTTCAGACTGAATGCACCGGGTGCCGGACAGTTTGAACATACATTGATAATAGTTGATAAAGGAGCAAAGCTGCATTTCATTGAGGGCTGTTCAGCTCCTAAGTATAATATCGCCAACCTCCATGCAGGCTGTGTCGAGCTCTTTGTAGGAGAAGATGCTACCATAAGATATTCAACCATTGAAAACTGGTCGAAAAACATGTATAATCTCAACACAAAAAGAGCGCTTGTGGCCGAGAACGGTAAGGTGGAATGGATATCGGGATCCTTTGGATCACATGTTTCCTACCTTTATCCAATGAGCATACTGAACGGAAGGCACGCAAAGGCGGAATTTACGGGCGTGACCTTTGCCGGAGAGGGACAGAATCTCGATACGGGATGCAAGATAGTCCACAATGCTCCGGACACTTCGTCATATGTCAACACAAGGTCTATTTCAAAAAGCGGAGGAATCTCAACCTTCCGCAGCTCTGTCGTTGTCAATAACAAGGCGAAAAATTCCAAGTCGGCGGTTGCTTGCGAATCGCTGATACTCGATAAAGAATCGAGGTCGGATACGATCCCGGCAATGGATATCAAGACCAAGGATGCAGATATCGGACATGAGGCAAAAATAGGAAGGATCAGCGATGAGGCTGTTTTCTATCTGATGTCGAGGGGACTTTCGGAGGATGAGGCAAGGGCGCTTATCGTCAGCGGTTTTGCCGATAATGTGTCAAAGGAACTGCCTTTAGAATATGCTGTTGAGATGAATAATCTGATAAGGCTCGAAATGAAGGGCTCTATCGGCTGAGTAAAGAGGTGGATAGATGAGAGAAAAAACGGTAAACAGGCTGAGTGCGCCCACCTTCGGCTGGCTTGATGTTAATGAAGCCAGACTGCTGCTGCCGGAGAAGGTAGCAGATCAGGGAGAGAGCAGGCTCACTCTTGAAGAAAAAAGAATTAACGAGGAACTTAAGGACGAGGCTTTGCTTACGGATAACGAAGTGCTTTACTCAAAAAAGCTGAGCCTTCATGTTCCGAAGGGCGTAAATGCCGAATATATACAGAGGATTTCCTATGATAATCCTCACTCGTTAAATGTAGACATTGAACTGGAAGCGGATGCTTCGCTGGTTTTTGTCCAGCTGATAGATTCGAAGGAAGGCGTGCCCTTTGTTAACGATGTTAAGATAACACAGCTCGATTCCTCGAAGATCAGCGTGATCCAGCTTTTTCAGGGAGAAGGAAAAATTTACAGCAACCTTTTCTCAGGACTGTCGGGAAATCGGGCAGAGTTTGAAAATTCTGTCGCATATCATGTTCTGGGAAACGGAGTTTTAGATATCAGTCTTGAAGCACTGCACACCGGAAAGAAAACAAAGAGCAGGATCGAATACAAGGGTGTGTTAAGAGATAACGCTAACAAGATATTCCGCGGCACCATCAACTTTAAAAAGGGTGCCTCGGGTGCTGAAGGAACCGAAAAAGAGGATGTGCTGATACTGGATGACGGGGCGGAAAACAAAACCGTTCCTCTCATTTTGTGCGATGAGGAGGATGTTGCCGGAGAACACGGTGCAAGCATAGGAAGGCTCCCGGAGGACCTGGTATTTTATCTTTCGTCGCGAGGATTAGAAACGGAAGAAATATATGAATTGATGGCGGATGCAAGGATATCGGCGCTTTTAAAAAAGGTGCCGGGTTGTGAGCAGCCCGAGGTGAATATGAATGAATGACAATGAAATATTAAAGGAGTTCCCGATCTTTGACGGAAGCTTCACATATCTTGATTCGGCAGCCACTTCACAAAAGCCGGAGTGTGTGATTAACGCCGAGAAGGAATTCTATGAAAAATACAATGCAAATCCTCTTCGCGGGCTTTACCGCTTAAGCGTTGAAGCCACGGAAAAATATGAGGACGCAAGAGAGGCGGTAAGAGGCTTCATAAATGCCGGCAGTACAAAAGAGATCATTTTTACACGTAACGCCAGCGAAAGCCTTAATCTGGTCGCATATTCCTACGCCGAAAATTTCCTGAAAGCGGGAGACGAGATAGTAGTCAGTATACTTGAGCACCACAGTAATTTCCTGCCTTGGAAGAATGCCGCCAAAAAAACCGGCGCTAAGGTTGTCTTCCTTGACTGCGACAGCGAGGGTGGCATAAGTACAGAAGCACTTGAATCGGTGATGAGCGAAAAAACAAAGATTGTGGCCGTTACCATGGTATCGAATGTGATAGGACGCAAAAACGATATCAAAGCCTTTGCCGGAATAGCTCATAAGTATGGTGCGGTTATCGTAGCCGACGGGGCACAGTCTGTGCCGCATATGAAGGTGGATGTAAGAGAGCTTGATGTGGACTTTCTGGCCTTTTCGGGTCACAAAATGTACGGCCCGATGGGAATAGGAGTGCTCTACGGAAAGGAAGCTTTGCTTGAGAGCATGCCGCCCTTCCTTTACGGCGGGGAGATGATCGAGACTGTAACGAGGGATAGGACCACCTTTGCCGAGCTTCCTCATAAGTTTGAGGCGGGCACTGTGAATGCAGCCGGTGCATACGGTCTTCATAAAGCGATAGATTTCATCAACCGCATCGGCATGGAGAACATCGAGAAAAGAGAGAGGGAGCTTACGGCTTATGCCTATGAAAAGCTTTCTGCTATCCCTCACCTCAGTATACTCGGCTCGAAGGATGCTATGGATCATCACGGTATACTTACCTTCCTTATTGAAGGAGTACATCCTCATGATGTTTCCGCTATACTCAGCGAAAAAAATGTCTTTGTCAGAGCCGGAAACCACTGTGCACAGCCCTTGCTTAAGCATCTCGGTTCACCTTCGACAACGAGGGCAAGCCTTGCTTTTTACAATACAAAGGACGATATTGACAGACTGGCTTCGGCCCTGTCATCGGTAAGGCCGCTGATGGGCTACGACGATTAGAAGGAGTAAAAATGGGAGCTGTTTTTTACAACGAAATACTGACGGAACATAATCTTCATCCGGAGCATAAGCATGAGCTGCCCGATGCCGATTTTGAACTTGAGGGCATAAATCCGAGCTGCGGCGACGAGATAGTCCTCAGGCTTAAAACGAAGGACGGGATAATCACCGACGGAGCATATACGGGAGACGGCTGTGCCATTTCCCAGGCTTCCGCGGATATGATGCTCGATCTTGTCATCGGCAGGAGTATCGATGAGGCAAAAAGGCTTACCGATATATTCCTCAGGATGATAAAAGAGGGAATAAGCGAAGAAGAACTCGAAGAGCTTGAGGAAGCATCCGTACTTGCCGATATTGCTCATATGCCGGCAAGGGTGAAATGTGCGGTGCTCGGATGGCATACGCTCGAGGGTATAATAGGAGATAAGAATGTCTGAAAGAAATCTTGATTTTGACAAAATAACCGACAGGTACAACACTCTGTCACTAAAATATGATTATGCTGCAAGACGGGGAATGCCCGAGGGACTGCTTCCGCTATGGGTGGCAGACATTGATTTTCCGACATCCTCATATATTCAGGATGCACTTAAGGCTCAGACAGAGCATGGCATTTTCGGTTACAGTGAGCCGCTTAACTCTTATTTTGAAGCACTGGCCGGCTGGATGAAGTCCCACCATGGTTATGAATTCAAAAACAATGAAACTGTAAGAACGCCGGGAATAGTGATGGCGCTTGCTATGGCTGTAAAGGCCTTTACGAAAGAGGGCGACGGAGTGCTCATACAGACTCCGGTGTATTATCCTTTCTATGAAGTTATAGAGGATAACAGGCGTGTGATAGTAAGAAACCCCTTAAAGCAGAACGAAGAGGGAAGATACTGCATCGATTTTGAGGATTTCGAAAAGAAAATCAGCGAAAACGGGATAAAGCTCTTTCTTCTGTGCAACCCGCATAATCCGGGCGGAAGCGTCTGGACTGCAGCGGAGCTTCTTAAAATCGGTGAGATATGCGAAAAGCACGGAGTGATAGTCGTCAGCGATGAGATACATGCCGACTATGTGTTTAAAGGAAAGCACACTGTTTTCGAGAAAGTAAAGGAAAGCTTTAAGGATTTTACGATTACCTGTACTTCGCCTAGCAAGACATTTAATCTTGCGGGACTGCAGATATCAAATATTTTCATCAAGAACCCGGCTATCAGGCGTGCATTCAGGAAAGAAATTGACGCTGCAGGCTATTCACAGCTCGGAGTTATGGGACTGGTTGCTGCCGAAGCCGCATACAGGCACGGTGAGGAGTGGTATCTTGCCGCAAAGAAATATATTTATGATAATATACTTTTTACCGAGGAATACATCCGTAAAAACATCCCGGGAATCAAAATGATCAGACCTGAGGGCACCTATCTTGTCTGGCTCGACTGCAAGGGTCTGGGACTTTCGGATGACGAGCTTGACAGGCTGATAATAAACAAAGCCAGGTTGTGGCTGGATTCCGGAAAAATTTTCGGAGATGAGGGTAAGGGTTTTCAGAGAATAAACGTGGCAGCACCTAGAAAGCTGATAGAACAGGCTCTCGGACAGTTATCTGCTGCAGTGAACACCCTATAGTTTTTTTCGATAACCGGTAACAGAAATTTTGAAACGGCAAAAGGAAGTAAAACTATTGACATTAATTGCCAACTGACTTATAATTTTGCCGTGACGTAAAACATAGTAACCCTATATAATAAGTAGGAAAAGTGAGGAAAAGATGAGTAAAGCCTACGAAGAATTACAGAGATCGCATCCGTGCTTTGGAGGTCATGTAAATAATGCAGGACGCATACATCTTCCTGTAAGCCCGGGATGCAATATCGGTTGCCGGTTCTGCGAAAGGGCAATCAATGATACCGAAAACAGGCCCGGTGTGGCTTCAAAGGTGGTAAGCCCCGAGGAAAGCATTGATATACTGAAAAAAGCCATTGAAATCTGTCCGGAGATAAAGGTGGCAGGAATTGCCGGACCGGGAGATACGCTTGCAACGGACTATGCTCTTGAAACCTTCAGGCTGATAGGAAAGGAATTTCCCGGACTTATAAAGTGCATGAGCACAAACGGACTGCTTTTAAACGAAAGGGCGGACGAGATAACAGAAGCCGGGATCGATTCACTAACTGTGACGGTCAATGCCATAGATCCGGAAATACTCGTAAAACTAAACAAGTTCATTATATACCATGGAGAACGGATCGAGGGAACAAAAGGAGCGCGGATATTGATCGATAACCAGCTCGCCGGCATAAAGAAGCTTGCAAAAAAAGGAATCACTATTAAGGTCAACACAGTCCTGGTACCGGGGATCAACGAGGACCATATACCTGAGATCGCAAAGGCCGTGGCTGAAGCGGGAGCAGATATATATAACATTATCCCCCTGATTCCGACAGCGGAGTTAAAAGATGCAAAGGCTCCCGACTGTGCAATGATCGATAAGGTCAGAACCGAAGCAGGAAAATACATAGACGTTTTCAGGCACTGTCAGCACTGCCGGGCCGATGCGGTCGGTGTTCCCGGCAGATCGGAATACGGAGACCGTATTTACCTGAACAGAGTGGCAGGAGAAAACTTTTCACACGGGTAGCGTAAAAGCACAGGAGAACTGC
Source organism: Lachnospiraceae bacterium (assembly GCA_017437965.1). Lineage (GTDB taxonomy): Bacteria > Bacillota > Clostridia > Lachnospirales > Lachnospiraceae > UBA3775. The sequence continues at coordinate 32,690 of JAFRWN010000123.1, forward strand.
AGATGAGCGACGGATACAGTTGTAAAATAGCGATTGCGAGTACGGACGGACAATATGTGAATGTGCATTTCGGCAGGGCCGAGAGATTTTTGATCTACGGTCTTAAGGAGAACGGGGACACCGATTTCCTTGAGGAAAGAAACGTCAATACCGTCTGCCACGGAGGATATCATCTTGTGGATGAAATGAGGAAAAAAGCAGAAAGCTTTTCCGACTGTGAATATGTTATCGCTTTAAAGATAGGCGACGGTGCGGTGCGCATGCTCGGTGAATACGGGATAAGTCCCATAGAGCATCCGGGGGATATTGAAGAAGCCCTGGACAAACTGATACGGTACAGGAAGGTTAAAAACCTTTTTGGATAAATAATTAAGATATTGAAAAGAGGGAAAAATGAGTGAGATCAGACAAATAGCAATTTACGGCAAGGGCGGAATCGGAAAATCGACAACAACACAGAATCTGACCGCAGGACTTTGCGAGCACGGAAAAAAGGTAATGGTTGTAGGGTGCGACCCCAAGGCGGATTCGACAAGATTGCTGCTTGGCGGACTGGCACAAAAGACCGTTCTTGATACAATAAGGGACGAAGGTGAAGATATCGAGCTTGACCGTATCATGAGGGAAGGCTACGGCGGAACGCTTTGCGTAGAGTCCGGCGGTCCCGAGCCCGGTGTAGGCTGCGCAGGACGAGGTATCATCACAAGCATCAACATGCTCGAAAATCTCGGTGCATATACCGACGACCTTGATTTCGTTTTCTACGATGTCCTCGGAGATGTAGTATGCGGCGGCTTTGCAATGCCGATAAGAGAAGGCAAGGCAAAGGAGATTTACATCGTAGCTTCGGGTGAAATGATGGCGCTTTATGCCGCAAACAATATCGCAAAGGGAATACAGCGCTATGCAAGAAGCGGCGGTGTCAGACTTGGCGGAATCATCTGCAATTCAAGAAACGTAGACCGCGAGCTCGATCTTTTAAGAGCATTTTCTAAGGAACTCGGAACCCAGCTTCTCTATTTTGTTCCCAGGGACAATATCGTACAGAGGGCCGAGATCAACAAGAAGACAGTCATCCAGTATAAGCCCGATTCCGCGCAGGCACAGGAATACAGGAATCTTGCAGAGGCTGTGATCAACAATAAAAATTTCACAATACCCACGCCCATGACTCAGGAAAGGCTTGAAGAAATACTCATGGAATTCGGTCTCATGGATTTTGCAGAGGACGATTACAGGATCTGATCTTAATCATCGAATCATTACAGGAGAAAAAACATGTCTATAAATCTGAATTCATCGAACGTTGCCACACGTGAAAACAGAATCGGTTCGATAACCGGATATATCGGTTCTCTTAAGGATCTGTCCGAGCAGAGTGAGTGCGGAACGCTTAAGGGATGCAGCCGCTGCTTCTCGCAGTCGAGCACCTGTCTTTCGAGCTGTGCCTTAGGACAGCTTTCCGCCATACGTGACATTGCGATAATCCATCACGGTCCTGCGGGCTGTTCCGTGGCAGGTGCGGGGACCTATTATCTTGACAAGGTAATGGCAAAGAAAAGAGGAGTGACGACAGATACCGTATATGTCGGAACGGATATGAACGAGAAGGATACGATCTTTGGGTCTACTCAGGCCTTAAGGGATATAATTCTCGAGGTTAACAGGCGTTATGCGCCGAAGGCAATCTTTGTATCAAGCTCGTGTGCCACTGGTATAATAGGAGAGGACATCGACAGTGTTGTCGATGAGGTAAAGGAAGAAATAAAAGTTCCGGTGATAGCCGTCCACTGCGAGGGCTTCAAGTCGCGTATCTGGGCCACGGGCTTTGATATCTCGGATCATGCTGTACTTTCCGGAATAGTAAAACCTCCGAAGGAAAAACGAAACACGGTCAATTTCAAGAATTTCTACGAGAGCGCAAGACCTGAGATCATCGAGATGTTCAAAAACTTCGATCTTGAGCCCATATTCCTGTATTGCAACTCAAGCGTAGAGGAGCTTGAGCATATTTCGGAATCGCTTGCGACTACCTGTATCTGCGGTACCCTGGGCAATTATCTCGGCAACGGACTTGAGGAAAAGTACGGCGTTCCCTATGTAAGAAGCATTAACCCTCTCGGTGTGGCAGGCTTTGAAGCCTGGCTGCGTGCGATAGGCGATGCGACGGGAAGAAGAGATAAGGTGGAAAAATATATTGAGGAGCAGAGGGCAATCTACCTTCCTCAGATCGAAGAGGTCAAAAAACAGCTTAAAGGACTTAAGGCAGTGCTCGGAATGGGCCCCGGCTATACCTTCGAGGTTTCCCGTGTGCTTAACGAGCTCGGCATTGAGGTTGTATGGGCTCTTGCTTGGCACTATGACAAGAAATACGAGAACGGAGACGTTCCTCCTTCAATGAAATATCTGCTTGAAAACGATGTGGATTTTGAAGCGAGCGTTGCAGATCAGCAGAATTATGAGGTGATGAACATCCTCAACAAGTACCAGCCCGATCTTTACCTGTCAAGACATCCCGGTTCAACCGTATGGGCAATAAAGAACGGTACTCCTGCGGTATATGTTGCCGACGAATACATGATCTTCGGCTATAAGCATACGCTTGAATTTGCACATGCGGTTCTGGATGCGATACATAACCGCAGCTTTGAAAAGAACCTTGCCGCAAGGGTAAAGCTGCCCTATACAAAATGGTGGTATGAGCAGAAGGTGGATGAATTCCTTGAAGAGCCCTCTGACAAAAAGGCTCAGTAAAAGGGAAGAGGAACACAAAAAAACTGAGAGGATAAATGAGAAAAAAATGGCAAAACTGATTGATAAGCAAAGATATAAGTGCGCTTTGGGTGCAATGCAGACCGTTCAGGCAATAGAACGGACGATTCCCGTACTGCATTCGGGTCCCGGCTGTGCACAGAAGCTTTCCGACTCTATCGGAAGCTCGGGTTATTTTTCACCGAATATTTTCCCCTGTACCAGCATTAACGAAAAGGATGTAGTGTTCGGCGGCGTTAAAAAACTCAGATCTACGATCGAAAACTCCCTAAAGGTCATTGATGCCGACTTATATGTGGTAATGACGGGATGCATACCCGAGATAGTCGGTGACGATGTGGAGGAAGTGGTTTCAGGCTTTCAAAATGCCGATAAACCTGTGATATTTGCATCTACCGCAGGCTTTAAGGGAAATAATTACAAGGGTCATGAGCAGGTAATAGATGCTCTGATCGATCAGTACCTCGAACCTTCCGAGGAAAAAATTGGAGGCCTTGTAAACATATGGGCCGATGTGCCCTATCAGGATCTTTTCTGGCTCGGAAATCTCAGAGAGCTTGAAAAGCTGGTGCAGTCAATAGGGCTTAAGCCCAATACTATTTTCGGTTACGGAAGAGGAATAAAGAATATAGACCTTATTCCCAAGGCACAGTTCAATCTTTTGATTTCACCCTGGGTTTCTCTCGGGAATGTAAAAAAGATGGAGAGAAAACTCGGTCTGCCGTATCTGCATTATCCGACCCTTCCCATCGGAGCGTTTGAAACAAGCAAATTCCTGCGCGAGCTGGGCAGTTTCGCCGGAGTGGATGAGGCAAAGGTTAACAGCGTGATCGATGAGAATGAAAAGTATTATTACTATCTGATTGAACGTTATGCCGACATGTTCCTAGAGACCAGAGTAATGGCAAAGCAGTTCTCCGTTGTCGGGGATTCACAGTATGCTCTCGGAATAACCAAATTCCTTGTGAACGATCTCGGTCTTGTGCCTGCCACACAGTATCTGACGGAGGATGTTCCAAAGGTGCATCAGGAAAGGATAAAAGAGGAGTTTAAAAAGCTCAACTATGGTCTTGTGGCAGATGCGGTGTTTGAAACCGACAGCTATAAGATACATAACAGTATAAAAGAGCACGATTACCACGGATATCCCCTCATTATCGGAAGCTACTATGAAAAAGAGCTTACGGAGGAGCTTTTCGGTCATTTTCTTAACATCTCATGGCCTGTAAAGGACAAGGTGGTTCTGGATGATTTCTATGTAGGTTATACAGGCGGTATCAGACTGATCGAGGACATATATTCCGTTGCAAATCAGAGATGGAATTAAGGAGCGAGATGGACTATAAAATTGCTTTTGCCTCCTCGGACGGGGAGATGATTGACCGAAGTTTCGGCGCTGCCAATCGTTTCTACATCTACGAGGTAGAGGACGGCAGGACAAGCTTCTCAGAGGTCAGGGAATTTAACGCGGAGTTACCTGAAAAGGATACGGAAACCGGTGCCAGCTGCGGTGAAAAGACAGGCTGCGCCGGGAACGGCGGAGGATGCGGCGGCGGAGAGTGCGGCGCAAATCCGAAGGTTGAAGCCCTGTCCGACGTCAGATGCATAGTTGCGGAAAAAATAGGATTTAACATCCGCAGGCAGCTAGAAAGAAAAATGATAGCGGTGTTTGATGTAAAAGTACCGCTTGCGGAGGCACTTGATAAGATAAGTACCTATTTTGACAAGGTGGACCGGCATATTTCATTGAGAAATAGCTGAAAGCCGATTAGATCATATATTTATTTATTGCTAAACAATATGCTAAAGATCAGAGCTTCTTGACAAAAAGCACCGCCTTATTCCTTGAATCCGAGAAACTCCTTAAGCCCGGAGAGATTTTTCATGTAATCCGCTGTCAGCCCGAAAGAACCGGAGAACAGCTCTTTGTTTGCTGCAAGAAAGTCCTCGAAGCTTCCGCTCATTTCTTCCTGAGAAAAGAAGAAGGTACGTGAGCCTCCTGTCACACGGTCGCCCGCCTGGACAAAAGCAGAGTAGCCCCCCAGTTTATGTGAGCGGAACTCAAAACGCTCCAGCCTCCAGCCGTGGGCATCTACACCGTAGTCGGGTCTGACGTTAAATACTTCCGTGACCTCGTTGGCAAACTGAATACTGAGTTCATTATCATTTACTATCAGGTCAATAAAAAATTCTCCGTCCCAGCCCTCATCATAACGATTTTTTTCCCCGTTGTCCCAGGTATAGTACTGGATGAATTTGTTCCTGCCGCCTTTTTTTTCGATGGCATAGCTGTAATGGGGATTGAACATGGATTTCTTTGCCCATGGATATCTTTTTTTCAGTATATCGAATGCGGCATCTATGTAATTTTCAACCTCGGTTCCGTTTGTAAAGAAATCATTTATTATTATCAGCGGAACCTTCATCTCGGCAGACACAACGCCGCCATGGGTCGATATCCACTTGGGGTTGTTGACAGTTATTCCGGAATCGCCCGTAGCTACGGCAAAATAGTCGCCCAGCATGCTGCGGAATTTTTTATGTTCGGTGCCTGTCCCGAAAAGCTTTTCATCAAGAACCTCTTTTTTGGTCATGAGCCTGAACTCATCGCCGTATATCTTTTTGAACAGGCTTCTGAATTCCCTTTTCCTGCCTTCTTTGACAAAGAAATTAAGCAGTCTCGGTTCAAGAGACGGCAGGCGGACAAGACAGTCCGTGAGCTCGGGATGGTCCTTGATGCAGGAAAGATTGCAGTCAATATGTCCGTGATCTGCGGTAATTATCAGCAGTGTATCCTTCATCTTATAGGTAAAACTCGCGATCTGTTTCTCTATTTCGGTAAGAGCCGCCTTTATGTTTTCTTCTTCATTTGATGCGCCGCCGAATTTATGAAGGATCTCATCAGTCTTATCCCAGTATGCATAGATATATTTGCGCCCGGGTTTTGCACAAAGCTTTTTTGTCATATCCAGTACTTCTGAAAAGCTTCCGGGCCTGGGGTCGACAAACGGAGAGACGCTATATGCATCAATACCTGCTTCGTTCAGTCTTTCCATAATGCTTTTATATGGCGTAAGGGTTTGGGCCACATTGTACTTTGCCGCCTGTTTTTTGCTGCCCTGCAGAGTGTTGTTGAAAACGGTTACATTTTTATCGATATCTTTGTAGTAGGTATCCCAGCCGAGCCAAGCGTGCTCACAGGGCATCTGTCCGGTGATAAGCGAGGTCGTCGCTGCCACGGTAGCTGAGGGAAATACAGAGCTGATAGTGGTCCTTTCATGTTTAACAAGCGTGTTATTTCGCTTAAGATTCCATTCCAGCACGGTATGGCCGACCCCGTCAAGAACCAGCAGAATTACGTTCTTATATTCATTGTCAAGGAATTTGTCAAGGTCAGGCAGAGTGTCCCCGACTGTTTCGACACCGAAATAATTTAGTATTGAATTGGGGATATTAACTATGTTTTTATTGTAATCGGGATATGCTGTATATGTGTACATAAAATGCTTCTCTTTCTGTGTTTTACATGGAATCTTTCAGATCACGAGAATATTTTAACACAAAAAGAGGGGTTTGCATATAGATTTTTAATTTATTGAAAAAATAAAGTTAAATAAAAAAATTTTTATGGTGCACTTTTGGTGCGGATGCCGTGATATTATATAGAAGTAAAAAAGGAAGAATCATCCGGGACAGGAGGATAAGTGATATGAAAACGATAGTTTTAAACGGTAATCAGGAAATAATCGATGCATTCAGAGGATTTGTTCCGAAAGAATACAGTCACTATCTGGTTGATGAACAGGCATTGCTTTTCGGAGAGTGCGAAGCTGAAGATGACGGCATTGCGGCATGCGGAATAACGATACTTGTGCCGGCCGGAAGGGAGCTTGTGATCAAGTGGATGTGGATGGATCCGTCCTACAGGATGAAGTCGGGCGGCAGCAACATGCTTGAAGCGGTATTTGAAACAGCGGCGGAAAACGGTTTTACCAGGGTAAGCGCCCATGTGCCTTTGGATGAGGAGGGCGATGAGGACGGTAGCATGCTCGGGGATTTCTTTTATGATGCAGGCTTTACCGAAAACGGTATCGCAAAGCAAGGCGGGATTGCTGTAAAGAAATTGACTCTTCGTACCGCAGAGTACGAAAGAATGGAAAATAACAGACTGAATGCCGAGGTATCTGCCGAGAGGATAGAAAGAGCATATAAGAAATTTCCGAAAAACTACAAGGTTGTTGATGTTGAATATTTCAGCGGTATACCCTTTGAAGAATAAGGGAAAGTGAAATCAGACCGATTCTTAAGGAGAATAAAAATGGCACCTACGAATAACAGAATCAAACAGGGTAAATTTGAAAGACTGGACGAAGATACCAGGAAGCGTGCGATCAAGCTGAATGATGATTATTATGTGATCTATCCTATGGAGCTTGATCAGAACATGTATGATCTCAAGAAGGAAATCAAGGATAAAAAGAAGGATGATGTGGTCAGTGCACGCGACAGTGCAAAAACCGAACTCAGTAAGGAAGAGACCGAAAACGATTTCAAGCTAAAGACCGGTGCGGTAAACAATTTTATGGTTAACGGCAGCTCCGTGCTCGATCGGGACTGGAGGCTCTTTAAAAAAGCATCCCCCGAAATGCTCTGGGTAAAAAAGAGCCTTGCAGCGCTTAACAATGTCCTTGATGAGAGCATATCCGGCTATGTGAGCGACCAGGGCGTATTCAACAGTAAAAAGTATCTGGAGAGGGTAAATACTGCCTATAACGAGTTCTTTGAAGCAGCTCAGAATTATATTGACAACAGAAATCCTTCAAGCCCTCCCGGAAAAAGGAGAAAGAGTCAGGTTGTCGATCTGTTAAACAAAGCAAAGCAGTCGAAGAGCGACCTGAATGCCATGATAGATGCCGTAAAAGACGGCGCGATCAATTTTGAAAATATGGAAGCCGGTACTGTCGCTACCATTAATTCCAGGAACATGATCAATCATATCAGTGCCGAGGAAGCAGTGGAGGACAGTGTTGAATGGCAGAACGAAGGAAATTCGACAGATGTATATAAGATGAAGCTCATAGGTCAGGATAATAATAACTATTATCTGAAAGAAAACCTTCCGTTCATCAATGAGGATCTTGGCGGTTTCCTTACCAGGCGAACCAAGCAGTTAGAGGTCAGCCGGGCAAATGCCAAGCTTGAGGTACCGGACAAGGATCATCCCGTCGAGGAAAGACTGAAGGGCGAATTGGATGATGCTGATTATGGATTCGGAATCAGATTTCTTAATACCCTGAACAATAATATCAAAAAAGCGGCTGAAATAGATAAGCCGGCATTAAGCGAAAAATATTCGAAATACTTTGCCCACAATTTCGATCAGATTTTCCACGATTTTGAAATGTACAACAAGGCAGTTGATTATCCAAAGGATAAGGGAAATCTTACTATCGATGAGCAGATCGATGAGGCAAAAAAGAATAAAGAAAAGCTGCTCGCAGAAGCTCTTGAAATGCGAAAGAATGTAATGATTGCCGAGGGAACTTATGATCCCAAAGCAAAATCTTCAGATGTGATCCGGAAGGTCAGTGCCAAGGAGTGGCTGGCCAAGCAGATGAATCTTGATAAGAAAGAAGATAAGGTTTTTCTGGATCTGCTGAACGAAATGAACGATAAGCAGATTGAAAAGATGTTCAGAGTGACCATGGGCAAGGAAGTAGAGCTTTTTGGTCAGATGAGTGCCAGCGAGATGCAGAAGTCCGGTGAAAAGGCAGCTGTCAATAATACTGCTACCTCACGTATCGCCGAGCGTTTCGGTTTTGACGATGTCATTACTAAATCCAAGACCCAGCTTGTAAAGTTTAAGCGCAGGGACAATACTGTAGTCAACAAACTCTGCACAATTTCCGAAGAGGCACCCGGTGACGAGCTCATTCCTTTGCTGAAAAAGGCTGAGACAGAGGGCAGAAAGATTGTTTATTCATCTGAAGCCATCAGGAACCTGATGAGGCTGCAGGCCATTGATACTTTGTGCCTCCAGAAAGACCGTCACGGAAGAAACTTCAAGTGCCAGAACGAGATAGACAAGGAAACCGGGAATATTGTAATTAAAAGCATCAAAGCCTATGATAACGATATGTCTTTTGATCCCGTTAGTCTGAAGAAAGCCTTCGATATGGAATCGGGAGAGCCGAAGAGCTTTCAGTTCCTTCCTCCGACTACCATGAAGATAAAGAAGGATTCTGCGCTCTATAAGCTTGTGCTCGGTTCATATTTCGGCATAGATGTTCTTTCACCTCAGAAGGAAGTGCCCGTACCGGAAATCACGGCCGGCGGCGCAACGATAGATCTGTCTACCATCAAGGGTGGTGGTTCCGGCCTCGCTTACGGCTTTATGAGGGTGATGGAAGATTCAAAAACAAATATCGGAAACGGTACGTATTTAAATCTTAGATTTCCCAATACTTATGAGAAGTTAGAATTTAAAGGAAAGGAAGCAGACAGGGAGAAATTCATTCAGGAAGCTGAGAATGAGGACTCAATAAAAAAGAGTAAGGATAAAACAGAAGATGAGCTACTCAGGGAATATGCATGTCTGAAACTCGGAAAGCTAACACAGAAATTGAAGGATATCTGGTTCAGGAGTGATGATGAGGTTAAGAAGTTTGAGGAAGAGTACAAGAAGGATCATAAAACCAGAGCTCCTTACCTGACAAGGAAACTTAAAACCAATCTCAGCAATGAAGAAAAGGCAGAACTCGCCAATACCATCGATGAACTGGACAAACTCAGGGAAAACTTTAATTTTGAAGTTCTGACTAATGCTGAATGTTATAGTGTACCTTATGTAGATGCTTTCCTGAAGAGCGCTTCATTCCTTTATAACAAGACTTACGGCGATACTCCGGAGAACAGGATATATACTCAGTCAAAAGATTATAAAGCGCTCACAAATCTGATGGACAAGTCGGGTAATCTCATAATTCCTTCGATGCTCCATTTTGACAGGGAGGCCTATGATCAGCTGAAAGAGGCCAATAAACAGTTTAACGATCCGAATTCCCTGATGATCTCCCAGCTGAAAGAACTCGGCTTTTCCGAAGAGAAGATTGATGCATTAAGAAAGCGTAACCAGGAAATTCTTGACGATATAAAGACAGCATCGGAAAAGGCAGCGGAATTCTATAAAGCTGCGGGCTGGAAAGGCGTAAAGGCTAGATTCCTGCTTGAGAAGGAGGACTATAAGGAACTCGGTTCACTCAGCGATTTCGCCGTAGATCCCGGACAGACCTATCTGGCCGTGGATAATAAGAACTATCTTACAGGATTAAGCTTTGATATGGTTAAGAACGGAAAGATAGTCAAGGTTAATTATACCGATCTGATGAGTGACAGCGAGAAGGCAGCGGCGCAGGATTACAATACCTACATCAAAGAGGACAAGAAGCGCTGGAAATATTCCGAAGAGGAAAAGCAGAATGCGAAGAATTCTCTGGATGTTACCAATACCGCAGCTTATACCGCCACATCCAGGATGCCGAGGGAATATCTGCGTTCCATCCTTATCGATCAGGTATATGCCATTTCCCACAGAACACAGTTTGATCACGAGGTTTCCGCCAGAATTCAGGAAGGAATCTTCATCAGCAGTGTAATGGCAGGCTATGATAAGCTTAAAAAACCCATCAAAATGGATCAGATAAAGGAAATCGTGATAAAAGATTCGCCGGAGAAGAAAGCCTTCAAAAAAGCTTTTCATACGGAAGAGGGGAAAATTTTCGGTGAAGAGCTGCGTAAGGCAATAAATGATCTGTGCAAGGACAAAAACTATAAGAAGCTGACTATGGACAAGTTCGAAAATATGAACAAGGCTGTCTTTGAGAAAGCAATGACGAAGGTGTTTGATCTTGCAAAAGACCGGAAGAAATCTGTTGATGAAATAGCCGAACTGAGCGGAAAGATGAATAAACTGGCTGAAAATTTCGGCGCTAAGATTGATTCCAAAAAGGTTCTGGAAAGCTATATGAAGTTTAATCAGGGTGTATTCAGTGCCCAGGATGCCACAAAAATCCAGGACGGACTTAACAACAAACCAAAGGAAGTTAAAAAGGCCGGTCCCGTATTAAATTAATTGAAAATGTTTTACGAACCGCCAGGTACCTGAGGAGAGGTATCCGGCGGTTCTTTTTCGCAGACGTTCAAAAGATGTCCATTTTTTTCGACAATGATATTAGCTTATTTATTTGTAATCTTCTCTTAGCCTTTTCAGGAACAACTCCGCTATCGGTGAAAACACCTGATACTTCTTCCAGATGATATACATATTTGTTTCAAGAACCGGCTTGATCGGTCGGAAACAAAGTCCGTTCTTTTCACTCGTGTCGATAAGATGTTCAAAAGTAAGAAGATATCCCAGCCCCTCTTTTACAAACACAGATCCGTTGTAGGCAAGATTGACAGTTCCCGCGATATTTAGTTTGTCCATGTTTTCGCCGCACCAGCGGGGAAAATCAACACGGATAGACTGTTCGGAGCAGAACAGCGGAAGCCCATAGAGATCATCAAAGGTAACATATTCTTTTTCGGCAAGAGGACTGTCTCGAAGCATTACAAGCCCCCATTTGTCGCTTTCAGGGATGGTAAGATAATTATACTTTGACAGGTTCGGCGGTTCAACGATAACTGCAAGATCGAGGATACCTCTGTCAAGGCGTTCCGCAACAGGTTCGGTATCTCCGCTGAATATGTGAAATATAAAATTAGGGTACTGCTCCTTGAATGATTTGATACTTCGTGCAAGGTACTTGATGAGATAGCTTTCCGCACAGCCTATGCGTATCTCTCCGCCGATGATGCTGTCAAGCTGGCTGAACTCCTCGGCGGTCTTGTCCACCATGGCAAGAATATCCTCGGCACGTTTTCGCAGGAGCATTCCTTCATCGTTTAATATCATATTCTTATTCGTTCGGATAAACAGTTCATGTCCTAATTCTTCTTCGAGTTTCTTGATTTCCTTAGAGAGCGATGGCTGCGAGATATGAAGCCGCTCGGCTGCCCTTGTCATATTTTCCTCTCTTGCAATGGCAAGAAAATAGCGTAATATCCGTATCTCCATACTGTACCTCCGTTTTTAGATACAATTATTATACCGCAATTTGCGATTCTTGTAAAGAATGACAAGCGATTACATATAGGTATTTTGCATATCCGAAAAGATGTGATATACTTAAATCACAGAAACACGGAGGTGATGAAAATGGCAAACGCAGCCGATAAAACAGCGGTAGTGATAGAAAATCTGCGTGACATGGGCTTGGACGATGAAATGACAGCAAAATGCCTGATGCTGATCGAAGAAAAGCGTTATACAGAGTTTGAAAAGCTGATGAAAACCTATCGGCAGTCGCTTCTCGACAGCGTTCATAAGTATAACGACCGCATCGACTGCCTGGACTATTTCACTTACACATTACGAAAAAACGGAGATGTCTGAAATGAAAGACGAAATGCTTACTTTAACACAGGAATGGGACAAGACCTTCCCTAAGTCCGACAAGGTCGATCATAAGAAGGTGACATTCCACAACCGCTACGGTATCACGCTCGCTGCCGATATGTACACGCCGAAGGACGCAGGCGGGAAGCTTCCTGCAATCGCCGTGTGCGGACCGTTTGGTGCGGTCAAGGAGCAGTGCAGCGGTCTTTACGCACAGACGCTTGCAGAGCGTGGATTTTTGACCATTGCCTTCGATCCGTCCTTTACGGGTGAAAGCGGAGGACAGCCGAGATACATGGCTTCTCCCGACATCAACACAGAGGACTTTATGGCAGCGGTTGATTTCCTCTCGATTCAGGAAAATATTGATCCGGACCGTATCGGTATCCTCGGTATCTGCGGCTGGGGTGGTATGGCGATAAATGCAGCAACACTGGATACGCGTATCAAGGCGACTGTTGCATCTACCATGTACGATATGACGAGAGTGAATGCAAAGGGCTACTTTGATGCCGATGACAGCGAGGAAAAGCGTTATGCGATGAAGCAGGCACTGAATGCCCAGCGTATCAGGGATTATCAGTCCGGCGAGTATGAGCTTGGCGGCGGTGTTATTGATCCTTTGCCGGAAGACGCTCCCTACTTTGTCAAGGACTACCACGCTTACTACAAGACCGAACGCGGCTATCACCCACGTTCCCTCAACTCCAACGGCGGCTGGAACAAGATAGGATGTATGTCGTTCATCAATATGCCTATCCTGCAATACAGCAATGAGATACGCTCCGCCGTTATGATAATGCACGGCGACAAGGCTCATTCCTTCTACTTTGGAAAAGA
>JAFRWN010000124.1 GCA_017437965.1 Lachnospiraceae bacterium
AAAAATAAAATAATACATTTAATTTTCTTTTCCTTCATGTTATTATTATAGTAATTCGATCTCCCAGGAGGCCCCCACACCCAATGAAAGCTCCCCTAAAAAAACTGACAACCTTCCTGCTGTGCATGGCCATGGTCATGCTTGTTTCGTGCGCAGACAAGATCGGAAGCGAAAGCGAAAGTTCTGGCTTGGCCTCATCTTCCGTACAGCCTCAGGCTTCGGAAGCTGAACCCCCTTCCTCTTCACAGGAAACGAAAGAGAAATCATCTTCGGCAGAAGAGGAAGTTTACGAGCTTACTTTCAGTGCTGCCTCGGGCTTTTACCAGACTGAATTCGATCTTACCATGACGGCACCGGGTGAAAACTGGACCATCTATTATACTCTCGACGGCTCAAAGCCGACTGAAAAGTCCAGGGTCTACAATAATCCGTTACATCTGAAAGACGCAAGCAAAAACTTCAATGTACTCAGTGCCCAGAAGAATGTAAATCCTTCGGGAGACTATATTCCTAAGGACAGAGTAATAAAGGCCAATGTTGTGCGTGCGTTTGCGATAAATGAAAAGGGAATCAGGACACCGATAGTAAGTGCAACCTATTTTGTCGGAATCGACAGGGGAAAAAATTTTTCTGATGTTCCGATAATTTCAATGTATACCGATTTTGACAACCTGTTCGGCTATGAAAACGGTATATATGTTCTTGGCAAGACCTACGATGACTGGATCAAGGAAGATCCGAAAAATGCAAAAAAGGACGGCTGGCAGAAAAAAGGTAATTTCAACAATAAAGGCAAGGAATGGGAGAGAGAAGCACTGATTGAATATATTCCGGCAGGTGACGGGGAAGGCTTCTCTATAGATCTCGGAATCAGGATCATGGGTGCTGCTTCCCGCGGAAACATGCAAAAGAGCTTCCGCCTTAAGTGCGGTGAGGAATATGGTGAAAAGAATCTGAAGTTCAGTCTGATACCGGACAACCTGCGTTCAGACGGAGCGGGTGAAGTTGCAAAATATAAGTCCTTCCTGCTTCGTGACGGAGGAAATGACTGCGACTATACCAAGTTCAGGGATCCGCTTCTGCAGGATCTGGTGGAGAACAGAAGCTTTGAAACCCAGCAGTCGGATGTCTGCGTGCTCTTCATTGACGGAGAGTACTGGGGCATGTATGCTCTGACCGAGGACTACAGCGACAATTACATAGAAAACAATTACGGAATTGACAATGAAAATATCGTCATAATCAAAAGAGGCGAGGTCGAGGAAGGCCTGGAAGAAGACATCGAGCTCTATAATGAATTCAAGAAATTCATTACCAAAAATGATATGTCAGTCCAGTCGAACTATGAAAAAGTCTGTGAAATGCTTGACATTGTAAGCTACATGGAATATTGTGCTTTCAATATCTATATTGACAACCAGGACAGTTATTTCAAGGATAACAACTGGCAGATGTGGAGAGCGAGAGAGGCAGATGATTCGAATCCATATGCCGATGGCAAGTGGCACATGATGGCCTATGATACCGAATTCTCCACCGGACTTTATTCGGACGGAAAGAATTCAAAATCAAATTCTTTAAAAAATGCCTTGCGTGAAAAGGCGACGGGCGGAGTGATCTTTTCTTCGCTGATGGAGAACGAAGGCTTCAGAACCGAGTTCCTCAGAATCCTCTGTGACATGAGAAACATCGATTTCGAATGGAACAGGACTTCGGAAAGAATCAATTACTGGGCTGCCCTGTACAGACCTGTCTATGCGGATACTATCAAACGCTTTGGTCCGGACTGGATAGTAAGATGGAACGATCCTTCCAAATACTATGAAGATAAGGTAAAAGAGGTCAGAACATGGCTTGAGGGAAGATATGGTAATTTCCTCTCAAATAATATCCAGAAGACCTACAGCACCGAGGATGCGGTAAACTGTGTGATTGGGTCATCCGATTATGAAAAAGGCGGCTTTACAATGAACAGCTCGATGGTTGTTTTTAAGGAAGAGCTTAACGCACAGTATTTCAAGGAATATGGTTTCACGGTGAATGCCCATCCCTTTAAGGGCGCAGAGTTTGACCACTGGGAAGTGGAAAACGGAAGGATAGATGATGAAAAGGCACTTTCGGCTGTGATATATCCTGAAGGAGACTGCAGGGTGACAGCGGTATATTACCCTGTTAAATAAAGACTTAAACAAATGGAGATTGGTTATAGACTAAGCCTATAATTGACCTCCATTTTTTACTATAACTAAACCCATTGACAAACTAGGAATTACATCGTATAATGCAGACATAAAACAAAAAACAAGCAAGCCAAATCAAAAAGGAGGGCAATAAAATGAGTAATTATAAATTCGAAACACTTCAGCTTCACGTAGGTCAGGAACAGCCGGATCCGGCAACAGATTCAAGGGCAGTGCCCATTTACCAGACCACATCATATGTGTTCAGAAATTCAGAGCATGCAGCAGCAAGATTCGGACTTGCAGATGCAGGTAACATTTACGGAAGACTTACAAACTCAACTCAGGATGTACTTGAGAAGAGGATCGCAGCACTTGAGGGTGGCGTAGCAGCACTTGCACTTGCGTCTGGTGCAGCAGCAATCACCTACACAATCGAGGCTCTTGCCCAGGCAGGAGACCACATCGTAGCACAGAAGACAATATACGGTGGTTCTTACAACCTGCTGGCTCATACGCTTAAGCAGTTCGGTGTTGAAACTACTTTCGTCGATGCTCACAACTTGAAGGAGCTTGAGGGCGCAATCAAGGATAATACAAAGGCAGTTTACCTTGAAACTCTTGGCAACCCCAACAGTGATATTCCGGATATCGATGCAATATCCGAAATCGCTCACAGACACGGACTTCCCGTAGTAGTTGACAATACCTTCGGAACACCTTATCTTATCAGACCCTTTGAGCATGGAGCGGATATCGTTGTACATTCCGCAACCAAATTCATCGGAGGACATGGAACAACGCTCGGCGGCATAATTGTTGATTCCGGAAAATTTGACTGGAAGGCAAGCGGAAAATATGCTCCCATTGCAGAGCCTAACCCCAGCTATCATGGCATTTCATTTGCCGATGCTGTAGGACCCGCAGCTTTTGTGACCTATATCCGTGCGATCCTGCTCCGTGACCAGGGGGCTGCAATTTCACCCTTCAACGCATTCCTTCTTCTTCAGGGAACAGAAACTCTGTCCTTAAGACTTGAAAGACATGCAGAGAACACAAAGAAGGTCGTTGATTTCCTTGCAAATCATCCGCTCGTAGAGAAGGTTAACCATCCTTCACTTGCAGATCATCCCGACCATGAGCTTTACAAGAAGTATTTCCCGAACGGCGGAGCATCGATCTTTACCTTCGAGATCAAGGGCGGACAGGAAGCAGCTTTCAAGTTCATTGACAACCTTGAAATCTTTTCACTGCTTGCAAATGTTGCTGATGTGAAGTCACTTGTCATCCATCCTGCAACAACCACTCATTCACAGCTTTCAAAGGAAGAGCTTGAGGATCAGGGCATCAGACCCGGAACCATCCGTCTCTCCATCGGTACCGAGCATATCGACGACATTATCGCCGATCTCGAAAAGGGTTTTGCGGCTGTAAAGTAATACGTCATATGTAAATAGATTCTTGCGAAAAAATAGCTTTTGTGATAATATATCCTTGTTGGACTATGCTCTGACAAGGATATATTTTTGTCTGAGTATAAAAATAATAACAGGAGCACTGCTCCGGAACGGAAATATGATGAATTTTACCAATCCACATGCCAAAAAGGCCCTTAAGGGCCATAAAAAAACTCTGACCATCGGACTTATTCTCTTACTGGCCGGTGTCGGCCTGATAGTTTTTTCTCTGATTCAGGCCAAAAAAGGAATTGATAATCCCAAATCCTTCAGTGAGATAACACACAGGGGAGGCCACAGCGGCGAAATCGTAACCCTTAATGTTACTTTCATTTTTGATCCCTTCGCTTCAAGAGAAAACAGCAAGAAAGAGAGCTACTCTTTTGCAACGGATGGTGAGGATTATTACATTATCCGCGTAACCGAAAAGGAACTTGAAAAGCTCCAGAACCGGATAGAAGATGAGGGCGAGATCGAGATTACCGGTGTAACTAGAAAAATAAGCGATGACAAGCTTATCGAACATGCCTGTACCTTCCTTAATGCCAAGGGCATTTTCCCCGGAAAAATATCCAAAAACAATTTCAAGGGTTATGTAGGTGCATTCTATCTTGATTATTCCAAGCCCACTGCATTTTCAATGATGTTCTCAAGCCTCAGTTTCCTGCCCTTTATGGCCATTGCATTTATGGTGATCGGCCTTCTGGTTATTCTTGCGGGCTACTCTAACCTTAAGAAATTCAAAAAGCTTGGCGGAGTTGACGGTAGTGAAATTGCCCGCCTTGATGCTGAAATGAATGCTCCGAATGCTTTGTGGCTTGATGATCTTCAGGCCTATGCGACCTCGAACCATGTGATCGGTCTCCGCAAGGGTGTCAGTTCGGTAAAATATGAGGATATCCTCTGGTTCTACATGATACAGCACATGACCAACGGAATCAAGGATTACAGAATGCTTAACTACCTTGACAAAACAGGTGTTGAGAAAACCCTTACAACAGTTCCCAACAGGAAAAACAACGAGGAAAGTGTTGCAGGGCAGATAAATATGCTTCAGCAGAAAATCTGGGAAAACAATAATGCCGTTATCATCGGATATTCACCCGAAATTGCAGCTCAGATGAAAGCAAAGGCAGCAGAGCTTAAGGCTGCTGCAAGGAGGAACCAATAATGGATGACAGTCGTGACAAAAAAGTAACCGGTGGCGGAAAAGGAATAAAGCTGCGCGGAGAAGTAAAGACAGACGGCCCCGTCGGAAGAGAAGACGGCTATGCAAACAGACCGAAAGATGACGGCGGAAACCGTGCCGGCGGCGATTCAAGGCCCGGTAACAGACCGTCGCACAAAGCAGCAGTTCCCGGTGTTTCGGGACAGTCTGTTCCGCAGATCAAGCTTTCACCCAAAACCATGCTTGTTCTGATCGTTGTGGGCATCATCGTTCTGCTGGTTGTGGGCTATATGATGAAGAATGCCGATAACACCAGTGAAGGTGGCGGCAGCACATCACTTTCAAACCTTCTCGGCTTTACAGGCTCAAACAATGTGTCAAGCGGCTGGGATGAGGGTACAAACAATACCGGCAAGCTGAATACCGAGGTTGACCCTTCGGCGAGAGCAAGGTATACCACAATCAAGGGTAACGGCGAAGATACCGTTACGATAATGATCTACACCTGCGGTACCGACCTTGAATCCAGGGCAGGAATGGCAAGTAACGACATTGCCGAAATGTGCAATGCCACACTTTCGAAAAATATAAACATACTTATCTACACAGGCGGCTGCAAGCAGTGGAAGACCAGCGGAATCAGCAGTTCCACAAACCAGATCTACAAGATTTCAAACGGCAAGCTTGCACAGCTCGTATCAGATGACGGATCAAAGGTCATGACCGATCCCGACACCCTTACCTACTTCATCAAGTGGTGCAAGAGCAAGTATCCCGCAGACCGTAACATGCTCATCTTCTGGGATCACGGCGGTGGCTCGCTTTCAGGCTACGGCTATGACGAGAAATATGCTTCGAAGGGTTCCATGAGCCTGTCCGGCATCAACAAGGCTTTGAAGAATGCCGACATGAAGTTCGATTTCATCGGCTTTGATGCATGTCTCATGGCTACACTCGAGACTGCGCTTGTAACCGCAAACTATGCTGACTATCTTATCGCATCCGAGGAGACCGAGCCCGGAATCGGCTGGTACTACACTGACTGGCTGAACGAGCTCTCAAAGAATACTTCGCAGCCTACGATCGAAATCGGAAAGAACATCATCGACGGCTTTGTTGATGAATGTGCAAAGAAGTGCAAGGGCCAGCAGACCACACTTTCGATCATCGACCTTGCAGAGCTTTCACAGACCGTACCCGACAAGCTCGGCGATTTCTCAACCGATACCTCAAAGCTTATCAAAGGCAATGACTATAAGAAGGTTTCCGATGCAAGAGCGGGATCCCGTGAATTTGCAAGCTCATCAAAGATCGACCAGGTTGACCTTGTAAACTTTGCAAACAAGCTCGGAACAGACGATGCAAAAGCACTCAGCCAGGTTCTGCTTTCAGCAATCAAGTATAACAGAACCTCCTCAAATATGACCAATGCTTACGGTCTTTCAATCTACTTCCCTTACAAGAAGGCAAGCAAGGTTGACAACATGGTTTCCACCTATGACGACATCGGAATGGATGAGGACTATGCAAAGTGTATCAAGAGCTTTGCAGGTCTTGAAACCACAGGCCAGATCGCAGCGGGAGGTTCATCGAGTCCCGCAAGCTCACTGCTCGGCGGAGGCGGCGGTGACGGAACCCAGAGCTCCGATGCACTTTCAAGCCTTCTTAACGCCTTCCTTGGCGGTGGCAGAAGCATCGAGGGTATCGACCGTGATGCAACCTCTTTCATGGATGACAGTGACTGCTTCAACGCTGAAGAGGCAGTAACATATATTTCTGCAAACCAGTTTGATTCCTCTAAGCTTAAGTGGAAGGAATATAACGGCAAGCAGGTTATCGAGCTTGCAGACGAGGAATGGGCAAAAATCCAGTCCCTGCAGCTCAACATATTCTATGATACCGGCGACGGCTATGTTGACCTTGGTCTTGACAGCATTTACAAATTCGAGGACGGCAGGCTGGTAGGAGAGACCGACAACACCTGGCTTTCCATCGATTCACAGCCGGTTGCATATTACTATGAAGGAACGATCAAGAACGGAAACGAGAAAATCGTGCGCGGAAGAGTTCCTGCACTTGTGAATGGCGAGCGCTGCAATCTTATTATCGTTTTTGACGGCGAGCATCCCGACGGCTATATCGCAGGAGCACGTTATGACTATGTAAAGGGCGAGACCGACACGGTTGCAAAGAGCCTTACCGAGCTTCAGGCCGGAGACACCATAGATTTCATCTGCGATTACTATTCATATTCCGGCATTTACCAGAGCAGCTTCATGCTCGGAGACCAGCTCATTTACAAGGACGGTCTTCTGATAAGCAATACCGATATCGGCGGCAGCACAAGGGTTACCTACCTGCTTACCGATATGTACAACAACGAATACTGGACACCCGTAATGCCTAAATAAGGCAAAGAAAGGATAATCATGGCAAACCCCTACCTTCCCGAGTGGGAATATATTCCCGACGGAGAACCGAGAGTTTTTGGCGACAGAATATATGTTTACGGTTCGCATGACCGTGCAGGATCCGACAGCTTTTGCGATTATGTGCTGAAATGCTGGTCGGCACCGGTAAACGACCCGGGCAACTGGGTATGTCATGGC
Organism: Lachnospiraceae bacterium; assembly: GCA_017437965.1. Classification (GTDB taxonomy): domain Bacteria; phylum Bacillota; class Clostridia; order Lachnospirales; family Lachnospiraceae; genus UBA3775. The sequence goes on from JAFRWN010000124.1 coordinate 7,415, forward strand.
GATATTTTCAGGACCGGAAGCGATGAGGGGAGACCGAAGGATACGGACTGGACCGGCCCTGAGCACTACCTTTTCGCACCCGACGTGGTCGAAAAGGACGGAAAATACTACCTTTTCGCATACATAGTAAATTCAAAAGGCTGCGTTGCGGTAAGCGACAGGCCCGAGGGACCATATAAATTATTGTCACAGTACGAGTACACGATTTCCGATGAGATCTGCTGTAACGGCTGGTTCATCGACCCGGGCGTTCTGGTGGATGACGACGGAAGGGTATATATTTACTGTGGCTTTGAACGCTCGTTTCTTGCCGAGGTAAATCCGGAAAAAATGTGGGAGATAAAGGATGGTTCCTGCATCGAGCACTTCATTCCGATTAAGGATGATCCGGACCATGGCTTTGTCGGGAAGGATACCTACTTCTTTGAGGCAGCATCGCCAAGAAAGCTTGGCAGCAAAGGCTTTGAGCTAGATTTTGAGCTCGATGAGCCATATTACATGATATATTCGCCCAAGCGCGGTTCACGTCTTGCCTATGCAACGTCAAAGTCCCCGACCGGACCTTTCCGCTACCGTGGCTACATAGTCGACAACGGCGTGGATTATCCGGGCGGCAATGACCATGGATCGATCGCAAAGATTGACGGACAGTGGTATGTTTTCTACCACAGGATGACCAACGGCACGATAATGTCGAGGCGTGGCTGCGTCGAAAGAATAGAGATACTTCCTGACGGTACGATACCTCCCGTAGAGATGACCTCGCTTGGATTTGAAAAGGCTCTTAACCCTTACAGGATTACTCCTGCCGATCGTGCCTGCGTGCTTAAAAATACAAAGGCAGATTGCAGAAGCTTTATCACCGAGCGCAATGCTTTTGAAAGAGTGATAACTAACATAACGGACGGCACGATCATCGGCTATAAATATTTTGATTTCGGCGAGGACTACTCATTTGACACCATGAAATTTGCCGTAAAATACAGAGGCTTCGGAGCCGATGCAACACTTCATATACTTGCAGACTCCGAGGATGGTGAAGAGATCGGAAGCATAAAAATCGGACATGAAGGCGGCTATTCCGAAACAGTTGTAAAGAAACTGACAGGCGTACATGCCATATATTTTAAGATCAGTACGGACTATTCCGGCTGGACCGCAGGCTTCTTCGAAAACAGGAACCTGCTTGAACTGAATGAATTTGTATTTATGAAATAGAACTTGGCGGTAACACAGACAGTGACGGAAAATAAGAAAAAACTAAGCTGGAACAAGCTCAGGGAAGATGCCTACAAAATGGTCAGTGACAGGATAGTAGGCGTTTTCATCAACCAGTGCTATGATGTCATTTCGACCCTGGCGCTGATTCTGAACCTGGGTGCCGTTATAATGGCGACCTTTGAGGATCTGAACTTAAAGTACGGGGATACCTTTATCCTTATCGAGACGATAACGGTTGCTTTCTTTGCACTGGATTATTTCCTGAGGCTGATCTCCGCCAAAATAATGTATCCGGAGCTTTCGGAGATCAAGGCACTCAAGAAATATGTTTTTTCGTTTTTCGGAATAGTTGATCTTTTATCATTTCTGCCATACCTGCTGCCCTTTGTGTTTCCTACCGGAGCAACAGCCTTCAGGCTGATAAGGGTAATAAGGATATTAAGGCTTTTCAGGATCAACGAGCATTTTGACAGCCTTAACGTAATAACCGAGGTTCTGGTAAAGAAAAAGCAGCAGCTTTTGTCATCGGTACTGATCATCATGATACTGATGGTGGCGTCCAGCCTTTGCATGTACTCGCTCGAGCATGAGGCTCAGCCCGATGTTTTCAAGAATGCCTTTTCTGGTATGTGGTGGTCGATGTCCACAGTGCTGACGGTTGGTTATGGTGATATCTATCCGGTAACGACGATGGGCCAGGTGTTCTCCATATTCATAGCCTACCTTGGCGTCGGCATGGTCGCGATACCTACAGGTATCATTTCTGCCGGCTTCGTTGAGCAGTATACCAGGCTCAAGCGCATGGGTGATTACGGAGTAGAAAAAGACATCAGCCTGATAAAGATCGAAGTCAGGAAAAACGATTCATGGAACGGCAAGATGATAAGAAATCTCGGACTTCCCGAGGATTCAATTATCGTCGGAGTAACCCGTGGAAACAAAAGCGTGCTTCCGAGAGGAAATACCATTTTGTTTGCTGGAGATCAGGTGCTTCTTGCCGCCCAGAAGAGCGGAGAGGATACACCGATGAACCTTCAGGAAGTGGTGCTCGGTAAGGACAATCCATGGAACGGAAGGAAGATAAAAGAGATAGATCTTTCTGTGGATACATTCATTGTAATGATAAACAGGCGCGGACGGATGACGGTTCCGAACGGAAACCTTATCCTTGCAGAGAACGACAAGGTTTTCATTTATCATAAAACAGTAAGAGGCGAAGAGGATGAATAAAATCAGACAATGGCTCGGGGTTGAAAAAAGAACCTCGTACTCTAAAAAATATTTCTACCAGAATAATATGCGGGCGAGCATCTACATGTCGCTCGTCGTTCTGGTGCTTGAAGTCTTTCTGATATATGATAAATACAAAAGGCTCGGGGAAGATATCAATGGCAAGAGCATAAAGTATTTCTGGGATAATTACCAGTCCTTTATCATTCCCTTCGCAGCAGCTTTTGTCATGTTTGTCATCGGCATAATCTTTGCCTTCGGAGTAAAGGTGCCACGTTTCTGGGGCACGCTTTGCATCTGGGCCTTTGCCGCAGCATGCATATATTTCGGTATGAAGACCTCATACGATGATTTCAACAACGGTGAGCAGGTACTTACCTTCCTTACGATGGAAATCTTCGTAATGTGCCTTCTTATCTGGCGTCCGATTATCGGATTTTTAATACTTGTCGGAACCTACGGACTGTTCATATACAGTCTTGACGGAATACGTAACATCAGCCGCAACACAACAATAAATATGTTCATCATGTGGTTCGCGACCGTGCTTTTCTGCATCAGCAATTACAGAAAGACCATTACCCAGGCCATCAAGGACGAGCAGATGGAGAACGTGAACCGCTACCTGACAAAAGTAAGCGTCAGAGATGACCTGACCGGAATCAGCAATGTAAATTATTTTTCAAACGCAGCCGACAAGATGCTTGCCAACAACAATATCGTAAAATCCGGAAAGCTTTTCCTTTTCTTCGATATCGCAAACTTCAAATCCTATAACAACAAGTTCGGTTTTGAAAAAGGTAATGAGCTTTTAAAGGAATTCGCAGGAAAACTGCTGGTTGAATTCCAGGGAGATCTGATAGCAAGGTTCTCCGATGACCATTTTGTAGTGTTTACCTCAAGGGGTGACCTGAGGGTAAAGGTACTGAAGCTAAGAGCCGACCTTCTTGAAATGGGAGAGGGCGTAAACCTTGAGCTTAAGTGCGGTGCCTACTGTCCTGAGGAAGAGGGAATCGATTCGATGGTTGCCTGCGACCGTGCAAGATATGCCTGCAACTCGATAAAGAAACGCTATGGCGAGTTCTATTATGAATATGATTCAAAGCTTGCCGAAAAATCAAGGATACAGCAGTATGTAGTAAACAATATCGATGCCGCACTCGGTGCCGATTTCATAAAGGTTTATTATCAGCCCGTGGTTTCGACCGCGACCGGCGGTCTTTGCGGACTTGAGGCTCTGGCGCGCTGGCAGGATCCGGAATATGGTCTCCTGCAGCCCGGCATGTTCATTGAAACCCTCGAGGAATACAGGCAGATACATAAGATTGATATGAGAGTGGTTGAAACGGTTTGCCGTGACCTTCGTGCCGCAATCGACCGCGGAGACCCGGTAGTACCTGTTTCGCTTAACTTCTCAAGGCTTGATTTTGAGCTCTGCGACATTACCGGACACTTAAAGGCAATGGCAAAGAAATACAGGGTTCCGCGTGCCTATCTCGATGTGGAGATCACGGAATCTGCCCTTACCGACGAAGGCGACCTTCTTAAGAACAGAATGACGGTGCTGAGAAACGAAGGCCACAATCTCTGGCTTGACGATTTCGGAAGCGGTTATTCATCACTCAATGTCCTTAAGGATTACAGTTTCGATGTCCTGAAGATCGACATGCTTTTCCTTAAAGGTTTTGAGACCAACGAGACAACAAAGACGATAATAAAAGTGGTCGTTGACATGACCAAGCAGCTCGGAATCACCTCTCTCTGCGAGGGTGTCGAGACCAAGGATCAGTATGATTTCCTTGCTTCGATAGGCTGTAACAGGACTCAGGGCTACTTCTTCTCGAAGCCTGTTCCCGAAGAGAAAATCCGTGAAATGATCAGGGAAGGAAAACTGAGTATCTCTCCGGAATTCCTTGAGGCGCCTAAGGGTGATTTCGCGGAAGAGGATGAAAAGAATAATACGGGGGTAAAAGGCATGGACAGGGAAATGCTTGAAAAGACGGTAAACAAGCAGCTGGTTACTGCAATGATAAGGGATATCAACCGCGGAAAGTCGATACCAGAGATCGCAAAGAGGCACAATATACCGACTCCGCTTTCTGAAATGATATGCCGTCTCTACCTTACCCATCCCGGAGTTGACGAAGAAGGCATAATGAGCAAGCTGGGACTATAGGTAGATGAAAACTTTTTTGAATTTTATCTGATACAATGACGAGTAATTTTACATATTGCAGGTTTATTTAAAAAAATATGCGGATGGCATATTATTATCTTGAAAAAATTATTTGATTGTTTTATAATTGTATCCAATAAAAATTCAAAAAAGAGGTTTTAACATAAATGAGTAGAAAAAGCAAATATATGGCAACGGGCTATGCTTCGAATGGCTTAAGTTCTTCTCAGAAAAACAGGATTATCCTGTATCTGATCATCGGTGCTGCGCTGCTTGCGATAGGAGTATTCGTGCTTTTTGTTCTGCCCAAGATGGGAATACTTGACAATCCCTACAAAAAGGGAGATTCGGATTTTAAAATGACGGGAAATACCGACGTAAAAGCAACACCTACTCCGGAACCCACAGCAACACCGACACCGAAAAATAAACAGGAAGAAAGAGAAATGACCGCCGACAGTGAGAAGTTTACCTACACTGTTGCCGTAACCGATATAAACGATACACAACTGATTGAAGAGGCCTATTCCTATGCCGATGGTACCGTACTTAAGGGCTACGCAAGGGTAGTCGAAACCCATGAGGGTGAAGATACCATTACAAGCATGGAGCTCTATTCAAACGGCAAAGATAATTTCATCAATCATCTGAACAGGGTATTTGATTCACTTTGCATAGATCCCGGTAAGGAACCTCCCCATGACGGTAAGAACCGTAACGGAAGGGCAAAGTGGGACGGAAACAAGGAAACCGGATGGTATGGCCTTAAAGACTATGGATATACTGCAACTCTTACAACGAAACCGTCCGAAAACGGTACAATCTATGACTGGGCTGTGGTTGTAAACTTTGATTATGGCGCATCCTCCAAGTATGCCCAGAGAATGAAATTCCACATTGCCTATGAATCAAAGAAAAGCAAGGAAGAATGATAATTGCCATTTTTAACAATTTTTTTGTGATCGTACTGACACTTGTCTGCGTAATGAAAGTATCATATCCGGCGCTGTTTTTTATAGCGGCGGGGCTCATGATGATTTTTATTACGGCAGAGGAAATGGATATCAACATGACTGCCGCAAAACTGGCTGCGGCAGTCTGTTTTTCGTTTACGGGAGGCTTTTTTCCGGCTTTTCTGATTTTTGCGGTGCCGGATAAGCAGGGACCTGTAAAGAGGTCGATCACCGGAGCTTTGTTTTATCTCGCATATTTTGTCGCCAGCGTAATCTATGATGGCGGTGGTCTTTCAGGCAGGGAAATTGCAGTGTTTATCATCAGGCTGGTGTTCGTTTTTGTGATGATACTGTTAGTTAGTTTTGCAAAACAACTGCTGGTAAACCTTAAAGAAAAAAGTGAATATGACCGCCAGATACTTGTAAAAACAAATATCAGGGAACTTCATGAAAAGCAGCTGAACCGCGAGCTTGCGATGCAGAATTTCCTTGCCGAAAAAAACGCGAGGCTGATTGAAAGGGAAAACATCAGCCGGAACATCCATAACAGCGTCGGCCACTCGATAACGGCCGCAATAATGACCCTGGATGCGGCAGACATGCTCTATGAAGTAAAGCCGGATGAAGCCAGGAAAAAGATGAATGATGCCAATGAAAGAATCAGGGGCAGCCTGGATTCCATCAGACGTGCGGTAAGAACACTTGATGAAGAAGGAAAGCCTGTATCCCTTGGTGATCTGGTATCCGACTTTAACGGAATCATCGACGAGTTTGTGATGGATACGAAAATCAAGGTGGACAGGATATGGAAGCTGGGAAATCCGGATGAAGAACAATTGGATTCAATGAATATTTATATCCCCCACGAACATGCGGAATTCCTTACAGGCGTACTTAAGGAATTTCTCACAAACGGCCTGAAGCATGGAAATGCGGATTACTTTATCGTCACTTTAACGGGCGATTCGGCGCATTTAAGGCTTTCTGTAAAGGACAACGGACACAGCGACTTTACTGATGAAAACAGCGGAGCAAAGATAGAAAAAGGCTTTGGAATAAAAAAAATACAAAGCTACGTAGAACGCCTTGGCGGCAAAACAGAATTCAGAAACGATGACGGCTTCAGGGCAGCAGTAGAGCTGCCACTGCTATAAAGGGGTAAAAAATGGATAACAATAAAGTACTTCTAGTCGACGACGAACAGATGCTTCTCGACAGCCTTGAAATAATCCTTTCACTGAACGGTTATGAAATCTTCGGAAAAGCAAAGGACGGAAACGAGGCACTTGAAATCTTAAAAACCGGCAGCTGCGACATTGCGCTTGTCGACCTCAACATGAAAGGCATGGGCGGAATCGAGCTTATCGGACACATGAAAACGCTTTATCCCCAGGTAAAGATACTTGTGCTTACAACCTTCTATGACGATAAAAACATTACCGAAGCTATTGCAGGCGGAGCCGACGGTTACCTCCTTAAAGACAGCGGTAAGGATGCGATACTCGGAAGCTTAAAGCAGCTTGCGGGCGGAAATACCGTGCTTGACGGTAAGGTCATGCAGAGGCTGACGGCCCTGATAGGAAGTAAAAACAGCGCAGAAACTGAGGCGGAAAGTGAGCCGGCAAAAGAAGATGACAAAAGCCTAAAGGGCATCGGAGATGACCTGACCCAGAGGGAAAAAGAAATATGCTCGCTCTTGGCCGCAGGCCTTTCCAACAAGCAGATAGCCGAAAAACTGTACATTTCCGAGGGTACCGTTAAAAACTATATCTCCATCATCTACGATAAAACAGGCATACATGACAGGGTGCAGCTGGCGATTGCACTACGAAATTAGAAGAAAGAGAATATAGATTATTTACCGTTTGCGTCAAAAAAGTGCCCGTTTGTGACAACTCTCTTGACTTTATGTCTTATAAGGAATAGTATGATAAAAAGATTTTTCGAAATAATACTGGAGCATTTTTATTTATACTATGAAACTAATAACAACAGAAGAAGTTGCAGATAAGCTGACAAGGCTGTATTTAAAGTGTTCACCTGAAGAAACTGATTGTTATGAAATAATAAAGTATGGCAATGAGAATATTATATCTTCTATATGTAACTTTGCAGTAGTTACATTTGCCGGCTTGGTTGGGGGTGATATATTTGGCGCATGGGTGTTTTTTATATGTTTTGCTATCCTAAGAAGCTGGATGGGAGGTTATCATGCGGATACATATTTAAAATGTAATCTGTTGATTTTTGCAAATGTTGTTTTGATAATTAAAATTGCTGAGATTTTTCCTAAAAAAATATTTCTGCAAACTGATATTTTTGTTTTGGGGCTGACTGTTCTGGAAATAGTATTTTTCGCTCCACTGATGAATGTAAACAAAAAAATCAGGATGTATTCAAACAAAAGAATAAAAATATATTGTACGGTTGTTCTTTTGAATCTGGAAATACTGCTTTTGGTAATGTATAAAATCGAATTATACCGACTTTCAGCTTATGTTTTCCTAAGCATTGCTTCAACTTGCATCGCCTTTTTGGTTGAGATATTTAAGAAAACATCAAAAGTAAAGACTTATTCGAGGTAGATGAATTATGAAAATCTGTATCGTAGACGATATGGCTGAGGCCATTGTTGAAATAAAAAGCAGACTCATAAGTGAATTCACAAAAAGGAAAATCAAATTCTTTACCATAGATACTTATTTAAACCCTTTGGACTTGTTAGGTAATAATAACAGCGCGAAATACGATGTTATTTTCATGGATGTGGATATGCCTGAAATCAGGGGAGATGATGCCGCAAGAGTGATCAGGTCAATATCCTCCAGGCAGGAAATAATTTTTGTAAGTAGTTATGATGAATATGCTTACGATGTTTTTGACATTAAACCGATAGGATTTATAAGGAAAAATAAAATTGATGAGGATTTTTCGAGGACAATAGATAATCTTTTTAAGACAGTATACAATAAGAATGAAATGATTTCAATAAAGACACAAAACGAAGTAGAGTATATAGAACTTTATTCGATTATTTATATTGAGTCAGCCGGACATATGCTTTATATCTGGTATGATAAAAAGAATGGCGCGGAAAAACTTGTTGTAAGGGATACGTTAAGCAGGTATGAAGAAATTCTTTGTAGTAAGGGTTTTATAAAAATCCATAAAGCATATATTGTTAATTATAGATATGTAACAGGGTTTGCAGTCGATGATATTAAACTTAAATATGGACTGTCGGCACCTATAAGTAAAAGAAAGAGGAGTGAGGTAGAAAAAGAATTTATAGAACTTGTAAGGAGGCTCGGAGTATGAGCGCTTTTGAAATTATTGCAAATATAAGTGAGTCTTTTATTCAATTTGGAATTCTTGGTTTGATGCTGCGACCTAAAAGAAATAATATTATGTATCGCATAGCTGTTTTAGTGTTGTGTGTTTTGATAAATTCACTTTTGATTTCATTACTGGACAGGCCGCATCCACTGTCATCTTTCGATTATGTATTATATATCTTATTGGACATGCTGCTTCTGGAATTGTTTTTTGAGGGAGAAAAATTTGAAAAACTATCAAAAATTCTAATAATGGAGCTTGCCATAAATATTTCCGTGTGTTTGACAATGGTATTAATTCCTTCATTGCTAAAAACAGATATTTTGAACACTTTGATCAAAAACGATTCTGAAATCAGAATAGTATCTTTGATATTTGCAAAGCTTTTGCAATTCCTTTGCAGTATACTTTTATTTTATTTCATGAAAAGAATTGAAGAAAAGTATATTATCTACAGTTGGATTCCTGAAGGCGTCATGATGTTACTGGTGTTTTTTTGCTCAAGCGTCGGTATTCGAATTGTTGAGAACAATAATGAAACGATTAATGAATTATTGCTGATTGTATTTATAGTTATGTTATTAGCAATGAATTATGCCACATTTGCATTCATTCTATATGTGGTCAGAAAAGAAAAAGATGATTATGAACTGAAGGCATTTTTTGAAAAAATAGAAATTGAAACGAACAGATATTATGATATGGAAAAATCAAAGGAGGAACTTAAGGCGCTGAGACATGAAATCAGGAACTCTTTTATTCCGGTAAGAGAGCTTTTGAAAGAAAACCAGACACAGGAAGCAAAGAATAGATTTGATCAGATTTATGAAGAAACAGAAGAAAAATTAAAACAATATCAATATGCAGAAACAGGTTATAAATTGATAGATGCAGTATTGAATCATTTCTTGGATAATTATTCGGAGGAGGGCCTGTCAGTCGATTATAAACCCATAAGGATTCACATAGGGCGTATGGAAGAAAAAAGTCTCGCTTCGATCCTGGTAAATCTTTTATTAAATGTTGAAGAGGCTATGAAAAACAACAAAAAGAAGAAAGTTAAAATAAAACTTGAAAACCGCGAAAACTTCCTTCTTATCATGGTGGCAAATGAAATTGATGAAAGTGTAGTAAAAAATGTCGATGAAGAAAGAAGCGGTAAACAGGATTCTTCAAGCCATGGATATGGAATTAAAGCAATTCGCGCAAGAGTTAAAGATGAAAATGGTTTATATAACTATTATGAAAAAGAAGATATGTTTGTAACTGAGATTATCATTCCGCAGATATAATTTTATGTTGATTTTGGATGAATTATAACGTTTGCGTCAAAAAAGCGCCCGTTTGTGCCAACTCCCTTGACTTTTTTTCTAAAAGAGATAAACTGATGAAAAAAAGAAAGGAGACATGGTGATAAATAATGAAGAAAAAATTAACTTTGTTACTGCTGTTGCTGATATCAGTTCTTTTGGTTGCATGTGGTGAAAGTACTTCTCAAAGTGAAAGCGCTTCTCAGACTTCCGAAAACCGGGAGTCTGAGAGTGATATAAAAACAATTGACGGAAGGGCTCTTTCATCTATAGAGGATTGTAAGAAAAATTATGATGATCAGATAACGGAATTAAAAAATGATGAAAAAATGTCTGATTATTTTGAAAAAGCAGAATTTGGGAAGATAGATTACATA
>JAFRWN010000125.1 GCA_017437965.1 Lachnospiraceae bacterium
AAAGCTTTCCGGTGTTTAAGAGGAGGTACAAAAATGCTGGTAACGTTAAAAGAAATAATGAATATTGCAGAGGAGAAGAAAATTGCTATCGGTTCTTTCAATGCATCTTGTCTTGAGGCTGTCGAGGCTGAGCTTGAAGCGGCCGAGGAACTTAAACTACCGATCATAATTCAATTTGCCCAGTGTCATGAGCCCTGGATTCCGCTTACAACAATAGGACCGATCATGGTAGAGATGGCAAAGAAGGCAACTGTTCCTGTATGTGTGCACCTGGATCATGGCGAAACGCTTGACTATTTACAGACGGCTCTTCAGATCGGTTTTACGGGAATAATGTATGATGGTTCATTACTTGCTTATGAGGAGAACCTTGAAAATACTAAAAAGGCAGTAGAGATGGCAGGAAAGTATGGAGCATCAGTAGAGGCCGAACTTGGTTCAATGGGTAGGCGGGAATCAGGTACGGGTAATGATGGAGCCGGTAGAGATGATGATACAAAGATTTACACGGATCCGGACCTTGCTGCGAAGTTTGTTGCTATGACGAAAATAGATGCTTTGGCTTGCTCATTTGGAACCACCCACGGTATATACCTTACTGAGCCTAAGCTTGATTTTGATGTTGTAAGGAATGTAAGAATTAAGACCGGTAATATTCCGGTTGTTATGCATGGCGGTTCCGGTGTCAGCACGGATGATTATCATAAGGCAGTTGAGGCGGGTGTCAGAAAGATCAATTATTTCACATACATGGATAAATCGGGCGGTGCAGCTGTGGTTGATTATTTAAATGCCGTTAAAGAAGGTGAACCGATATTTTTCTCATCTATCTTTATGGCAGCCCGTAAAGCCATGAAGGAGAACGTAAAGTCTGCAATGAAGGTTTTTGCCGGAATTGAGTGATCTGTCAAAGGAAGGGATAAAAATACTATGGAAAAAAAGAATATGACATTTGCACTTGCATTTTGTAACAGAGGCTTTATGCCCGGTGAACTTATTTACGGCGCCAGAGAGGATATGGTTAAGGCCGTTACGGATGCCGGTTATAACTACATCGCAATGGATGCACAGCTTACCAGATTCGGCGGGATTGAGACAAGAGATGAAGGTTTGCTCTATGCGAAGTGGCTGAAGGATCACAACGGAGAATATGACGGAGTTATTTTCTCAATGCCGATTTTCGCGGATGAGAATGGTGCCATCACAGCACTTCAGGATGCAGGTGTTCCGATTCTTATGCAGGCATATCCGGATGAGATTGGCAAGATGGATTTTGCTCACAGAAGAGATGCCTTCTGCGGAAAATTCTCGGTAACAGATGTATTTACACAATACAATGTGCCTTTCACGGTCCTAAAGCCACACGTCGTACACCCGCTTTCTGCAAAATTCCGGGAAAATTTAAAAGACTTCGCTGCAATCTGCAGGGTGGTAAATGGTATGAAGCGCTGCAACATCGGTTGTATCGGTGCGCGGACAACAGCCTTCAAAACAGTCAGATTTGATGAAATTGCCCTGCAGAAATACGGTATCAATGTAGAGTCATTTGACCTTTCCGAGCTTGTGTTCAAAGTAGGAAAACTTGCAGACGATGATGAGAAGATTGTGGCTAAGAAGGCTTCACTTGAAACATACACAGATTTTTCAAATGTTTCTGAGGAGAAAAAGAATACGCTCTCTAAGATCGCAGTGGTCATTGATGATTATATTGAAAGTTATCACCTGGATGCGATTGCACTTCGCTGTTGGAATGAGATGGAAGAAATATTAAGAGTCTGCCCGTGTGTACTTCTTTCAGAGCTTAATGACAGAGGCATCACGGCTTCATGTGAGATCGATATGTGTTCAGCGATCACAATGAGGGCTATGGCACTTGCTTCGGAGATACCGACAACTGTTCTTGACTGGAACAATAACTATGGTGATGACGAGAACAAGGTTATCCTTTTCCACTGCGGACCTGTTCCGAATTCGCTCATGACCACAAAGGGTGTAGTAACAAGTCATAAGATGTTCGACAAGACAGATGCAGGCTCGGGCTGCGGTACCTGCGAGGGAAGGATTGCGCCGAACGATATAACGATCTCAAATTGCCAGACTAAGGATGGAAAGATCATTGCTTATGCGTCGGAGGCCAGGTTTACAGATGATGTGATCGAAGAAGGCTTCTTCGGATGTGGCGGTGTTTGTGAGATACCTGATATGCAGAACAAGATGATAAGACTTGCAAGAGGCGGATTTAAGCATCATACATCAGTCGGAGTCGGTCATATGAAGGATGTTTTAAAGGAAGCTTTTACAACTTATCTTGGATATGAGTGGGTTGATATAGATTAGAGTAGGAGAATAAGCATGAAAATTGCAGGACTTGATATAGGAACGACGGGCTGTAAGCTTACGGTATTTGATGAAAGCGGATCAGAGCTTGGGAAATCATACAGAGATTACCCGGTACAAAGAAATGCAGGCGGTCATGAGATTGATGCAGGAGCTCTTACGGAAGGCGTATTTGCTGTAATAAGCGAAATGGCAAAAAAATATCCCAATATAGCAGGCATTGGTGTCACAAGCTTTGGAGAGACCTTTGTTATGACGGATGATGACGGCAATCCGCTTGCTCCTGCGATGTTATATACAGATCCCCGAGGAAAGGAAGAATGCCGTGAACTGGTCGAAAAGATCGGACTTGAAAAAATCGCCCGGATCACCGGAATAACT
>JAFRWN010000126.1 GCA_017437965.1 Lachnospiraceae bacterium
ACCCATGTCACAGATAGCCGGACGTCTTTCCATCCAGGAAGGTGCTAAGTACTTAGAGAAGAAATTCGGCGGAGAAGGCATACTTTTAGCCGGTGTACCCGGTACACCCAAGGCAAACGTTGTCATCCTCGGCGGCGGTACAGTAGGTATGAATGCCTGCAAGATAGCAGTCGGTATGGGTGCAAATGTTACTATCCTCGATGTCAACTTAAAGAGACTTGAAGAACTTGATAATATGTTCGGAGCTCATATCCAGACACTTGTCAGCAACGACAGCAATGTAGAAAGAGTAGTAAAAGATGCGGACCTCGTCATCGGTTCTGTACTTATTCCCGGCGGATCCACCCCCAAGCTGTTCAAGAAAAAATATCTGCCTGAGATGAAGAACGGTGCAGTGTTCGTAGACGTAGCTATCGACCAGGGCGGATGCGGCGAGAGCAGCCACGTTACCACTCATGACGATCCCGTATATATTGAGGATGGCGTAGTTCATTACTGTGTAGGAAATATGCCCGGTGCGGTTCCCAGAACAAGTACCATCGCTCTTACCAATGCCACTCTTAAGTACGGTCTTATGATAGCTAAGGACGGCTTAGAGGAAGCAAGTAAGAAGAGTGCAGCCATCTATTCAGGTATTAACTGCTATTTAGGTAAGCTTACCAACAAGAATGTTGCTTTGGCACATGGTTATGATTTTACAGAGCTTTCTGAGATGATCTAAAATTTAAGGCTGAGAAAAAGGTTTCAATACCGATTTCTCAGCCTTTTTTGTTTTCACCTCATCCGGTCGCTTCGCGACCACCTTGTCTTCGCCAGACGGGCATCGCACCACTTCGTGGTTCGATCAGCCCCTTCAAGGGGAAGGCTTGGTTTACTTTGTATGTCATATATCCCCTTGAAGGGGAAGGCTTAGATGAATCATAATCTCCCTAGTGCATGTCTGGCGGCGATCATGCCGACAGTATAGCATCTGCCGAGTGACAGGCCTGTCTGGTGGAACGGATAATCAGCTCCGCCGTAGAACGGTCCGCCGAGGTTGCCGGCACAATACAGACCGGGTATAATATTACCCTCGCTGTCAAGTGCCTGTGCGTTTTCGTTTACCACTACTCCCGATACTTCAGCCGATACACGGATATGCTTTCTTGCTCCCCAGAAAGGTGCTTTTTCGATCTTATGCATATATTTTGCGGGCTTTCCGAAATCGGTATCACAGCCCTTATCACACAGTTCATTATAGCGGTCGATCGATGCCTTCATTTTGTCATAAGGGATATCAAGTTCTTTTGCAAGCTCCTCTAAGGTATCACATCTGTGAAGGTCTATCAGGTTCTTAAATACTCCCTGAGGATTCTCCACTGCTCCAGGGATAAACTTCTGCATGACTGCAGGCGGAACCTTTCCGCTTACATATTCGTCCGCCGGCCATTCCATATAGCTGTCATCATATATGGTGCAATACCAGCCCTTTGAGCCTTTTTCCTTATGCTCCTCGTCAAGCATGCTGCCCTTGTATGATGGCTGGAACTTTAAGATATTTCCCATATATACAAAGCCTGTATATTCGTTGGTAAAACGCTCACCGTTCATGTTAAGGTAAAGGAACGGTTCCTCCCACATAAGTGCCGAATCAAAGTCGTGCATCATCTTGGTATGGCCGAGGTTCTCCATCTTTGCACCCGCACTCATGGCAAGTACGTGACCGTCTCCTGTTTTTCCGAACTGCTTTTTATCAAACTCGTCGATGTCCGGACACCAATGCTTTACCATGGCTGAGTTGTTAGTGTAATCTCCGGTAGCTAAGATAACTGCCTTTGAAGCATTAAACTTTATATATTTCCCTTCGGCATTTTTCCCTATAACACCGGTAACTTTGATCTTTTCCGAGGTGTTTCCGTCTTTATCTGTGTATGGTATTTTTTCGGTCACAAGCTGTACTGCGGGTGTTGAGAAAAAAGTCTCAAGGTTGGGATTCTTTGCTTTTACATTTTCAACTATATTCTTTAAAGCATTGCCGACATTTAAGGGCTTGGGACCTACCCACGGAGCCCAGAAATAACAATGGTCATCCCCGTACTCATAACTGTTTTCCCTGTCCTTCCATGTACCGGTAAAATCACCGCTGGTACACATAAAAGCACACAGCTTGTCACCGTCATTGAGGAGTTTTGCACTTTCGGTATTGCTGTCCACCTTGCTTCCGTCACCGTATTCCGTCTCCTTGGTAAAGCCGCCTCTGTTCCAAAACCACATCATGGCTTCCTCGGAATAGTCCGCATACGCCTGTAACTGCTTAACATCCGCTCTCCAGTCGCAAAGACCGTTGGTATGATGTATCCATTTCTTTATGCCTGCTTCTGTGGAACGTGACTTAATGATAGCCGATCCGCAGTTGCCCTGTGATACTACCGTAGGCTCCTTCTGTAGCAAGGCTGTCCTTGCCCCGAGCTCTG
>JAFRWN010000010.1 GCA_017437965.1 Lachnospiraceae bacterium
CCGCAGCGCTTGATTGAGAACTCCTGGAACTCTTTATTGGTAGGTGATGAGGTAATCGAGAAAAGTGCCTCGCCTACGCCGGGAATTGAGAGCATTGCGCACTGTCCGGGCATATGCTCGAAAACCTTGCCGCCGTTAAGTGCATTTACTCTGAAGGTTTTAACATCAGGAGTTTCGGTTCTGATATCTGTAATGATTCCAAGCTGGGGAATCAAAGGATCAGTAAAAGTACTCATTACTTGTCACCTCCTAATGCTTTTGCTACCTTAACGATGTTCATGTGGATAGGACAGCTTCTTAAGCATCTGCCGCAGCCTACGCACATGAAAATGCCGTCGTTATTCTCGGGATAATAAACAAGCTTGTGCATGAATCTCTGACGGAATCTCTGCATATGGGTATGCCTTGAGTTTTCTGCTGCCATCTGAGTGAAATCCTTGTACATGCAGGAATCCCAGCAACGGAAACGCTTGATTTCCTTGCCTGTGTTGAATTCACGAACATCGTAGCACTGGCAGGTCGGGCAGTTGAAGGTACAGGTACCGCAGCCCAGGCATGCCTCTGAAAGCTCGTTCCATACAGGGTCGTTGAACTTGTCAAGAAGTTCTTTCTTCTTGAGTTCGGAAAGCTTGATATCCTTGATCGGAAGCCTGTCAAGCATGAACTTGACTGCTGCCTTGGAATCTTCTACGGGCTTGTCATCGCCTTCAGAAAGAAGGTCTTTAACAAGTGCGATAAGCTTCTCTCCTTTTTCGGTATTTGCCTTAAAGAAGATGTCATCACCGAAGATCCAGCTTGTTACATCACCGCCGGGGTTGCCTGCATCGATATCGTCAAACACATGGCAGAAGCAGGTCTCCTGAGGCTTCTGGCAAGCCAGGGTAACTATTGTAGCATGGTCTCTTCTCTCTTTATAGAGCTGGTCAACAGGCTCCTGAAGAAGATAAACCCTGTCGAGGATTTCAAAGCTCTTGTAATCGCAGGCACGCACGCCGAAGATCACAAAATCCTTTACTGCCTCATGGGTATCGAGGATTTCAATCTTCTTGTCCTCTACCTTGAAATCAACAATGTTTTCAACCTGAGGGAAGAAGAAATCCTTTGCGCTCCTTGTGGTATTGAAGGCTTCTGACATTACCATTCCGTCTTCATATTTCTTATAGGAAGCGCCTTCCTTTGTATCTACGGGAAGATAAACAGTTTCATTTTCAGCGATCTTACCAAAGAACTTTGAAAGATCAGCCACTTTCATCTTAAGCATTACTGTTCTCCTCCTCTCTTATAAACTATGCCGGGCTCAACATCTTCATAGGTGAAGTTTGTGAGCGGGTATTTCTCATCGGGATCGGCACCGGCCTGGTAAGGTCCGTAGAGCTCGTTGATATCCTTGATGAACTTCCTGTTAAGGAGGTGCAGAGGGATATTCTGAGGACATACTCTTGAGCACTCGCCGCAGTCTGTACAACGTCCTGCTACGTGGAACGCACGGATGATATGGTAATTCTGTTCTTCGAAGCTTGTTACTGCTGCCTTCTGTGAAATACCTGAATTGAAGTTATCGAATACGCAGTTTTCACAGGTACATGCGGGACATACGTTACGGCAGGCATTGCAGCGGATGCAGCGTGAAAGCTCGCCCTGCCAGAATTTGAATCTCTCGTCAGGGGTCATAGCCTCGATCTTCTTAACCTCGTCGAAGCGGTTTGAATCAACTACATCGCCGTCTTCACCGATAAGCTCGTCGTACTGAACATGCTTCTTTGATTTGCAGTTAATGCAGCGCTCTGCCATTACTTCCATCTTGGGAACTGTGGCATCGCCATACATTGAAGAGATGACAAAGTTGGGGCCTTCGGACTTGATGCCGGTAACACCTTCAATGCCTTTCTCTCTTATTTTGTTGATATCTGCCTTGCCATAGCTGGGAACAGCGATGATATAAACCTTTTCACGGTCAATTCTGTGCTCCTTAAGAAGCTGTGCAAAGCTGTAGGAATCACAGGGCTTCTGGAAAACAAGGGTCTTGCCTTCTTTCTTTGCCTGCTCTATTAAATACTTGGAAAGGTTAGCACCACAGAAATCGTCATAAACGAAGTCGGCATCAAGCTCTTCTGCGCTTTCGAAAAGTGCGGGAGTGATATCATAGGAGAAGTCACCCTTCTTCCATCCGACTACTCTCTGGACGGTCCCGTCAGCTAACAGCTCTTTCGCTCTTTTGATCATTGCGTCTTGCATCTGAGATCCTCCAATCTGTGATTTTCACCAAGCTTGGTAACCGCTGCAACGAATTCTTCCATTGTCTGTGCGAACTTCTGGCCTTCTGCTGCGGAAACCCATTCAACCCTTGTACGCTCCTTCTCGATGCCGAGATAGTCAAGCATTGAGAAAAGAAGGGTCATTCTTCTTCTTGTATAGTAATTACCTGTTGTATAATGGCAGTCACCGGGATGGCAGCCGCAAAGGATCACACCGTCGGCACCTCTCTGGAAAGCTCTTAATACGAACATGGGATTAAGTCTTCCTGAGCAGGGGATTCTGATGATCTTTACGTTGGCGGGATACTGGAGACGGTTTGTACCCGAAAGGTCAGCACCTGCATATGAACACCAGTTACAGCAGAAAGCTACTATCGTAGGTTTGAATTCAGTATTTTCTATCGACATATTGCATCTACCTCCGCCATAATCTGTTTGTTCGAGAAGCCATAGAGATCCATAGCACCTGAAGGACAGGTAACGGTACAAGCACCGCAGCCCTGACATACGGCAGGATTAACCTGGGCAACTCTTCTGATCATACTGCCGTCCTTACGTCTTGAGAAGTCAACGTTCTCATAGGTGATCGCACCGTAAGGACATACGTTAGCACACTGTGAGCAACCGTTACACATGTTGTGGTCAGGATGTGCAACGCAGGGATTTCCGACAAGCTTGTCTTTAGCAAGTACGCCGATAACCTTTGCTGCAGCTGCGGAAGCCTGGGTAACGGTCTCGGGAATATCCTTCGGTCCCTGAGCGAAACCTGAAAGGAAGATACCTGCTGTTGCCGATTCAACGGGACGAAGCTTTGCATGAGCCTCTGTGAAGAAGTCATTGGTATCCATCTGGGTTGTAAGCATGGTAGCAAGAGGTCTTGCTGTCTTAGAAGGCTCAGTTGCTGCAGCAAGTACAACGAGGTCAGCATCGATATGAAGCTGCTCATTGTTAAGAAGATCGGATGCCTGAACCTTAAGCTTCTTGCCGTCGGGAACGACCTTACCAACCATACCCTTGATATAATGAACATCATACTGCTCTACAGCACGTCTGTAGAACTCATCGAAGTTCTTACCGGGTGTACGTACATCAATGTAGAATACGTAAACTTCGGTATCGGGATATTTTTCACGGCAGAGCATTGCGTGCTTTGCGGTATACATACAGCAGATCTTTGAGCAGTAAGGCTTTCCGCACTCTACTGTCGATCTTGAACCTACACACTGTACGAAAACGATGGTCTTCGGATGCTCATGATCGGAAGGACGAAGCAAAACACCGCCTGTAGGTCCTGCCGCATTCATCAGACGCTCAAACTCAAGTGAGGTAACAACGTCGGGTGACTGTGAATATGCGAATTCGTCGAACTTGTCGAGATTGATGATCTCATAACCTGTTGCAACAACGATTGCACCATACTGCTGCTCGATGATCTCATCCTTCTGGGTGTAGTCGATAGCGCCTACTCCGCAGACCTTGGAGCAGATACCGCACTTGCCGGTCTTAAGCATTGTACAGTAATTTGCATCGATGGTAGCAACCTTCGGAACTGCCTGTGCAAACGGAATATAGATTGCGCGTCTGTTGTCAAGTCCAAGGTTAAACTCATTCGGAACTTTCTTCTGAGGACATTTTTCGGTACAAAGACCGCAGCCTGTACAGATGTCTTCTTTTACATATCTTGCTTTTCTCCTGATCTTGGCAGTGAAGTTACCGATGTAACCTTTAACTGCCTCAACCTCGGAATATGAGTAGATCTTAACCTTTTCAGCCTGTGCGATCTCAACCATCTTGGGAGTGAGGATACAGGATGAGCAGTCAAGTGTCGGGAAGGTCTTGTCGATCTTGGTCATCTTACCGCCGATCGTGGGCTCCTTCTCAACAAGGTCAACTTCAAAACCGGCCTCTGCGATGTCAAGCGCTGTCTGGATACCTGCGATACCACCACCGATAACGAGGGCACGCTTGGTAACAGGGATTTCGCCTGCGATAAGAGGAGTATTGAGAAGAACCTTTGCAATAGCGGCACGTCCGAGGATGATAGCCTTTTCGGTACCTTCTTCTTTATTCTTATGGATCCATGAACACTGCTCACGGATGTTTGCTATCTCAACGAGATAAGGATTTAAGCCTGCAGCCTGTGCAGTCTTACGGAATGTTGCTTCATGCATACGTGGAGAACACGAGCAGATTACAACACCGGTGAGCTTTTGCTCTTTGATTGCGTCCTTGATCATGTTCTGACCGGACTCGGAACACATATATTGATAGTTGGCCGAATAAACGACGCCGGGCTCTTTTGCAAGAACTTCAGCTACTTTTTCAACATCAACGGTAGCCGCGATGTTGGATCCGCACCAGCATACAAATACACCTATTCTCTGCATAATATTCTCCTTTCTTTATTTTTTATACTTTCTGAATGCCGAAACAATAGCCTGCTGTGGAAGATCCTCGTCCAGCATTTTGGGTATCTGTTCTGCATGAAGATGGTTTGCGTTCTGCTTTCTGATCTTTATCAGCCTTACTGCTTCGATGATGTTTGCGGGCTCTACGCCACGGGGACATCTTTCAACGCATGCGAAGCATGAAAGGCAGCGAAAAATGGACTCGGAATCAAGAAGCTTCTCGATTCTGCCGGTCTCTACCATGTTTACGAACTGATGAGGATGATATTCCATCTCATCATAGGCGGGACATGTTCCGGAGCATTTACCGCAGCGCATGCACTTGCGGGCATTTACGCCGCTGAGCATTTCGAGCTCATCTGCTACTTCATAATTCTTGTAAGCCATCACATATCCTCCTTCTTTATTCCGAGTGCTTCGCAGAGAAGCTCGGTGAAATAGTAAACAGGGAGATCATTTGCCTCATTATTCTTGGTAAGGTTATACATGCAAAGCGGGCAGGCTGTGATCAGGCAATCTGCACCGTTGTCTTCTGCATTCTTTGTAATTTTTGATGCTCTTTCTTTAGCAAGGTCTTTGCTTTCAAGAGTAATATAACCTCCGCAGCATTCATTTCTGAGGGGATAGATTACCGGCTCTGCGCCGATAGCCCTGATGAAATCCTCGATGATCTTGGGATTCTCAGGATCGTCAAACTGTAATGCCTTGCTGGGACGCAGCAAGAGACATCCATAGTATGCACCGATCTTACGTCCGGTCAAAGGATTGGTAACTGCCTCAACAAGCTTATCGAACCCTACAACATCGCGCAGCATCTCAAGGTAATGGATAACCTTGGTCTCGCCTGCGTAGGGTTTTTCAAGCTGCATATAGCTGTTGGCTGTGTTGCGGATCTGCTCATCGTTTGCCATGTCATTGTTTACACGCTTGATAACATGATGGCAGGCCGAGCAGAGAGTCAGAAGGTCCTGACCCTGATCCCTTGCAGCCACAAGCGCACGGACAGACGAAAGCTTGGTTGCGACTTCGTTCTTGCCCATCGGGTAAACACCGCCGCAGCACTGCCACTCAGGAATCTCTTCCATTACAATGCCAAGCTTTTCAGCAGCCGCTCTTGCGCCCTTATCCAGTTCCTTAGCCTTGGTAGTCAAAGTACATCCCGGATAATAACTGAAAACCATATATGTATCTCCTATCTGCACGGGGTGGGGACTCCGTGCTATTTAAATTCTATACCATCATTTCCGGATGGAAAACCTCATCAAATCTCTCAGCTGTCAGGAAGCCGAGTGCAACGCACGCTTCCTTAAGCGAAATGTTCTCTTTATATGCCTTCTTTGCAGTCTTTGCGGCATTCTCATAACCGATGTAAGGATTAAGCGCGGTAACGAGCATAAGTGAATTATGAAGGTTATCATGCATCTTGTCCTTATTTGCTGTGATGCCTACTGCACAATTGTTGTTGAAAGAAAGAATCGATTCTGAAAGCAGTCTTGCGGACTGAAGGAAATTATAGGCCATCACAGGCATGAACACATTAAGCTCAAAATTACCCTGGCTGGCACCCATCGATACAGCAACATCGTTACCCATTACCTGAACGGCAACCATGGTAACCTGCTCACACTGAGTTGGATTAACCTTACCGGGCATGATAGATGAGCCGGGCTCATTCTCGGGAATCCTGATCTCGCCAAGTCCGAGTCTGGGGCCTGATGCGAGCCATCTTACATCGTTTGCGATCTTCATCATGTCAGCTGCAAGAGCCTTGAGTGCACCATGTGCAAAAACAATCTCGTCCTTGCTTGTAAGTGCATGGAACTTATTGGGAGCCGTCTTGAACTCTTTGCCTGTGATCTCGCTTACAGCCTCGGCAACCTTAACATCAAATCCCTTAGGGGTATTGAGTCCGGTTCCTACTGCAGTTCCGCCGAGAGCAAGCTCCTTAAGAGGCTTGAGAGCGATGGTAAGAAGCTCCTTGTCTCTTTCAAGTGAGGTTCTCCAGCCTGAGATTTCCTGTGAAAACTTTATCGGGGTAGCATCCTGAAGATGTGTTCTTCCGCTCTTTACAATGCCTTCATTCTCTGCCTCGAGTCTCTTGAAAGTATCAACAAGCACATCGATAGCGGGAAGTACCTTGTCTTCTATTGCAACTACTGCTGCAATATGCATTGCTGTAGGGAAGGTATCGTTTGAAGACTGTGACATATTGATGTCATCATTGGGATGGAGAAGTTTTTCTCCGAGGATTTCATTGCCTCTGTTGGCAATTACCTCATTGGCATTCATATTGGACTGAGTGCCGCTTCCTGTCTGCCATACAACGAGAGGGAAATGCTCATTCAATGCTCCGCTTCTTACCTCATCGCAGGCCTTTTTGATCGCTTCAAGCTTCTTGTCGGTCATTTTCTCGGGCTTCAGCGCATTATTTGCGATTGCTGCAGCCTTTTTAAGTACGCCGAAAGCATAGGTGATCTCGCGAGGCATGGTCTCAATGCCTACACCGATAGGGAAATTCTCATGGCTTCTTTCGGTCTGTGCTGCCCAGTACTTGTCAGCAGGCACTTTAACCTCGCCCATGGAATCATGTTCAATACGGTATTCCATAATGTTTCCTTTCGATTATCATACAAATCGGCAGTGCCAAGAAGAATCAATGGCACTGCCATCTTTTTAATTACAATTAAAAGCTGTTATCAGTCAAGGCTGATGCTTGAAATAACTGCCTTAAGGCTGTCTGCACTCTTCTTGAGAAGTTCCTTCTCTTCTGCTGAAAGTGGAACAAGGATCTGTCCTGTGATACCCTCACGTCCTACAGAAACGAGAGTTGAAAGGCAAACATCGTCAATGCCATACTCACCATGCATCATTGTTGAAACGCAGAGGTTGGAATCAATGGACTTGTCAAGAGCCTTAACGATCTCGCATACAGAAACTGATACTGCGTAGAAGGTAGCACCCTTTCTCTCGATTACTCTTCCGCCTGACTTTCTCATGAAATCCTCAACGTCAGCCTTGTCAAGTACAGGGCAGTCATGGTTATAGTTGATTACGGAATCACGATACTCATCGATCGGGATCTGTGAGATGTTTGCAAGTGACCAGGTAACGAATGATGAATCACCATGCTCACCGAATACATATGCATGAACGTTCTTCTGAGCTACTTCGTAGATCTCAGCGAGTCTTGCACGAAGTCTTGCGGTATCAAGAGTTGTACCTGAACCGATGATTCTGTTCTCAGGGATACCGGAGAACTTATGGAAAGCATAGGTCATAACGTCAACAGGGTTGCTTACGATGATGTAAATAGCGTTGGGAGCATATTTGGTGATCTTCGAAGCGATGTCCTTCATTACGTTTACGTTTGTCTGAGCGAGCTCGAGTCTGGACTGGCCTGCCTTACGGGGAATACCTGAAGTAATGATTACTACGTTTGAATCCACAGCATCGGGATAATCTCCTGCTGCTATCTTTAAAGGTGCGAAATAAGGTGAGCCCTGGCCAATATCCATAGCCTCGCCTTCAGCCTTTGCATTGTTGATGTCGATCATCAAGATTTCTGATGCCTGACCTTGAAGCGCAAGGGTATAAGCGATTGTTGAACCTACGCTTCCGGCACCGATAATTGTTATTTTTTTCATAACACGGTCCTTCTTTCATTTTTTGATATTTGCGTAAAAAGGGCGCAATACACCTATTTACACAGTTAGGACTATTATAACCAAAAAAGTGCAAATATTCAAGTATAATTTTTGTTTCGGGACCTGCAGAAATGTAAAATATTATTGAATTTTATAGTTAGCTATAGCTAACTTTTCTGTTCGAGACTGTAATATTCGTGTACAAGACTTCTATACCCAAGATTTTTAAGTTCATTGTAGCGGGCATTGTACCTGGATTTATTGTTTTTTCCTGTAAGTATCGTTCTTATGCACTGCTGGGCATAGTGATCTATGATTTCAAGGCTTTTTGTGGTGTTGATCACCGGAAAGAACCAGTAGGCCCAGCTCAGTTCATTGTCCTTCGGGCTTTCGAGGAGCTTGCGGTTAAATACCCTGATAAATGCCTTTGCGCTTCTTTCGGGTTCAAGCCCATTGCGTCTGCCCCACCTAATAAGCGCTCTCATCTTTCTGCGCATCTTTGCCTTAAGCTTTTTTAGCGTTACCGACGCGATGTCTATGACACCCTTTCTGTATGAAAAGCCTAGGAAAACCCAGCCCTCATCGGGTGTAAAGAACTCTTCCTTTTCGGGATTCACCTTCAATCCTGCTTCTGAGAGGTATTTCTTTATATTCTGTGCCTCTTTTTCAAGCACTTCCCTGTTTTTACAGAAAATTATGATATCATCCGAATAGCGTGAATATATTATCCGTTTTTCCGGATTTTCTTCGATTCTTTGGTCATATAAAAGATCCAGATCCCGAAGGTAGAGATTTGCAAAAAAAGACGCTATCGGGGTGCCTGCCATGATTCCCTTCTGCTCTTCCTTTATCTTTCCGTTTTCATATACGTATGGATTTTCAAGCATTCCTTTAAGAAAATTAAAGAGTCGGGCATCCTTCGGTTTCACGCATTCCTCAAGCTTTTCCGTCATCCTGTCTACAGGTACCGAATTAAAGTAATTGCTTACGTCGAGCTTATAGGCATGAAACTTAAAGAGTTCCTTTTCCGACTGAAGACGCCTTATGGCAAGCTTTGCCGTTTTTTGCGGTCTGAAAGAAAAAAGCCCATCGGAAAACAGATAGTCAAAATACCTGAGCACTATCCATGTCAGTAATTTAAGTACCGTGTTTTCTTCGGGCGGATAAGTATATACAATTCTTTTTTTATTGCTGCTTAATTTGCTGATAACCGATTTTTTAGGAAAAGACAGTCCTTTGCCGTTCTTGATTTTTTCGCAGACATCAAGATAAGAACCGGACAAAATGAATTTTTCCAGCTCCTTTTTTTCTCTTTTTGAACAAACAAGGGATGTTTTATACTGATAAAACTCCTCCCAGCTTTCTTTAAGACCCAGAAGATCAAGAAGGGAGGGTTCGGTATTCATTTCGTTTTTTTCATTCATTTTATACCGTCCCTCCTCACATTTTGATCCGGGGAAGAATTTAAATTCAGGACAATTCCTGAATGTACCGGTCCGTACACGGACCGACGGCGTGCGAAGTCATATTTGATCCGTGC
>JAFRWN010000127.1 GCA_017437965.1 Lachnospiraceae bacterium
CTCTTGTGGGTAAGCTCTGACAAAGGATTGTTCTGATCCATAAACTGTGAAAGCTGTGAACTTCCGAAAAATTCTTTGACAGCTGCAGTCACAGGCTTGATATTGATCAAAGACTGTGCCGAGATACCCTCTATATCCTGTGTCGACATACGCTCCCTGACAACACGTTCCATACGGGAAAGACCGATACGGTACTGGTTCTGCAAAAGCTCACCTACCGCACGGATACGACGGTTACCAAGGTGATCGATATCGTCATCATTTCCTATATGATACTCAAGGTGCATGTTGTAGTTGATCGAAGCAAAAATGTCCTCTTTGGTGATATGCTTCGGAATAAGCTCAGGTATGCTCCTTTTGATAGCAGCGTAGATATCTTCTTTTTTGCTGTTTTCATCAAGGATCTTTTTGAGCACAGGATAGTAAACATCCTCTGTAACTCCGAGGTCCTCAAGATCGGCCTTCGGCAAAAACGAAAGCAGATCAACCATCATATTGGAAAGAACCTTGACCTCGCGTCCCTCTTCGGTCGCGATAAACACGCTGGCAATAGCAGCATTCTGTATCTCAAGCGCTTTTTCCTCGGTAAGCACGGTTCCTGCCTCGGCAACAACCTCACCTGTTTCTTCATTTACCGCATCTCTTGCAAGTGTCTGACCGGCAAGTCTGCTCTTAAATGAAAGCTTTTTGTTGAATTTATATCTTCCGACTTTTGCAAGATCATATCTTCTCACATCGAAAAACATTGCATTAAAAAGGCTCTCGGCGTTCTCAACTGAAAGAAGCTCGCCGGGTCTCAACCTTTTGTACAGTTCAAGAATACCCTCATCAGTATTCTGAGAAGGATCCTTTTCGAGACTCGCCATGATCTTTGGCTCATCTCCGAACATCTCTATAATCTCTTCATTTGATCCCACACCAAGAGATCTGATAAGAACAGTGATCGGAACTTTTCTGTTTCTGTCTACTTTAACATAGAAGACATCCGATGAATCCGTCTCATACTCAAGCCAGGCTCCGCGGTTTGGAATAACGGTAGCTGAATACAGCTCTTTTCCAATCCTGTCATGCGCTATACCGTAGTATATTCCCGGTGAACGCACAAGCTGACTGACTATAACACGTTCAGCACCGTTTATGACAAATGTTCCTGTTTTCGTCATAAGCGGAAGGTCTCCCATGAATATCTCGTGCTCGCTGATCTCCTCTGTTTCCCTGTTCAGAAGGCGCACTTTAACCTTAAGAGGTGCTGCATAAGTAGCATCTCTTTCCTTGCACTCTTCAATTGAATACTTGACATCATCACGACAAAGCTCGAAATCTACGAAATCAAGACTTAAATTGCCGTTGAAGTCAGCAATTGGGGAAATATCTCGGAATACTTCGCGAAGCCCCTCTTCAAGAAACCACTTGTACGAATCTGTCTGAACCTTAATAAGGTTCGGCATTTCCAAAACCTCTCGTTGTCTGGAATAACTCATCCTGACGTTTTTGCCCACCTTTACAGGGCGGATTCTGTTCTTTTCCATGAAGGTACGCTCCTTGTTTATTCAGAATTGCAACTTCGCGCAGGGCAAACAACCCTACTCTACACAGTAGTGCAACCTAAACAATAACACAAATCAAGAGCGATGTCAAGAATTTTTTTGATTTTTTTAGATATGGAAATATTTCAGGGTTTCCTGCGTGAAAATCGCAGGTACATAACACCATTCCTATGCTATTTTCGTGTATTCCGGTAAACACTTGCATACTTGCGGAACGATTTAGGGAAATGCTGATCCAATCAGAGTTTTGATTAAAAAAGCGGGTAGCTACCGCTGCCCGCCTGATTGTTTTATGATTTTGGGGTTGATTACTTGAGTGTAACCTTTGCTCCTTCTGCTTCGAGCTTCTCTTTGATCTGCTCTGCCTCTTCTTTTGAAGCACCCTCTTTAACAACCTTCGGTGCACCGTCAACGAGGTCTTTTGCTTCTTTAAGTCCAAGGCCTGTTACCTCACGAACAACCTTGATAACCTTAACTTTTGCTCCACCTACATCTGTAAGCTCTACATCAAATGAGTCTTTCTCCTCAC
>JAFRWN010000011.1 GCA_017437965.1 Lachnospiraceae bacterium
CTCAGCTGGGAGAGCATCTGCCTTACAAGCAGAGGGTCACAGGTTCGAGCCCTGTAGGCCCCATTCTTTTTATTAGGAGTAAGAGGGGTGGGCCCCTCATTATAACGTTTGTTGATTCGCACGCGATTTATAAATTTGCTTCGCAAATTCGCGTGCTCATAGTTGACAGGGACTTCCCACTTCGTGGGCCCCTCCTATCAACGTTTATCCCATCACCTGCGGTGATGAGCCCGTGTCATAAGGAATCTTCCCACCGCTTTGCGGCGGGCCCCTCCTTCTGACGTTTGCCGGCATGGCGGAATAGGCAGACGCAGGGGACTTAAAATCCCCCGGGGTAAAACCCGTACCGGTTCAAGTCCGGTTGCCGGCAGAAAGCTATAATAAGCGAAAGAAGATCCATGGCTTAGGTCATGGATCTTCTTTATTACAGGAGCGTATTTTAATAAAATGATATCTTTATACGAAAAATGATAGTTTTTATACAATTTTACTAAAAAACACTTCTTAATATAGTTAAATAATCTTAAATAATTAACAAAATATACAAAAAAAATCTTGACAAAAAAACACCCGATGCTATAATGATTATATCTAAAAAATTTTTTAGGAGGACTTTTTCATGAGAAAGTTTACTAAACTTGCAACTGTTGCTATTTCAGTTGCTACATTAATCTCAAGTGCTTTTGCATTTTCAGTAAGCAATAGCGGCTGGGGTATTGATGACAATGGTAGTAGTACTGACACAGAACTTGTTATGGAAGCTGAAAAAGACTGGGGTGGATCTTGGGTTCAGGCAGACTTCTCAAATGATGAGGATGCTTGCGCAACAATGGATATCAAGGTTGTTATCCCTGCGGCTGTAGATGCAGGTACTCTTGTTGCAAAGTTCGGCGATACATCCAAGGATGATCTTGCAATTCTTGCAACAGAAGGTCAGACTGAATATGTTATCTCTATTCCTGTAGCTGATTGGACTGCTAAGGGTGGCGAGAAGAAGGATTTCGAAGATGGAACCGGTTACACCGTAGGTGGAAATTGCCAGGTTGCAGCTGAAGGCACTATCGTTTATGTGACAGCTAACAAGCCTTATCCCGAACCCGCAGCTCCCGCTGTTGAGTCTTCATCATCTTCAGTAGAAGAGTCATCTTCTTCAACAGCTGATGACACCGCAACAAAGACCGGTGATGCTACAAGCGTTGCAGTTCTTGCAGTTATCGCTCTTATCGCTCTCGGTGGTGTAGTTGTTACCAGCAAGAAAAGAGCTTAATAGATAGTCTTTTAAACAATTAAACTAAAAGAATGTCTGGGATGTCCATACTAAGTGTGGGCATCCCTTTATTTTGGTAATAGTTAACAAAAATAGCAACTAATTACTAGTAATATTGCATATAGAAATTATGAAAAAAGTGTGATATCATTACAAAGAATAATACTTTATACCTTATAAGGAGGATTTTTTATGAGAAAGTTATTCACAAAAGTTGTTGCAATTGCAGCAGCTGCAGTTATGACCCTTGGTGTTGTTACTGCTGAAAAGTACACAATCGATGGTGATAACAAGGATACTATCGAAGTTGATGTAACCGATGCCGAGAAAGTTACCTTTACCTTTACTTTTGAAGATGACGACGACGGAAGTAACGGTGGTATTGGCTGGAACGATGTTGCTACTGGTGAAGAGAAGGGCGCAGATAAAGCTTGGAAGCAGATCCAGTGGGGCGCTGCATATGAAGATGAAGTAGAAGTACTTAGTGCAGACGTAATCGCTAACGAGAGTGGCAAGAAGATCATTCAGCTCCAGACATGGTGGGTAAACGAAGGCAAGACAATCGAAGCTAATGTAGAAATTACTGGTTCAGCAGCTCCTGCTGAGTCTTCATCAGCAACAGCTGAGTCATCTTCAGCAGCAGCTGAGTCATCTTCAGCAGCAGATGATAGCGCATCTAAGACCGGTGATGCTACAAGCGTTGCAGTTCTTGCAGCTCTTGCTCTTATCGCTCTTGGCGGTGTAGTTGTTACATCTAAGAAGCGCGCATAATTGAAACTCAAATTATGACATAAAAAATCCTGTCGCTTAGCGGCAGGATTTTTTTTTACTGTTTGCTCTTAAAAGATTTAAAACCTAACTCAATACTTTAAGGTAAACCAGAATTCCGATGATAAGAGTGATGAAGAAATAGGTATCTGCAATCCAGAGAACTATTCTTGCCAAAAATCCGATCACGGGAACAAAGCCTACAAGCCAGCCGATCACACTGCAGCCAACCATACCGATGATGCAGATGATCAGGAGTGTAACGAAAGAGCTGTTATCCTTTGCACCGAAGGACAAAGGAAAGATCGATTTGATAAAATCCATTTTCTAACCTCCATATTTTTGAACATAAGTCCGCGATAAAATATGCGAAAGTCGCATTTGACGTCATTATAGCATAAAAAATTTGCATTGTAAACATTCTTGCCCAAATCCCAAAATAAAAAGCTTGAAAAAAATTTTTATGTAATATATACTTATAAATAACAAAAGGCATATTTTAATATGCGGAAAGGACTTTACTATGGCAATATTGGACGATATTAAAGAAACCCTCACAAAGACTACTAAAAGCGCAGTTGATAAGGGCAAGAAGCTTACAGATGTTACCAAGCTTAAATCCCAGAAGAGTTCAGCAAAGAAAGAACTCACCCAGATATATGTAGAGCTTGGAAAAGCTTACTATG
This sequence comes from Lachnospiraceae bacterium, assembly GCA_017437965.1. GTDB lineage: Bacteria > Bacillota > Clostridia > Lachnospirales > Lachnospiraceae > UBA3775. The sequence continues at coordinate 2,722 of JAFRWN010000011.1, forward strand.
AGAAGTATAAGGATGCACCCGCTGAAGAGGATGCAGAGAATTTTGAGAAAATAAGTGCTGCAGAAGAGAAGATTGCTGATCTTGAGGCACAGATCAGAGCAATCAAGGGCATCACAATATGTCCTGCATGTGGCGAAGAGAACGCAGTTGGAAAGAAATTCTGTGGTGGCTGCGGAGCACCGCTTGAATAAGCAGTGAAAATTAAACTATGGTTTCGGGGCCCTGGTTTCGGCTTAATGCCGAGGCTGGGGCTTTTCGCATTTTCTTTAGATTTCTTTAATAACTATTAAGAACTTCTTAAGCCTGTTTACATCATTTTTTTCTTATGCTAAACTAATCCTCGGTGCAATATACCATTTTGTAAAGGAGCGAGGAATCATTTAATGATAAAGGTTACCAATGCGTCAAAGCATTTTGATAAATTCACGGCGCTTAACAACATGAATACCGAAATCGCGGAAGGATGTATTTACGGACTTATCGGCAGCAACGGTGCCGGAAAGTCTACTTTTCTGCGCATGATAACCGGAATATATCAGGCTGAAGGCGGAACCGTCGAGATAGACGGCGAGAATGTATGGAACAATCCGAATGCCAAGAAAAAATTCTTCTATGTGCCGGATGAGCTCTTCTTCCTTCCGGGTGCCAACATGCTCCGTATGGCCAAAATGTACAGGCAGTACTATGAAAGCTTTGATGATGACAGATTTACGCTTCTTACCGAACGCTTCGGTCTTGACCCCAAGGCAAGTATTTCAACCTTCAGTAAAGGTATGAAACGTCAGGCGGCAACCATACTTGCACTGTCATGTAAACCTCAGTATCTTTTCTTCGACGAGACCTTTGACGGTCTTGATCCCGTTAAAAGAAAGCTGGTAAAGGATGAGATAATAGAGGATGCCAAAACAAGAAAGATTACGGTTGTGATCACGAGCCATTCGCTCCGCGAGCTTGAGGATATATGTGACCAGCTGACCCTTCTTCATAAGGGTGGCGTTATTTTTGAAAGTGAAGTCGGAAACCTTAAGACCTCGCTGTTCAAGATCCAGGTAGCATTTTCCGAGCCTTTCGACCGTTCTAAATTTGAAGGCATCGATATACTTGATTTCAATATAAAGGGCAGGGTTGCAAGCTTTATCGTCCGCGGAGACAAGGAAAGTGTTGTTCCGAAGGTCGAGGCGCTTGACCCTTTGCTTGTGGATGTGCTGCCTCTTTCGCTTGAGGAAGTATTTGTTTATGAAATGGAAGCCTTAGGCTATGCCTTCAAGGATGTTCTGATGAATTAGGGAGCAGAGTAACAGCATGTATTTTGACAGACATTTTTTCAAAGAAAGTTTAAGGCAGACCAGGGGCATGGGAATATTCTTCGTTTCCGTGGCTTTTCTTGTGAGCTGCTTTTATCCGGCGGTCAAGCTGATCGGTCATTTGCAGGAAAGGGATGCGGCAACCGAACTGATCTCGATTTCCGAGATGGCGCAGGTACTTCCCTATGTTTGCCTGATTTTTGCGGTTCTTATTCCGCTGAAACTTTTCGGCTTCCTGTTCAAAAGAGGAAGCTCGGATTTCTATCATGCCCTGCCTTTCAAACGCCAGACCATATATTTTTCAAACCTTGCGGTCATCCTGTTCTGGTATGCTCTCGGCCTTGTGTTAACGCTTGGCGGAGTGTCGCTTATCTATGCGGTAGATCCGGTGGTTGTGATGAAACCATCCTTCTTTTTCTTAAGCCTCTTGGTACATTTTATTCTGATGCTGATGGTGAGTGGCGCTGTCCTTGTTTCATCAAGCGTCACGGGAAAGAAATCGCTTGCCGCAATGGTCGGACTGATGATAGTATTCCTTCCGCGTGCAATCTTTTATCTTGCGCTTGAGTCGGTTTATCAGAAAACCGGTCTTATCGTGACTTCAGCGGTTAAATTTTTTTCCTATAAATACAGTCTGGTCTACAGCCTGGTAATAAACGGAGATATGAGCATGTCCTCCACCGAGGAGGCTTTTGCCTTCGTGCCCGGAATGGTATGCTCTGCGATAGTCGGCATGATACTGGTTGTGGCTGGCGCATGGCTCTTCTGCATCAGAAAATCCGAGACTGCAGAAAATGCCGTACCGAACAGGATACTTGATGCCGTACTTCAGATCAGCTACTCGATCATCTTTTTCTTCGCTGCGGTTTCAATCTACTTTACGGAAGAGGGAAGCAGTGATGATTATGAAATCTTTGCCTTCCTTTTCTTCTGCTTCATAGGATTTATGGTATTTGTATTATATGAAGCAATTTACAGTAAGAGCATTAAAAAAATAATAAAAAGCCTGCCGAGGCTGGGAATAGTGGCAGCCTTGACGCTGGCTTATTATCTTATAATCCTGATTTCATCGAATGCCGTTCTTAACAAGAAGATTAATCCTGAGGAAATCAAATATGTCAAGTTATATGATTCGGAAGACTATAATTACTATGGTCAGGCTTCATATGCCGCACTGATGAGAAAAAACATCAAGTTTACGGATTCCGAGATCAAGAGCCTGATAGCCAAGGGCTATGAAAACCAGGCTGAACGTGCGAAAAACGGTGAGGACGGATGGGTCATGGGAAGAACGTCCACTCCATTTGTAATAGGCTATACCGACGGCAGCGAAAACGTCAGATGGATTTCACTCGATAATGAGGACAACGCAAAGCTTGACGCGCTCATTCAGGAAAACAGCGAGTGGAAAGAAGCAGCTCTTAAGCTTCCGGAAAAGTGCTATATCGACTGCTTCAATGAGAAAAGGCATAACGAAAAAATATGGGACTGCTTCTTAAAAGAATATGGTAAGCTAAGCGATGAAAAAAAGATGCTGGTTAAGGGACTTAATCGTGGTGAAAGTCTGGGAGCAGAGTATTCTCTTGGCATCGTTGGTTACGAAGGAATCAAAACATACAGCGATTCTCTCAGTATTATCAGCCAGATAATGCCTGAAACCTACGACCTTTATGCCGAATTTGCATATGAAGAGAATGTCGATGCCTTCAAAAAGATGGAAAAATATATAAAGGAAGGTGCTCCGAAGGAGGGTGGCGGAAGCATTGAGCTTTACGTAGCGGAATTCGGTTCTGAAATATATTTCTCCGTGGAGATGACGAAAAAGGGTGCTGAAAGCGTAAATGTTCATGGTAGCTACGGAGAGTGGATTCCGGAGAAGAATAATAACGCCACACCGAAGAATATTAACGCCACACCGGACGATGCGGAATATTATTATGAAGCGGATAATGCTGAATTTTATTATTATGAAGCGGATAATGCTGAATTTCCGTATCATGATATCTACGGAAATCTCTATGGGAACGATGCAAAGGAATTCCTTGCTAAGATATTTGAATGTGTTGATTACGAGGCAGCGGGAAGCTCGGATCATGACGGTTCGAATATGTACGTAAACTACTATTCATACTCAGGCTTTTCAAGTAAGAACCTGAACGGAAATATGAATGTTAAGGTTGATACCGGAAAGCTTAAGGAAGTGCTCGAATCTGCCAATAATAATAACTAATTGTTGAATTATTTTGGATTTCATGGTAAAATCAAGTGTAAATTTTTTTGAGGAAGGATCCCGGAATGGCAAAGGTCGCAATTTTAACCGACAGTAATTCAGGAATAACCCAGGACATGGCGAAGGAACTAGGCGTCAGTGTTCTTCCGATGCCTGTCTATATTAATGAAAAGCTCTACTATGAGGATGTTACCATCACTCAGGAGCAGTTCTACAATTTTCTTGAGATGGGCGTTAATGTCCATACTTCCCAGCCTTCACCGGGTGATGTGATGGAAAGGTGGGATACGCTTCTCAAGGACTATGACGAGATAGTACATATTCCGATGTCAAGCGGACTGAGTTCGACCTGTGAGAATGCCATAATGCTTGCAAGGGATGATGACTATGCAGGCAAGGTCTTTGTGGTTGATAACCAGAGAATTTCCGTAACCATGTATCAGTCGGTCATGGATGCCAAAAGACTTGCAGAGCAGGGAATGGGTGGAGAAGAAATAAAGAACCTTCTTGAGAAGACCAAGCTGGATTCGAGTATCTACATTTCCGTCGACACCATGGAATATCTCAAAAAAGGCGGAAGAGTGACGGCGGCTGCAGCCGGCATCGCGACGATACTTAATATCAAGCCTGTGCTTCAGATACAGGGTGGCAAGCTTGACCAGTATTCAAAGGCCCGCGGGATGAAATCCGCAAAGAAAGACATGATCAAGGCGTTGAAGCAGGATTTTGAAGGACGCTTCAAGGAGTTTGATGAAGAAGGCAAGATGAAAATCTACATTGCCTATACCAAGGATATCTCGGAAAGCTTGATTTTCGAAGAAGAAATCAAGCAGGCATTTCCGAATGTGGATTATGAATTAATAAAACATCCTTTGTCGTTATCGGTGTCCTGTCATATCGGACCCGGAGCGCTTGCAGTAGCATGCAGCAGGGTATTAGCTTAGAATAAAGCATTTTGTTTCAGAAACGGAGTCACTACAAAAAGTATTGTCAGAAAATACTACATTTTGTGGTGACTTTTATTTTTTTACAAAATCTTGAAATTGGGGCTTGGCAAAATAAAATTTTGTGGTATAATGATATCTGTACCGCATTTTGGTACAGTCAAGGATATAAAACACAATATATAGGGGTATACAAGCAAAAACCCGGAATTGAGGTAGAAAATGAAAATCATCAAAAGAAGCGGCGCAGAAGCCGGTTTTGACATTGAGAAAATCATTGAAGCAATAAGGAAAGCCAACAACAGCGTAAAGGATTCAGAGAAGCTTTCCGAGAAGGAAATCGAGGCTATCGCGGACAAAGTTGAGCGCAATCTCCGTGAAATGAGCCGTTCCGCAAGCGTAGAGGAAATACAAGATATGGTAGAGAACCAGCTGATGAAGTATCAGGCCTATACCATAGCAAGAAACTACATTACATATCGTTACAGAAGAGCGCTTATCCGTAAGTCGAATTCCACAGACCAGCAGATCCTGAGCCTCCTCGAGTGCAACAATGAAGAGGTTAAGCAGGAAAATTCAAACAAAAATCCTACAGTCAATTCCGTACAGCGTGATTATATGGCAGGAGAGGTTTCCAAGGACATTACCAAGAGATTCCTTCTCCCCGCAGATATCGTAGAGGCTCATGAGAAGGGTATCATCCATTTCCATGATGCGGACTATTTTGCACAGCACATGCATAACTGCTGTCTCGTAAACCTTGAGGACATGCTCCAGAACGGAACGGTCATCTCCGAGACAATGATCGAGAAGCCCAAGAGCTTTTCGACTGCATGTAACGTTGCAACCCAGGCCATTGCCCAGATCGCAAGCTCACAGTACGGCGGACAGAGCATTTCACTTGCCCACCTTGCTCCTTTTGTACAGCTTTCACGTGACAAGTTCAAGGCTCAGGTAAGGGAAGAGTTCGAAGCGATCGGAAAGAGCTACACCGAGGAAGAGATCAACAAGATTGCTGAAATCCGCGTGCTTGACGAAATAAAGAGAGGCTGCCAGATGATCCAGTATCAGGTAATCACCCTGATGACCACAAACGGCCAGGCTCCCTTCATCACCGTATTCATGTACATCGATGAGGCACCCGAAGGCAGGACAAGGGATGACCTTGCTCTCATCATCGAGGAAATGCTCAACCAGAGAATACTCGGCGTAAAGAATGAGAAGGGCGTATATATCACTCCCGCATTCCCGAAGCTTATCTATGTTCTCGAGGAAGACAACATCCGCAAGGACAGCAAGTACTGGTACCTCACCGAGCTGGCTGCAAAGTGTACCGCAAAGAGAATGGTTCCCGATTACATTTCCGAGAAGGTGATGCTCGAGCTCAAGGGCGATGTTTATACTCCCATGGGCTGCCGTTCCTTCCTTACGCCGGACCGCTTCACAGAAGCCGGCGTGCCCAATATCGCACATGCAAAGAACTATCAGCCAGGCAAGCACAAATATTACGGACGTTTCAACCAGGGCGTTGTTACCATAAACCTTGTTGACGTGGCATGCTCATCAGAGCGTGACATGGACCGTTTCTGGGCAATACTTGACGAGAGACTTGATCTTTGCCGCCGTGCACTTATGTGCCGCCACAACCGTCTTAAGGGAACTCCTTCCGATGTTGCACCTATACTCTGGCAGTACGGAGCACTCGCAAGACTTGAAAAGGGCGAGAAGATTGATGCCCTGCTTTACAACGGATATTCTACTATTTCCCTTGGCTATGCAGGTCTCTATGAGTGTACCAAATACATGACCGGAAAGTCCCATACCGATAACGAGGGCAAGCCCTTCGCACTTGAAGTAATGAAGAGACTCAATGCAGCATGTGCAAAGTGGAAGGCAGAGACCAACATCGACTTCTCGATTTACGGAACTCCGCTCGAGTCCACAACCTATAAGTTTGCAAAGGCTCTGCAGAAGCGTTTCGGAATCATTCCGGGCGTTACCGACAGGAATTATATCACAAACAGCTATCATGTCCATGTTACCGAGCAGATCGATGCTTTCGAGAAGCTGAAATTCGAGTCCGAATTCCAGGCACTTTCACCCGGCGGTGCGATCAGCTACGTTGAGGTTCCGAACATGAGCGATAATATAGAGGCAGTTCTTTCAGTAATGCAGTATATCTATGATAATATCATGTATGCTGAGCTCAACACCAAGAGCGATTACTGTCAGGAATGCGGTTACACAGGTGAGATCGAGATCGTAAACGATGCCCATGGCAAGCTGATCTGGAAATGCCCGAACTGCGGCAACACCGACCAGAACAAGATGAATGTGGCACGCCGTACCTGCGGCTACATCGGAACCCAGTTCTGGAACCAGGGCAGAACCCAGGAGATCAAGGAGAGGGTACTGCACCTGTAATAGCAAAAACTTGATATTAACTCCCGAAAAAAGCCACCCGTCAGGGTGGCTTTCAGACTGAAGACAAACGCGATTTTGGAAATGACTCCAAAATCGCGTTTCTTTTATGCTAGAATAGTTTTTAGCTGGTTCATGCGTCTAAAAGGGCCGTCAGGACCACCCAACAGCCCCAATCTATCCTTCATTTTTGCA